>JAHHRH010000032.1 GCA_020025915.1 Sutterella sp.
TTTTAAAGAACAGTGCTTCGTAAAGCACAGAATGTTAATCATATCAGATCAAACACTCTTTGTCAAAAATAATTTCGCAGTCAACGTGTTGTCTCCGCGAAGGAGTAGAATTAAACACGATTCTTTTTCATTTGTCAAGATTTTTACTTTTTATAACCTTTTTACGGTATCAGAACCATAAAACACCCCCTTTCTACCCACTTTTGTTCCAACCCACTCTGACGACAATCATGCCCCAGACCCTACTCACCCTCTGCCTCATCCTGGCCGTCACTTTGGAGATGCGTGGTCCGATTACTTCTGTTGGCCCCTTGGCAAACCTTTTAACGACTGAGTTGGCATTGACCCCCAATCAATATGGCTTAGTCGCGTCACTTCCGATTCTGGTCTTTGGACTTTTCTCTTTTATTGCTCCTTCTGTGGTGCGTCGGTTTGGCTTGGTGTCGACGGTCTTCTTATTTCTCATTTCGTTGGCTATTGGAGGCTTTTTGCGTTCGATCCCTGACTATGGACCTTTATTAGCCGGCACATTTATGGTTGGAACTGGCATTGCCGCGCTGAACGTCCTCATGCCCGTCGTTATAAAGACGTGGTTTAGGTCGGGCGCCCATCGTTTATTTGGCATCTATACGGGTTTTGTCGGTTTATCTGGTGCCATCGGTGCGCTCTCAGCTTATCCACTCGCCTCGTCAACACAGTTGTCCCAGGCGCCCTTTTTGCTTTGGGCTGGATTTGGCGTTTTGGTGCTCGTCGCTTGGATAGGACTCACTCACTCGATTCAATCATCCTCTCAACCGTTACTTCGCGCCTCTAGTCTATACCGTCAACCTGGCACCTGGGCGATGACGGGTGTTATGGGACTTCAGTCACTCCTTATCTATACCGTTGCTGCCTGGTTACCACCCTACTTAGAAGCGCAACAAGTGAGTGCAACTATGGCTGGTATAGCTTTAGCTCTTTACCTCTTTGCTGGGTTGCCTGCTTCAATTTTTACAGAACGTTTTTTGCACTTTTGCCGTTACGAGTGGCTCGCCGAAGGCTTGATGTCGCTGTCCTATTTATTGGGACTTTATTGCTGGACGCTAGGAGGCACATGGATCTACTTAGGTAGCGTCCTTGCTGGCGCACCACAAGGCGCCATGCTCTCAACTGCTTTTATTTTGATGGCTCAAAAAACACGGTCGAACGCCGCATTACTAGGGCTTTCTGCTATGACCCAAGGGATTGGCTATTTAGGCGCTGGTTTAGGGCCCATCATCTTTGCTTCACTTTTGGTCGACAGTTGGACACCAGCCCTATGGTTTGTCGCTTTTATTATTACCCTTTGGGCACTCTTTGGTTTATGGGCGTCTCGCTTTAAAACGATCAGCACTGACGAAGCGTCTTGAGTCGCGTAAACTACGTACCTGAATCTTTTACATTGCCCAAACCGATACCATGTCAGTTTCTTTTTTTGATGACAGCTTACCCATCGTAATCTTACTCACGATGCCCGAGCCTAATGAGCCGCTTGAAGCACGCGCTCTACTGACGCTTCCTCAAAGCACGCAAGCACGTATCGGTCAATTTGCGCATCCTGCGCGACGTCGTCAAACCCTTTGGGGGCGTCTCATCGCACAGTGCTATGCCAATGCATTAGGCGCAACACTCGTCGAAGAACGCCCTTATCCACCCTACTTATTGTTGCCTAACGGTGAACACCGTGCCTTATGTATTGCGCACACTCAGGACACAATTGCCGTAGGGCTAGCCAGCGCCCTTGACCCGGTGATGGGATTAGACATCGAAACCGTTCGCCCCATTCGAAGCGTGAACGGTATGAGCCGCATGATTTTTGGCGCCGCTGCTGAGTGGGTTATTCATAGGTGTGACACTGAAGGAAATACCAATCCCTTCTTTTTGGTTTGGGGCATGAAAGAGTCCGAGATTAAATTAAATCGCGGTCAAAAACACTATCAGTTGACCATCAACCACCACAACAACACGCCCATCGTACATCATACTAAAGAGCAAACTGTGCTAAACGTCACACATCACGCCTTAGATAAACTGCGTCTGACGATACTCACACAAACTCAAACGCCTACACTCAAGCACGTCACTCCCACTGAAGTGCTCGATCCTTTATTAAAGAGACAGCGATAGTTTTCGAATTGCAACCGTTTGTCCTCGAGGTCTAGATAGTCGGCTAAACTAATCGGTTGATAGAAATTGACCAAGGATACCCGCTGTGCGCGCGCCAACCGTTGCCATTTTGATATTGCTTTGTTGTGGCTCAGTCTTCGCGAAGCCCGTTACCGTCACCATCGACGGACTCAACGGCGAATTGAAGGAAAATGCTGAAGCATGGCTCTCACCTTTAAAAAAGGCAGGGCTCACAGATTCGCCAACAGATCGCCTCAAAATTGATAAAGCGATTCGTCTTTCGTTACGTGCACTCGGCTACTATCAGCCTTTCATTCGACTCGACGAACCTACAAATGGTCGTATGCCCATTCATGTCACACCTGGCACACCAGTCAAGATTGCCCAAACAAACGTCAATATCACAGGCGAAGGCGCTGACGACAAGTTTTTTCAGTTTCTTCAAAAGCGACGCATCCCGAAACCCGGCACCATTTTGAAGCACAGCGACTACGACGAATTTAAGTCGGCTCTCTCTAACGTTGCTTTGCAACGTGGCTACTTTGATGCGAGCTTTCATCGTGCTGAACTCGGCGTATCGCTTCCCTTACATGAAGCCATTTGGAATATCGACTACGATACGGGGCCACGTTGGACTTTTGGCCCAGTCACATATTCAGGCTCTCAAATCGACACGCGCTTTTTAGACAACATGAAACCCTTTAAAGAAGGGGACGAATATAACGCCGATACGTTGGGTGAATTCAATCAACGCTTAGCCAAAAGCGGTTGGTTCTCCTCGGCCGTTGTTGCACCAAACTTCAAAGCTGCTCGTGACGCCAAGAGTACAGAGTTGCCAATGAACGCTGACATCGTCCCCCGTAAATCCAACATTATTGAAACAGGTATAGGTTTCGCCACCGATACAGGTCCTCACGGCAAAGTGAACTGGACCAAGCCTTGGGTCAACCGTCGTGGACACAGTCTCTCTGCCTCGACCAGTATTTCAACTGTTGAACAAGAGTTGGACTTATCGTATCGCTTACCGCGCATCACTAATCCGCTTGAGGAGTATTGGCTATTTCAAGGCGCTGTTAAACAAACAGACGTCAATGATACCGAGAGCCATAATATGGCTTTAGCCGTCTCTCGCAACTGGGAACTTTCCAAGGGTTGGCAACGCTCGGTTGGCTTTCATTGGATGTTTGACAGCTTTACACAAGCCGGCATTTCAAATGACACGATGTTGATTTATCCAGGCATCAGTTTTTCTAGGACCCGTGCTCGCGGTGGCACGATGCCTTATTGGGGTGACTCGCAGCGTTATAGCTTGGACGTTTCGACTGGATATCTTGGCTCTGATGTGGACTTTGTAATTTTACAAGGGCACTGGACACTCATTCGAACGCCCTGGCGTGGACACCGCTTTGTCTTACGTGGAAACGCTGGGAAAATCAAAACGAATCGATTTACAGAAGTGCCGCCAGACCTGCGTTTCTTCGCTGGCGGTGACCGTAGCATTCGTGGGTACGACTATGAATCCATTTCGCCTAAAGACGCTGAAGGCCGTTTAACTGGTGCGTCGTTCATGATGACAGGTAGCGTCGAATACCAATACAACGTCACAGGTAAATGGTGGGGTGCCATCTTCTTTGATACGGGTGACGCCACCAACAGCTTCGCCAATTTGGATTGGAAAAAAGGCGCAGGCATCGGCGTACGTTGGAATTCACCTGTAGGTCCCATTAAATTCGACCTCGCACGTCCAGTTGGAGACTCCCAAAACAAAACATTGCAATTTTATATCGGACTCGGAGCTGAACTATGAGACGTGCAATCAAATTAATGCTCGCTTCGAGTGTCTGCCTTATGCTAGTGGGTGGCACTGCTGCCTGCCTCCTTTGTACCGAGCGTGGCCAAACAACTTTTTTACACACAGTCCTCCCTATGGTGCCTGGACTCACCTATGAAAAGGTCGAAGGTCATTTTTTTGATCTCGCCTTCACAAAAGTTGCTTGGGAAATGCCGGGGCTTAAACTCTCGGCAGACGACCTTCATCTCAAAATCAATCGTGATGCATTGTGGCAAAAACGCTTAGTCGTCGACCAACTTACTGCGGGGCACTTTCGTGGTAAGCTCATCACCGACAAATTGCCACCTAGCGACCCAGATGAGATACCAAACTCTGAGGACAATCATCCTCTGATGATGCCATTGCCTATCGAATTCCATGGCTTTGAGATCTCAGACCTCGGCTTTGACGTAGACGACATTCGTATCAAATTGGGTTACTGTGCAGGTGAAGCCGTCTGGATTGATGAGCACCTTTCAGTTGAACCCTTAACATTACGCACGCTGACGGTGTCACTCCCGAAAACGCCGGCCAAAGTGTCTGACAAAGTCACCACAAAGCAAATCGCAAAAACCGACGCAGCGTCCGACGGCTATGATGTGTCGCCCTTTCGTGAAAGTTTGAACGCGATCTTAGGACAACCCTTGATCTCGTCGTTACCCGATGTATCGATTCCGTTTCACATCACAGCGAAGCGTGTCTTAGGGACGGATCTCAAACTTGACGCAGATACGCCAATCGTTCTAGATGAAGTTAGACTCCAGGGTGACATGAATAGTAGCGACGTCGTCGTCGACCATCTCAACATCCGTGCGCCCGAAGGCAATGTTCAACTCAACGGTAAAATCACTTTATCTCGCACGTGGCCACTCGAAGTTCGCGCAACAGCTCGCTCTAGCATCGCCCCGATCATGGGAGAAACAGCCGATATCCTTTTAGGCGGTAATCTTCTTGGCAAAGTGACTTTGGCAAGCGAAACACAAGGTGCCATCCCGACGACGAGCCTGATCGTTGCTGAACCTTCGATCCCTGGTTTACCGCTCTCTGTTACGCTATCAAGTCAGAAAGTCAATTTACCGTTAGACGCCAAAAAGAAGGCTGATACGACACAACTATCGAAACTCTCGCTACGCCTTACTGGCTCTGCCGCGCGTTGGACACTTCAAAGTAGTGCTACCGTCGATGCGCCTCAAACGCCCCCCGCCACTTTGAACCTCAAAGCGCATGGCACACTCACGGATCTCAATATTGATTCGTTGATTGCTCAAACAGCTGGCGGCACAGGTATGGTGGTAGCAAAAGCTGATTGGTCAAAGCACTTCACCTTTAAGGGCGATATTAAGCTCGCTGACCTTGGCATACATCATTTTGTACCGTCTCTTGATGCAACATTGTCGGGTGACGCTAAAGTAAGTGGATATATTTCGCCTAAAAAATGGTCCATCGAACTACCCACGATTGATATCAAAGGAAAGGTCGCAAAGAGTGACCTGAGTATGACCGCTGTGGCTACCTCTCAAGGTCCGCGCGAAATTTATGTACCAAACCTCAAAGTGACTTTAGGGGATAACCATTTGGAAGCTAGAGGGCTTATTGATGGCAAAGTTCTCCAAGGCGACCTTAAAATCCAAGCGCCCAACCTCAATAAAACGTTGCCAGGCCTCACAGGTCGTGCCGACGGCTTTATTACGATTGGCGGTACGCTTAGTGAGCCCAAAATCAATGCTGACCTCAGCGCAACCAAACTCCAATATGACGACATTGGGCTTGCAGCTCTCACAGTCAAAGGTGATATTACGGCAAAACCAACGGGTAGCATCAACGGGGATTTGTATATCCACGCTTCGAACGCAAAACTCCCTAGCATGGATGTCCATGACCTCACTGCCCGTCTTAAAGGCACTGACCAAAAACACACCCTCAAGGTAACGCTCGCAGGTGATCCTGTCTCCGCTGGGCTTGAGTTAGATGGGGCCTTCAATACGAAGACCTTAACTTGGACTGGCATGCTCAAAGACGGTGACGTCAAAACACCGATTGGTCAGTGGACACAAGTCAAAAACGCCGCTCTTAGAGTGAACGTCAGCCAAGCCACAGCAACCCTTGCACCACACTGTTGGAACGGTAAAGAAGGTGACGTCTGCCTCACTGCTCCCCTGGTAGCGGCAGATCAAGGTTCAGCAGCTTTAGCCCTTAATGGACTCAATTTACAATTATTGAAACCATATCTACCAGACAACACTCAAGTCACTGGACAACTCAATGGGGATGCACGTGCAAAGTGGCATTTATCCTCCGGACAATTGCCAACCGTTGACGCTCGCATTCAAGGCGATCGCATAGCCCTCACACAAACCGTTGGCGAAAAGAGACTTCCACTTCATGTCGATACGTTCACAATTGCTACAAAAACAGAAGCCAATGCCGCTCAAGCAGATGTCAAGATTGGCCTTCGCGATAACGGTGGTATTGTGGGACATGCACGCGTGACTGATCCATTGAAGACTCGTCGTCTCTCAGGGCAATTAAGTATTGCCCCCATTGATTTGTCAATCCTCAATGCCCTCATTACGTCAGGTGAACAAGCGGCAGGCACGATGAAGGGTGACCTGCGTATGGCAGGTTCACTTTCTAAGCCTGAACTCTATGGGGACGTTCAATTAGCAAACGCCACCATTAAAGAAGGGGCCGTACCGGTAGTCATGAAGCCCTCGAACATGGACATCACATTTGATGGCACAAGCTCCACACTCAAAGGCAAACTTGAAACCACGAATGGTACGTTGAATCTGTCCGGTCGCGCCGACTGGCATAATCCCGAAGCACCCACGGCGCAAGTCCGTGCAGACGGCAAAGACATCTTAGTTACCGTGCCGCCTTACGCTAGCGTGGTAATATCGCCTGATGTGGTCTTTTCGGCCACACCCACCTTGATGACGCTTGACGGTCACATTAACGTACCGACCGCCAAGATCGCTGTTTCGAACCTCCCCGAAACAGCCGTGGGTGTCTCTAGTGACGAAGTCATGCTTGATCGCCATATGGAGCCTAAAGTCAAAAAGACAGCGAGCATTCCAATTGGCAGTAATCTCACCGTCCATATTGGAGACAAAGTTTGGTTGGATGCCTTTGGCCTCAAGGCTCGCTTGACAGGTAACCTGAAAGTCACGCAAGACAATAAGCGTGGCTTAGGTCTCAATGGCCAAGTCAATGTCGTGGATGGGCGCTTTCATGCCTATGGTCAAGACCTGACCGTGAGGCAAGGTCAAGTGCTCTTTTCTGGTGCCCCGGACCGTCCGCAACTTAATATCGAGGCTATTCGCAATCCTGATGCTATTGAAGACAATGTTACTGCCGGGATTCGCGTGACAGGTAACGCCCAGCGCCCCAAGGTTAGCGTCTTCTCTGAACCCGTGTTGTCTCAACAAGCTGCGCTCTCTTACCTCTTACGCGGTCAAGGGCTATCAGCTTCAACAGACGACAACGCGATGATCACCTCTGTCTTGATCGGCTTAGGCGTCTCGCAAACGGGCTCGATTGTCGGTGCGATTGGGAATGCCGTTGGGATTAGCGACCTTGGCATTGATACCGCAGGCGTCGGTGACAGCTCTCAAGTCGTCGTGAGTGGCTACATTCTGCCTGGCCTTCAACTCAAATACGGGGTCGGTATTTTTGATTCACTTGCCACAATTACGCTTCGTTATCGACTCATGCCACGTCTTTATGTCGAAGCTATTTCTGGCATCAATCAAGTGTTTAACGTGCTCTATAGCTTTGAGTTTTAAGTCGAAATCAACGTAGCGAATTCGCATAACAAAAAGGGGTGGTGCCACAAAGCATCCCCCTTTTTGTTGTCAAGATGAAGAGCACTCGACAAGCTCTCCATTACTCAACCAATTACAAGTCAGCGTTTTGCGTACGTTTAGCAGGCCCCTTGTAGCCTTCGGTTTCGATGAAGGCGGAGTCCATTAAAGCAACACGTTCGCCGTTCACATAGGTGTGGAGCCAGATGTCATACATTGCGCCAGCGAGCATGTTCTGAGCAAGACCCTTTTGCGTAAACGTAAAGACCATGTCCTTCTTGCCGTCGCCATTGACGTCACGGGCTTCAGCCTTCACCGGCTGAGCAAGCTTATCACCCATCGTGATCTTGTTGCCGATCGAGGCGCGACCAACACCACCCCACGTCTGCTTCGGATCAGCCTTCGTAGCATCGAACTTGTCACCCGAGAAGAGCACAACGTCAACCGTCTTTTCGCTCTTCGGATCGATACTGTCAGCCATCACAGTCATGGTGTGCGGAGCGACATCAGCTAGGCGATCTAGCATGGCAGCGTGCGCTTCATTGAACGTACGGACGTTGTAAGCGTGCATGTATTCGACAGCCTTGGCTTCAGAGACCTTCAATAGCATCTGAGCGTGAGCAGCGACCGCCGGCATATCCTTCGTCAGTTCTTTTTCGATCTTGGCGACGAATGCCTTGTTATCCTTTTGGTCCTGACGCTGGAATTCATGAACGTTAGCCACCTTCACGAAATCAAAGACAGGCCAATCGGAACGATAGCTAAAGCGTTCCGGCGTACCCTTGAAGTGTTCAGCCGTGGCCGTAGCCGGATCCATGAAGCTCGTACCTTCAGCCGGGCGAGCAAGCGGGAAGAACGGCACGTACGGCGTTTCGCACGGACGAGCCATGGCACGATAACCCGTAATTAGAAGCGGATTGGCGTTCATTTCAAAGACGACGGATTCATGCGTCGTGGCGCGGCAGATACCGAGACTATTCGTATGGAGCCACTGCTTATCCTGCTTTTCGATGTCGGCTTCATGCGTACGGAGGAGATCCTTCACATCTTCAACACCGAACTTCTTCGTGGGTGTAGCAGAATACGGGAACTTTTCAGCATCGGTAATGTTTTCGCCGATGATCTTGTTCCAAGCGAGATTATTACGAGAGTAGTTGTAATCGGCAGAACGACGGTGAGCAGGCGCGACGGCAACGCGGTAGTTGAAGTCAGAGTAGACACCTTCCTTGGCGGGTTTGTAGCGACCATTCTTGATGGCGCGTTCGATCATGCCCGGAGCCACGATCACGTTTTCAGTGTCGGTGGCATCAACTTTATCCATCATGAAGTTGTTCGGAATATAAACCACTTCATTATCCTTGACGCGGCGAGCGACCCAGGTATTGCCCTGGTGGATGGCGAGCTGCCAAGCTTCCTTCGCGTCAGCGATCGTGTAGGTACGACCTTCAGAGAAGTAGCCATAGGTACTTAAGAGGTCAATCGCGATATCGACTGCGTGACGAGCGCTCGTTGCGCGTTCAGCCATCAAGCGACGGATACCGTAACCGATACCACCGTCCTTCGTAGGCATGATGTCGTCTTCATAGATACCCGTGCAAGCATTCGTGGCAATCGTCACACCGTTTTCGTTCACGAAGCCGTCAGAGAAAGAGGCACCCGTCGGGTCATAGGTCTGTGCCCAGTAGAAGGCAAAGGTCTTTTCAACCTGAGGAATGGAAGCAGCCGCTTCTTCAAACTTGATCATTTCACCCTTCTTATGGGTGGCAGCCGGCACATAGTACTGCGTCGCGAGAATACGACCACCATTGTCTTCGTTATGCCCAATGATGATGTTACCCGTCGCGGAAGCATCTTTACCGACGATCACGGTCGAGCAAGCGGATGCATTAAAAGCGAGGGAACCAAGCGCGGCACCAATGGCTACAGCTGCAAATTTCATCTTGAGATTCATCTCTCTACTCCTCTAAGGTTGACGCGTGATTTGGTCCTGAAGCGCCAACATTTAAATCCATCGTGAGTGTAGTCAAATCCGCAACAAATGAAAATAAGATTACGGGCTATTCCCAGTGACCCAAGGGTTTACCCAAAACCAATATATCCTGTAGTCGAACCATCTATTTCGCATCACCACACAATCAATCCTTTCAAAGACAACCAAAAATTAAAAAAGGGACCCTCGAAAGAGTCCCAAGTGAGGTCTTAAGGCAGACCTCGATCCTCACAAAGCCCTCGACTATGCCGATTGCGGTTTACTTGCCAATTGCTCGATCCGTTCTTCAAGCAACGAGGCAATTTCGTAGTGATTAACCAATTCGCGAACCACGAGCAAATACGACAAGTAGAATTCGCACGAACGAATGGTCATCTTTTCTTGCGGTTGCATCTCCATCAAACGATGCTGCAAAGTTTCGATTCGATCGATAATGCCATGAGCTTCAAGGCGAAGCGCCATCACATCAGCCTTACTATCAGCGACCTTCGTCAAACGCTTGATATCTAGCACAAGGGTGGCAATATCGCGCGACAAGCTACCCGTCGAAATGCGGTGACGGTTGGCCACATGTTCACACGCTAAGCGGGCAAGGTTTTGAACTGCACGCGCAACTTCTCGCGTATTGGTCGTTGCACGCAGGTAGAGATAGCGAGCATCAAAGTCGACCTTCTGCGGCTGGCTGTCGCTTGCCACCATACGGTAGTAAAGCTGACGCGCTTCGATAGCTTCCTCATGCAAATCACCCGCTTCGTTACGTACACGCGTCAAGTCGCGCTGAGCATCCGCCGTAAAACCTTCGAGAATCTTCGTCAAGAGCGTGAGCGACTTCGCTAGGCTCTTTTCGTGAGTATCCGCCAAGATGGCCTTCACACCAGCTGCGTTATAAGCATGACGCGCTTCTTTGGCTTCAACTTCATCTTCTTGACGGGGCTTAAAGTTAGAGCGCACCAACATAAAGACCGCACCGCAACCCAAGATGATCGCTGCGACTTCACCACCCAAAAAGACACCAAAGGCCACGATAGCAGCGAGCGTACTCGCAGAGACAGCTGTCAAGAACCAGCCGCTAATCACCGTCAAGACGCCGGAGATACGATAGACAGCAGACTCACGATCCCAAGCGCCGTCGGCAAAACTCGAACCCATGGCCACCATGAAGGTCACATAGGTAGTCGAAAGCGGCAGCTTCAAGCTCGTCGCAGACGCAATCAGAATGGCAGAGACCATCAAGTTAATAGACGCACGCACGTAGTCAAACGGGAGCGGGATTTCACCCTTCACCACCGGCAACGGTTCAAAACGCTTTTGGATACCACGCTGAATCGGAATCGGCACGATTTGATGGATCACATTACCCACACTCATCGAAGCACGCACAATCATGCGGCCTGCCGTCGTCGCATCAAACTGCTCCTGGCCACTTGACTGGCTCGATGACAAATTGATCGAGGTCTGAATAACACGATGGGCTTTCTTAGAGAACCACAAGGTCAAAACCATCACAAACCCAGCTAAAAGCAAGAAAGCTGTTGGTGCAGTTGCGGGCTTCAAAAGACCACCCATCATGAATTCAGTATCAGCTACGCCAGAAGCCTGCCAAGCCTGGAAGCTATCCCAAGCAGCCAAAGGCACACCCACGAAGTTCACCAAGTCGTTACCAGCAAAGGCAAAAGCCAAGGAGAATGTACCGGCAAGAATGACGATCTTGAAGATGTTGACACGGAAGGTCACGATGAGAATTTGGAAGATAACCGTAAACATCGCAAAGAGCGTGAAGACGATCGAAGCCGTGTTGTCCTTCATCCAGCTCAACCATTCCGGACGCATGAAGCTCGCGCCCTTAGCGCCCTTCATGATAAGGAAGTAGATAATGGCCGTGATCGCCAAAGCACCAAAAATAGCACCAATACGACGATAGGCATTTTCAAAGTGGAACGTGAAAACCAAACGAGCGAGATACTGCACCACAGCGCCCGAAATGAAAGCGACGACCACAGAAATCAAAATGCCCGAAATAATCCCCAGGGACTTACTGCTATTGATGTAATTAGCAACGTCCGTGATCGGAAGACCTGCGTCGATCAGCTTAAAAAGCGCAGCAGCAAAGGCACTGCCCAAGAGTTCGAACACAATCGAAACTGTGGTTGAGGTCGGAAGACCTAAAGAATTAAAAGCATCGAGCAGAATCACGTCAGCAACCATCACCGCAAAGAAGATGATCATAAGTTCGCTAAACGTAAAGAGCTGTGGATGGAATACCCCAGAGCGTGCAATTTCCATCATCCCTGACGAAAATGTTGCGCCCGCAAGCACCCCAAGACTCGCAACCCAGAGCGTTGTGCGGAAAGACGTGATTCGACAACCGAGTGCCGAATTCAAAAAATTGACCGCGTCATTACTCACCCCTACGAAGAGGTCAAAGATCGCGATAACGCCCAAAAAGGCAAGAAGAATAATGTAATACTGGTCCATGACAAAACGTGTCCAAATATGTCAGCGGTTGTCATTGTGAGGGGACGTTGTGACGCGTTTATTACGGTTATATGACAATTTGATGACAAGGTGAGTTTTTTGCCTGAACGAGAAGGTTTTCACTTAAAAAAATCATTTTAACGCCCATACTCAAGCAAAACACATGTAAGCAAGGTGCAAACCATTGACGCAGACGGCTTTTAAATCGAATGTTTCGTGCCAAAAGTGCTTCTCTCCGTATAATGACATCAAGGCAAAGAAGACCAATCACGCCTGAAGACCATCAGGCCTTGCCAGCCCAATTAAAAAAGGAGACCCTTGAATGCCTATGCAGACTTTTGACTACGCCTATGGGCGTGGTCGTAAAACGTTTTCTGTTGATACGGACCGTGTGCTCAAAGAAGTCCGTACTGAAACATTCGAACCGATGGAAGATGTTGAAGTGAGCGTCTTAGAAGCCATTCGTCATCCTATTGGATGCCCCTCGATTGAAGAGATTGTGAAGCCAGGCGACACGGTCGCCTTTATTTGTAATGATCCGACGCGCGTCGCCAATAGCTTTGACTTCATGCCCGTAATGGTGAATGAACTCAACCGCTTAGGGGTCAAAGACGAAGACATGAAGATCGTCTTTGCCTTAGGGACGCATCGCGCCATGACGCACGAAGAAATGGTTGAAGGCGTGGGCGCCGATGTCGCAAGCCGCCTCAAGATGTTCAATAGCCTTTGTAATAACGCTGGAGACTTTGAATACTTTGGCACCACCTCTCGTGGTACGCCCGTGCATATTCATAAAGAGCTCTGTAACGTTGACCACGTGATTCTTACGGGCACGATCGTGCATCACTACTTCTCGGGCTATGGCGGTGGTCGTAAGGCCATTTTGCCGGGTTGCGCTGCCATGGAAACCGTACGCGTCAACCATAGCTTCATGCTTGACGAAAATGCGGGCCTTGGTCGCACGACTGGCAACCCCTGCTATGAAGACCAGATGGAAGGTGTGGCGCTCTTTGCTAAGGGTCGCTCTCTCTTCTTATTCAATGCCATTCTGAACGCCAAGCATCAATTCCTTCGTATGTTTGCGGGTGACTATATTGCTGCCCACAAAGAAGCGTGCAAGTTTGTGGACCAAGTCTATGGTTGCGTGATCCCCAAAGAAGCGGATCTCGTGATTGCATCTTGCGGCGGCTTCCCCAAAGATATCAACGTCTATCAGATGCAAAAGACGATGGATAATGCCGCCTGCGCCGTGCGTAAGGGTGGCGTCGTGATTCTTTTGGCTGACTGTGAAGAAGGTTCTGGTTCTGCTGTGCTTGAAGAAACCTTCCGTCGCTTGAAGACCCCTGAACGCATTAAGGCGGAACTTGAAGCAAACTTTAGGATTGGTGCCAATAAGGCCTATGCCATTACGCGTCCGATCTCGAAGGCTCACTATATTCTGGTGACAAGCCTAGACCGTCAGCTTGCCAAAGACATGCTCTTTACGGCCGCGGTCGATACGGTTGAAGAAGCGCTTGAGATCGCCAAGCAATACGTGGGCGAAACGCCAGACATGATTCTCATGCCTGAAGGTAGCCTCACGGTGCCGCGTGTTGAATAATCTCGCGCCCTCTTAACCCCATAACACCTGCTTCGCCTCTTAGGCTTAAAGACCTGCCCCACGAAGCAGGTGTTTCTCTATTTAAAGGCACCCACTCATGTCTGATGCCATTCGTTTTGATATAGAACGCGATACCCGTATTGGGTTACCTGAAGCTGTCTTTTGTGAAGGTAAATCTGACGAAGCGCTTTTGACGCTTTTAACGCGTTTTGCGTCTGACGACGAAAAGCCTATTCTTTTTACGCGTCTCACCCGTGATCGCTTTGAAGCGTTGCCAAGCAACCTTCGTACCACATATGACTACGATCCCTTATCGCGTACTGCCTGGCATCACACCTATCCCAAGCACTCTTTTGGATCTGTCGCGATCGTGTCGGCGGGTACCGCGGACGGTTTTGTGACCCACGAAGTACGCCGTACGCTCGAATATCTTGGTTGGACAGTTCGCCTTTTTGAAGACTGTGGCGTGGCTGGTCTCTGGCGAATTGAAGCCGCCAAAGACCAAATTAATGAAGCAGACGTCGTGGTTGTCGTTGCGGGGCTCGATGCGGCGCTTGTGAGCGTCATGGGGGGACTCACCTCTAAACCCCTCTTTGCGGTGCCAACCTCTGTGGGTTATGGCATAGCCACAGGGGGACACGCTGCACTCTCGAGTTGTCTAGCGTCTTGCGCACCTGGCGTTGCCGTCATGAATATTGACAACGGTTATGGAGCCGCCTGTGCTGCTGCGCGCGTCTTACGTTTACTTGAAAGCGTCGCGCGTTGAGTAGGTCGTTTCAACGACGCTACAAAGACAACTTATCGATAAAGGATCCTTTATGTCCGATCTCTTTGGTCATCCGATTTTAACGGTTCGCATTCATGCAGGCTTTAATGCCAATAGCTTTTTAGCTGGGCTCTTAGCCCTCACCGGACAAACCGCGGGTACCGCTGAAAGCTATATGCGGCGGCTTTTTCCTACGATTGATGCGCATATCGCGTTTGGGCCGCGTAGCGTGAATGGCATTTTAGGTTATACCCTTCAAATCATCACGCCTCATGAGCATGCTCATCGTACGCCCGCTGACATTCGTCGTCTTTATGACGAAAGTCTTTTGTCTAATGCAGCTAAATCGAAGGCCTTGGCCATTTGGCAGGTGCTCTCTGAGGCCGAAGCCCGTGTGCACGGTACAACTGTTGACCACATTCATTTTCATGAAGTAGGTCGTATGGCAAACATTCTTGCCATTGGTTTGATTGCTGACTTTATGACCACCATTGAGCCCCAACAGTTGGTGGCGAGCCCGATTCCTTTAACGGACGGCACCGTCAAGTGTGCGCACGGTGTGGTGCCCTACCCGGCACCAGCCATGTTTGCCATGATGGAAAACGTAGCTGTTCGTGCTTGGTCGGGTGAAGATGAACCCGTCACGCCAACTGGCTTAGCGGTCTTGATTGGGCTAGGTGCCACCTTTGGTGGTTGGCCGACCATGACGATCACGGAGTGTGCCACTGTCTTTACGCCGAATGTTTTTGAAGGCGTAGCTAACGGAACGCTCTTTGCGTTTGGCAAACCCATGCCGCTTGAAAGCTGAGATGTTAAGCATCTACGACGAGTGACAATAATGGCGACCACATTGATCGATACTCCTGACCAACTGCCACCTGCGCTTAAAACGTCCCTCATGCGTGCCTCGAAAGACAGCGTGGTGACGCTTGCCTATTCGGGTGGGTTAGATAGCCGTTTTCTTGCATTTGCCGCAAAGCGTCTAGGATTTAGCGTGAATCTACTGCATATTACGGGAGCGCATATCGCACCCAGTGATACAGCTGAAGCTTTGTTCTATGCGCAATCGATGGCATTACCGATCGAAGTCATTCATGTTGACACCACGAACCTCAAAACGTTGGTGACGGCCGGCCGTGCACGGTGTTATGTCTGTAAGAAGTATCTCTTTGAAGCGCTACTTAAGGCGGCAAAGGGCTATCCACTCTCAGACGGCACTAATGCGTCCGATGGTTTGCTCTATCGGCCTGGGCGTAAAGTGCTTGAAGAATTAGGGATTCATTCGCCGTTGGCTGAAAGTGGCATCACTAAAGACGAAATTCGACGTTTAGGACGTCTCTTAGGTTTTGAAGCGCCTGATCAAGCAGCAAGACCGTGTCTTCTCACCCGATTCCCTTATGGGGTTTGTCCAACGCAAGCACAATTGAAACTCGTAGCAGACGTTGAACATTGGATTGCCACACATCCTGAGTACTGTACGTTGCGATTTAGATTGCGATTCCCGGATGGCGTGCATCCGACCTTACATATCGAAGAAAGTTCGATCAAGGGAGAGGGGCTAGAGTCTTTAGAAGTGCTCAAAGCAGAGCTACGGCAAGTCTTTAAACCACAGTTAGACCAACTCACCATAGAGCCACAAGTCACGCTTTCAGGGTTCTACGATCGCAAATAAAGCCACCATCAAAGTCTGAACTATCCCCAGAAAGTGAGACACCTCTCTGGGGATAGTTTGTATGTCAAAG
>JAHHRH010000033.1 GCA_020025915.1 Sutterella sp.
CCTCCTTTTCATCATAGAGGGTGAGAACGGATTTGTCCTCATGTCCATTTTTTGCTTTTTGTCGTTCCACGCGAGAGCGTACGACATGATTTGTTAAATAGCTCTGTGAATGATCGAGAATTTGGAAACGTGCTAGGTAGACTTCTCTATAATTAACAGATTGGGATGCCTTTAATGAGGGTATCGAAAATTGATGATGCTCGATTGGATACGAGCACTCATTTTTTCACGCGCCTACACCGCGCAGACAACGAAGTTGTCTGACGCGGGAGAGCAATATGGGGTGCGATAAAACCTTGCCGCAATTTTTTGACGCTCTTAGCGTACTAACGTTTTAGCAAAAAAACGTACGCGGTCTAGGTGCGTACCGAGTCCCCTCCTTTTCATCATAGAGGGTGAGAACGGATTTGTCCTCATGTCCATTTTTTGCTTTTTGTCGTTCCACGCGAGAGCGTACGACATGATTTGTTAAATAGCTCTGTGAATGATCGAGAATTTGGAAACGTGCTAGGTAGACTTCTCTATAATTAACAGATTGGGATGCCTTTAATGAGGGTATCGTTAGCGTGAAAGAACCCCCAACTCACGTACACAATAAAAATACTTTAGACAGGATTCGTCATGGCGCAAATTCACCCGTCCTCCATTGTTCATCCAGAAGCCGTGTTGGCCGATGATGTCATCGTTGGTCCCTTCTGTTTAGTGGGACCAAAGGTGCGTATTGGGGCTGGTACCCATCTGCGTAGCCACGTTTGTGTAGAAGGTCGTACGACGATCGGCAGTGGTAATGTGATTTACGCTGGGGCTTCGATTGGTTGCAATCCGCAAGACAAGAAGTACGCAGGTGAAGATACCTTATTGATCGTGGGTGACAATAACGTCATTCGTGAAAATTGCACGCTTTCGATTGGAACAGTGCAAGATGAAGGCATTACGCGCGTGGGTAGCGACAATCTTTTGATGGCTAACGTCCATGTAGCGCATGACTGCCGTGTGGGTGATCATACGATCATTGCTAATAACGTAGCCTTAGCAGGGCACGTGACGGTTGAAGACTGGGCCATTATTGGTGGTCAAACGGGCGTTCATCAGTTCGTGCGTATTGGTGCGCATTCGATGGTGGGTGGCGCTTCTGCGGCGCTTCGTGATGTGCCGCCTTATGTGATTTGCTCGGGTAATCCGGCAGCTCCCCATGGCTTGAACTCTGTGGGTCTTCGTCGCTTTGGTTATACGAGCGATCAGGTGCGTGGCTTACATCAAGCTTATCGTTTGCTCTATCGCGAAGGCTTGATCGTGAAGGAAGCACTAGAAAAGATTGCAACGCTCGAAGCAGAGTTCCCGGAGGCTAAGCCCTTACTTGAACACTTCAGAGACTTTGTGGGCAATAGTCCCCGCGGTGTGATTCGCTAATTCATTCGACGGTTGAGGCATATTCATGGGTATTCAGTCTTGCATTCCGACCTTGGAACGTAATGGCGCGATTTGGCTCGCTGGCGAAGCGAGTGGTGACTTTATTGCGAGTCTAGTGATTCCCGAAGTCGCTAAGCGTATGGACGGGGCTCCACAGTATGGCGTTGGTGGCGATAAGATGCGCGCAGTGGGTTTCCGTGCGTGGTATGACGTGCGTGAGCTGTCGGTGCGTGGCTATATTGAAGTGCTCACGCATTTGCCACGACTTTTAAGCTTTCGCAAGGATTTGATCACACGCTTTGGTGACTCGATGCCTCAGGTCTTCGTAGGCGTGGATGCCCCTGACTTTAATTTGAGCGTTGAAGAAAAGTTGCGTCGTCGTGGTATTCCGACGGTACATTTTGTCAGTCCATCGATTTGGGCATGGCGGCCTGAGCGCATTCAAAACATTCGTCGTGCGGTTGACCATATGTTATTGGTCTTTCCGTTTGAAGAAGAGATTTATCGCAAGGCCGGGATCCCGGCTACCTTTGTGGGTCATCCTTTAGCGGGCATTATTCCGATGGAACCCGATACGATGGGCGCACGGCAACACTTTGGCTTGCCCGATGACGGATTGCCTGTGATTACGGTGATGCCTGGCTCTCGCGTGGATGAAGTCAAAGGTTGTGGTCCGGTTTTCTTTGAAGCGGTGGAACGCTTGCTTCAACGTCAGGGCGATGCGCACGTGTTGATTCCTGCGATTGACGAACAGGCACGCAGTAATATTCTTTGTGTGGCAAGTCTCTACCCGCGTCTAGCTCAAGCGATGCAGGTTGTGGTGGGCGAAAGCCATCGTACGATGGAAGCGGCTGATGCAGTATTGGTGGCTTCTGGCACGGCGGCACTTGAGTGTGCGCTTTTTAAAAAGCCCATGGTGGTGGGTTACAAGATGCCGGCTATTACTGGCATGATCATGCAAAAGAAAGCTTTGATTCATTGCGTCTCGTTACCCAACATTTTGTTAGGCGAAAACGTGGTGCCTGAATTCTTACAGTATTTCTGTGAGCCTGATGCGATTTCACACGCGCTAGAAGATGCAATCAATAATGAAGTACGACGTAAGATGCTTGTGGAGCGCTTTAGTGCGATGCATGAAAGCTTGCGTGCTGATACTGCGAATTTGGCAGCCGACGTGATTGTAGGTATGGCACGTCACTAAAACGACAGGCGTAACAAACTAATCGCGGCGCTTCGATCCGGTTTAAACCTGCGAAGCGCTTTTTTCTTAGGAACAACATGGCACGAGCAAAAAAGGGTGAAGCCAATTCAGAGCTGTTGCCAAGCATGGATTTACCGAATCTTTTCGGCTCTGATGATCCTTTGTGGGCAACCGAGTTAGTGGCTGGCGTCGATGAGGCGGGACGTGGACCGCTCGCAGGACCCGTTTGTGTGGCCGCGGTGATTTTGGATCCGAATCAACCGATTGAAGGCTTGAATGACTCCAAAAAGCTCACCGCCAAAAAGCGTGAAGCCTTAGCGCCCCTCATCAAAGCGCGTGCTTTGGCCTGGTGCATTGCTTGGGCAGATGTGCACGAAATTGACTCACTCAATATTTTGCAAGCGACGATGCTTGCTATGACGCGTGCTGTTGAGGGCTTGTCAATCAAGCCCGAGCTCATCTTGGTGGATGGCAACCGTATCCCTAAAAATCTACCAGCGCCTGCTTCGGCGGTCGTTAAGGGGGATGCCAAAGTCGCTGCTATCGCGGCGGCTTCGATTTTGGCTAAAACGGCGCGAGATGCCAAGATGGTGGCACTTGACGCGGTATATCCAGGCTACGGCTTTGCTAAGCATGCGGGCTATGGTACGGCTCAACATATTGAAGCAATTCATACTTTAGGTATTACCCCCGAACATCGTCGAACATTTGAACCCGTCAAGTCGATGGTTAAGAAGGATCAATCATGACAGAGATTTTGATTGAAAGTGAAGCAAATGCGCGTTTTAAACGTTGGAAGAAATTAGCCCATGAGGCACGTGCGGTCAAAAAAGAAGGGGCAACCTTACTCGAAGGGATTCACCTTTGTGAAGTCGTCTTGGGGGCTGACGCGAGTGTGACCGCGGTACTGATTGACGATCAACGAGCCACTTCAGAAGCGCGTGAGTTGGCTTATCAGTGTGTCCTCAACAAGGGCGCAAAGTGCTATGCTTTGTCGTCTTCGCTTTATGACCAACTCTCGCCCGTTGAACATGGCGTTGGCGTGATGTGCGAAGTGAGTGTGCCAAAGCGCGCTGAAGTTTCTGACTGGGCGCAGGCCGATGTCCTTTATTTAGACGGAGTGCAAGACGCGGGTAACGCGGGCACACTCATTCGTACGGCGGTGGCTGCTGGCGTGCGTGTGATTGCAGCAAGCCCATCAACCGCCATTCTTTGGACCCCGAAGGTGATGCGAGCGGCTATGGGGGCGCATTTTGGCGCGAAGTTTGTCGAAGGGATTACGCCTCAGGCTTTTCGTGACGCATATCAGGGGCATATTTATGCGGCTGATGCACGTGGCGGCGAAGATCTCTTTGCCGCAGATGATCACTATACTCAAGGACCTGTGACGTGGCTGATGGGGGCTGAGGGGCCGGGGGTCTCTGAAGCAGGCTTGACAGTCTCTGACCGTCGTTTTTATATTCCGATTGAAGCCGCTTGCGAAAGTTTGAATGTAGGGGCGGCTGCGGCCGTGTGCCTCTTTGATACGCGTCGTCGTCGCATGAAGGCATAACCTGAATTTTCACGATATGACCTGGGTATGGTTCAATATTTGGATCTGATGATTGTCGATTGATAAGGTCACTGCTTGAGCATGGGTGTGTAGCTGTGTTTCATAGTCAAGAGGGCTTATCATGTTAATGATCGAGTGTGGTTATAGATATTGATCCAGTTGATGACGGTTTCCACAGCATCCGCATAGCTGTCAAACCGTTTTCTGCCAATGAGAGTTTTACACTTCAAAGAACCTTATATAGCCTCACCTGGCGCGTTATCCCAATACTGTCCGTCGCTCATTGAACATAGCATATCAAGCTCCCTGAGGTGTGTTTGGAAGCGACGAGAGCAATACTGAGTAATGCAAATGGTTCCAACCACTACCTCCTCACTACGTGTTTCTACGGCCATGTTAAGCGCTTTCAAAACAAACGATACAGTTATAGCCCATCCCAATATTTGACGGCTACCAAGATCTATAACTGTAACAAGAAACACCCTTCCATCTGGTGTTTGCAAGTATGTAATATTGCTTACCCAAGCTCGATTCAGAACGCCAGGAGCAAAATCCCGTTTCAAGAGATTGGGATACACAAGCATAGTGTGATTACTATCAGTGGTCTTTACGGTGCGCTTAATTAGCGGTAACCAATGATGCCATTAAACTGTAGGACATCGCGCAAACGTTTGACACTAACTTTCATCCCACGGTGCTGTATCAAAGCATGTATTTGACGATAAGCTGCCGTATGTCCCATCTCTTCTCGGATGATCTTTGCTTGCCCTAGTAACGTTTCTGAAGATACGATTTTTTTGTACGAGGGTGTGATTTTGCGTTTTACCTAGCTGTGATAGCTACTAACGTTTACATCCAGTATCTGGCATCTCAGGATCCCTTTTAGTTCAAAGTTGCCAAGAGACTCCTGATTGAAGGCGTACCTCAGAGCCCGTTTTTCGAGAGGAACGCCGCGAATTGTTTTAGGAGCCGAATCTCCGCCGTTCACGACGGAGAGAACGTCAATGACGTATTGACAAAGCCAAAAGGTCATCTAGCACGGCATTCAATTCGTCAGATGCGAGTACTCTGACCCGAAAGTGACCTAAAAAGAACAACCCTTCCAACGCAAGGACAGCAACGAGTGCTTGATGGTTGCCTTCAGATTCAGCACGTATTCGTGAGAATACCGATTCGTACCATTGGTTAATAGGGGCAATCAAGGCTTCATTACCAGCGGTGAGTGAGAGTACAGCCAAGCCGTATTCAGAATAGGTTGGATCTTTTACCTGTGAGTAGGTGCGAAACCATTCTACAAAGCCCGCAACCGCTGGTGAATGGTGCGGCCACTTCATTTTTGCAGTGTGTATACCCGCTTGATAGCACGATTCAAGATGGTTGATATAGCGTTCGACGATAATCTTCTGAATCCCCTCCTTACTGCCGAAATGATAGAGGAGGGATCCCTTCTTAACGTCTGCATGGCGGCAGATGTCATCTAGAGACACATCAGCGGTACGGCGTTCCCTTATTAAAGTTCGATAGCTTTCAAGAACCTTTTCTTTCGTATTCGAACCTAGGACATTGGTCGTTCTAGGACGTCCTCGTTTCAGTTCTATCTTTTTTTCTTCCAGTTTCACTTCTGAGGACCTCGTTCCATTTTTTTTATGGTCAGCGTAACTGCCTTGGCACGTAACGCGCTGGATTAGTGGAATTAGTAATTCTACAGCGAAGAGTCAAAAAAAGTCGAAAAGTCTAAAACTCATTAAGAAAAGCATAAGAGTTTGTACTAATGGTCTAACAGTGAAGTGCTGTATACAATTGTTTCACCTAATGGTCAAATAAAAGACTTATTACATTAACAGGAGATACTTCATGAACAGTGTTCATTCCGCAACTCGCCGTCGATTGATCGGCGGTGCTTTTGGTACTGCGCTTGCAGCCAGTCTTTCGACGGCCGTCGCACGGCCGCGTGCTAATGAGGTTAATTCTTGGGACGAAGAATTTGACATCATCATCGTCGGCTCTGGGTTTGCTGGTCTTTCCGCTGCTTACGCTGCTCTTAAGGATGGCGTTCAAAAGATCGTGGTTCTGGAAAAGATGGAAGCCTTTGGTGGTAACTCAGCACTTTGCGGTGGTCTGATGTGTATGCCGATGACGGATCTGCAGAAATCCAAGGGGATTAAGGACGATCCAAAGTTGATGGTTCAGGACATGATCAAGGCTGGTCGCGGCTTCAACCATCCGGAACTCTGTCGTACCTTAGCCGAGAAGGCGCATACAGCCTTCCCGATGCTCAAGGAGTGTGGTGTTCAGTTCATGGATAAAGTCATTCGATTGGGTGGTCACAGTGCCCCTCGAGCTCATTTACCGACCAATGCCTCGGGTGGCGGTGTGGTGGTGCCGATGCACAATTGGCTTAAGAGTCACGGCATCGAATTTCGTAATCGCGTTTGCGTTGAGGAAATTGTACGAGAAGGGAACGAAGTTAAAGGTGTCAATGTACGTGTCGGCTATGACTGGCACGATGATACAGACCGTGGCATGAAGTCTTTGCGCGCTCGACTCGGCGTTATCGTTGCCTCGGGCGGCTGGGGGCAGGATCGCGAATTTGTGACGGCGACGATGCCTGCTTACAAGGATCTCGAATGCACGTCCCAACCGGGTGCTACAGCCACGATGATTAAGACGTTGCTCGGTAATGGCGCATTGCCCGTTATGCTCGATATGTTCCAACTCGGACCTTGGGCTTCTCCAGACGAAAAGGGGGCAGGACCTGGCAGTTTCTTTGCCGACTATGCTTTTGGTGAAGGCGTTGCTATCGATCCCACCACTGGTAAGCGTTTCATGAATGAACTTGCGGACCGTCGAACTCGTGCCGATGCTCAACTCGCTGTACTCGCTAAAGGTAGTGCTGAAAAGCCAAACTACCCGTTTACGTTCTGCTCTGAAGAAACGACGTCACATGCTGAAGGTTTTAAGGCTGCTTATCGTGAGGGTACGGTTAAGAAGAGTGAAACGCTAGAAGAGCTTTGCAAGCTTCATGGAGTAACAGACATCAAGGCGCTCCAGGCTCAGATCGATGAATGGAACGCTATTGTCGCAGGAAAGAAGGAAGATCCTTTCAAGAAGCCGCTTGATACAAAAACGGTGTTGAAAGCCCCCTTCTACTCCATGCGACTTTCTCCGAAGCTCCACTACTGTATGGGGGGAGTCTCCATTACGCCAAACGCCGAAGTAGTCGACTTCCGAACGCTTAAACCGATTTTGGGTCTTTACGCTGCTGGTGAAGTTACGGGAGGTACACACGGCATGGATCGACTTGGCGGTTGCTCTTCTGTAGACGGTCTTGTTTTTGGTCAAATTGCTGGTCACAGTGCCGCTGCCCGTCGTCGATAATTTAAAAAGGACAAAAAATGAAAAAATCTCTCCTTTTAGGGATCTTGCTCTCCTTAACGGCTGCTTACGCGACGTCTGCCGATGTCAATGGGATGCCTTTCAAGGATCACCATGCCAAGTTGGTGGGTACGATGATGAAGTGTGATACCTGTCACGGTGTGGCTGTCCCGACTGAACGTCCAGCGACAAGTGATGGTTGTATCGCTTGCCATGGCACGATGGACCAGATCCCGACAAAGCCTAACAAGTTCGATAAAAAACCACATGCCTCCGCCCATTACGGAGCAACGCTCGACTGTTCAACGTGTCATAGCGAACATAAGGCTTCACGCGCGCTCTGTAACGACTGTCATGTGGTCAAATGGAGCAATTTCAAATAATCGCGTAAGTCGATTTCATAAATAAGATTCTTGGCACCGACCCTCGCGGTGCCAGGAACACTATCAAATACCTCTCATATACTTCAAGAGTACACCAAAAGTACACTTCTATTCACAGGACTTTTTATGAAAAAAATCATCACTGCCATGATTTGTGCAGGCTTGTCGTTTACCGCTTGTGCAGCTAATCATGTACTTGATGGTCGTACACTTACTGTTGATCAGCTTTGGGAAATTTCGAAACCGGGCGAGACTGTGTCTATTTCGAAGGATGGTTTTGCGCGTCTTAAGGCTGGTTACCGTGCACCAATTACAGCAGCAGAAGACGGTCGTGATATCTACGGATTGACAGTCAACTACGGTGCATTGAAAGAAAAGAGAGTGACGGGTAACGGTGTTGAAGACGAGCCCAATCGATCTGCAACGATTCGATTCAATGAACGCCAGATGCGTATTCAGGCAGCTGGTTTTGAACCATATTTTCCTGCTCACATTGCTAAGATGGCTATGGTCATTCGAGTAAATCAGATGGCTACTGGCTATACAGCTATGAGTGAGGACGCCGCTCGCGCATTCATGGAGTACATTAATAACGACGTTACTCCACTCATTCCTTCTCGTGGCTCTGAAGGTGCCAATGACCTCTCTATGGCAACGCACATCGGTCTCGCGTTGATGGGAGAGTGGGATGTAATGTGGAAGGGTGAACGCCGTCCTGCTTCTGAAGTTCGTAAGGCTCTTAAACTCAAGGATTTCCATCCGTTTGGTCTTGATGGCATATCAATTCTCTCGAATTCTAATGTCGCCGAAGCTCAGGCTATTGATGCGGTGAAGAAAGCCGAAAAGGTTATCAATTTTTCACCGATTTTAATTGCTTCTTCTCTGGAAGCCTTGAATGGTAATGTCACGCCGTTTCTTTGGCATACAGTCGAAACGAAGGGATGGCCTAAGCAACATGAGGTGAG
Organism: Sutterella sp.; assembly: GCA_020025915.1. Taxonomy (GTDB): domain Bacteria; phylum Pseudomonadota; class Gammaproteobacteria; order Burkholderiales; family Burkholderiaceae_F; genus Sutterella. The sequence goes on from JAHHRH010000033.1 coordinate 8,887, forward strand.
CGAGTTGGTTCTTAAGAATCTCAAAGGTTCTTATCTTTGGCAGAAGGATGCGAAGCGCTATCTTCAGGATCCACTTTCTTTCCGTTCTGCTGGCTATATCTTAGCTGTTGCGAAAAACGAACTCGACATGGCCAAGGAGGTGATTGGTCAGGCCATCAACCATGCTTCAGATAATCCGATAGTCAATACCAATCCTCGTACGGATCTTTGGTATAGCAAGATGCCTGTTGTACTTGAAAATCAAGCTGGTAACGACAAAGCGTTTGTTAACTCTTGCGCCAACTTCGACAATACCCAATTGGCAATACGACTCGAAACATTAACTCGCGCGATGGGACAGATCATGCATGCATCGGCTTGGCGAACGACGCAGCTCGATGATGGTCATCGTACTCAACTTTCGACTTACCTTGTAGCGCCAGAAAACAAAGGGGGAGATGGATTTGCTAATATCGCGCAGTCCATGTCTGGGATTTATGCAGAAGGCATGGCTTTGACCAATAGTGTCATGGGCTATGGCGTTCCAACCTCTATTGGCATCGAAGAGACGTTTTCTAACGTGAATGTCACCGCAGACCGTCTTTCAAAGATCTCCGATATCGTAGCCGAGGTCTATGCCTATGAAGTTCTGCACGTGACGCAGGCTATGGATATCAGAGTGCGCCATGAAGGTCGCAAACTTGGCGATGGTACCGCGGCTTTCCTCGAGGATTATCGTAAGGTTGTCTCATATGTTGATACAGATCGTATCTTCACGAAAGACCTCAATAAGACCTATATGTGGATCAAAGGTTTGACACAGCATTAAGCTTCTAAAGCGCTTAGGCTTTCTAACTTATCTTTGCTGAAAACAATGAGTCGCGATTGCCTTACGACATCGGACTCATTGTGTACGCTTAGCATGGAGCCGTTCATTTCAAATTTAGCAGTGCTTCAAACTGTAGAAATGAAACAAAAAGCGGTTTTAAGATGCAAAGCCCATGTTAAAAGGCTAAACTGCGCAATAACTCGCCGGGATTTTTTTAACTCTTCCCGGCGTTTCTATTTTTAACTTTGATTTTTTTGAAAATCTTCGAGTAGCAAGTGAAGGCTCGAAGATGGCTTTAGACATGCTGAACTTTGCCTACCATAATCCCGTACGTCTCGTCTTTGGACGTGGCGCTGAAAATGAAACAGGTCGTCTTGCGCTGACCGTTGGACGCACTTGTAAGGTCTTGGTGATCTATGGAGGTGGATCGGTATGTCGCTCTGGGCTTTTAGGTCGCGTGCGCGAAAGCCTTGAAGCGGTAGGTATGACCGTGATTGAAAAAGGCGGCGTACAGCCTAATCCTCGCCTCAATTTCGTTCGTGAAACGGTTGACTGGATGCGAGATCAAGGTGTGGGGCTCGTGGTCGCTGTGGGTGGCGGTTCGGTCATCGATACGGCCAAAGCCGTGGCCTTGGGGCTTGAATATGACGGAGACTGTTGGGACTTTTTTGATGGTCATGTGACCCCAGAAAAAGCCTTACCTGTGTTGGCTGTGTTGACGCTTCCTGCGGCTGGTTCAGAACAGTCGGTTCGTTGTGTGATTTCGCATCATGGGGCAAAGGCAGGGATTGGGGCGGAGTGTTTACGTCCGGCTGCCGCGATTGTTAATCCAGAACTTTTTACGACCCTTCCCAAACACCAGATCGCTGCTGGTGTGGTCGATATGATGTCCCATATTATGGAGCGTTATTTTACTGCCACAACCGAGACAGACTATGTGGATGCGCAGGCGGAAGCCGCTTTGCGTACGGCCATCGCTTTTGGTCCTCAGGTTTATCAAGACCCGACGAACTATGATGCCTGGTGTCAGATTGGTCTTGTTGGTAGTTTCGCACACAATGGTTATTTTGGATTAGGCCGTGTTGAAGACTGGGCGTGTCACGCCATTGAGCATGAAATCTCGGGTTGGAATGACGCGATCACACACGGGATTGGCCTGGCAGTTGTGATCCCGGCCTGGATGCGTTATGTGGCTGATCGTCATCCCAAACGATTTGCGATGTTTGCGCGCCGTGTGTTTGATGTAACGGCTATAGACGATCGTGAGGCGGCTCAAGCGGGTATTGATGCTTTGGTGGCTTTTTACAAGTCGCTCAATATGCCCATCACAATGGCTGAATTAGGGGCAGAGGATTGTCCAGTGCATTCTTTAGCGCATCGCTGTTGCCGTCGAGGGCCTGTGGGCCACTTGATGACACTAGAAGCAGAGGATGTCGAAGCAATTCTTCGTAGCACGCTCTGACATTTAAATTTTAGATTTCAGTGACGGCATTCAAGCTCGCCCAAACAAAAGACCCGATCGTTCTGAGGACACTTTTAGAACGTCGGGTCTTTTGGCATTATAAGGCCTTCTTAAAATGGTTAGTATTCAGAGAATGCGTTAATTTTAGCCAAAAAGAGGCGTTTTGAACTATGAGAGCGGGTATCAATATTTTGTGTTGCTATGTTGGTACGTCTACACGATCTATTGATTGAAGTGGATGATTTTTGAAAGAATTAATTGATCTGATAGAAAAATTATATGACCCAAAAAAGCTCAGGTTCGATCGGGATTTAAATATGAAAATGGTGTTTGAATTGCGTGAACATGAGTGTTTTGTAAAGCTGGATTAGGAAGTTAGTTGATGCGTTAAAGCGGTAGTGAGCGCTTGTTTATACCTCTTGGACATTAAGGATTTACGATGTAATCCCTCTATACGCTATTGTTTTTCCTGAGACTTTTCAATAAGATTAGACCCCTGCCGCACTCGTGCGGCAATTTGTTTTTTCATAGGATGCGTCGTTTGTGACGTGTTCGAGACATCACAAAGGACGGACCATGCAGGTTATCAAGAAAGACAATACGGCCGAAGAGTTCATCGACGAAAAGATCATTGATGCGGTTAAGAAGGCCGCATTTCGTTGTGACACGATGATCGATGATGATGGCCTTAGCTGTATTGCGACCGAAGTGCGTACCCGTCTTGGTGATCGTGCGGATGTGACCGTTGCAGAATTGCACGAGCTCGTAATTGCAGTGCTTTCTTTCTTGCAATATAAGCAAGTCGCTGAAGCTTATGCTGAATATCGCTACTACAAGACAACGTACGCCCGTACGTTTGAACAGCTTCGTCAGGATGCGGATGATGTTTTGCGTCTCGGTGACCGTGAAAATGCGAACTACGATAGTTCGCTTGTGAGTACCAAGGGCTCTTTGATTAAGGGTTATCTCACGAAGAGTCTTTATAAGCAGTTCTATCTTTCTGGCAAAGAAAAGGCTTTGATCGAACGTGGTGACATCTATATCCACGACTTGCGCGACATGATTTTGGGTTGTATCAACTGCTGTCTTTTTGACATTGGCCACGTGCTCAAGGATGGCTTTGAAATGTCAAATGTACAGTATTCTGAACCCAAGACCGTGCTCTCGGCTTTGCAGGTGATTGGTGACATTACTTTGGTCGCGACGGCTCAGCAGTTTGGCGGCTTTACGTTGCCTGAACTCGATAAGGTGCTTTTGCCTTATGTCATGAAGAGCTTGACGAGTGCTCGTCACAAGTATGCTGACTTGGGGCTTGACGCTGAAACCATTGCGCGAGTGACCGCTCGTGACGTTGAGCGTGAACTTGAACAGGGTTTCCAGTCACTTGAACTGAAGCTCAACACCGTGCCGTGTTCACGTGGCGACTTTGCCTTTACAACCATCACTTTTGGTCAGTGGGATCCCGTTAAGTACACTGAAGAAGAACGTCACTGGCTCATGAAGATTAGCAGCATCATGCTCCAAGTACGTCGTAACGGTCATGGTAAGGACGGTAAGCCCGTGGTCTTCCCGAAGTTGGTGTACCTCTATGACGAAAAGCAGATCGCTGAAGATAAGGCGAGCTCTGAACTCCTTGACGAAGCCGTCAAGACGTCTGCTCAGTGCATGTACCCTGACTATTTGAGCTTGTCTTCTGAAAACGGTAGCGTTTCTGAAATCTTTCAGAAGTATGGGGCGATCACATCTCCGATGGGTTGCCGCGCTTTCTTGTCGCTTTGGCAAAATGAAGATGGTGAAGCCATCACGATTGGTCGCTGCAATATCGGGGCAGTGTCCTTGAACCTCCCGATCATCTTGAAGCTCGCTCAGTTGCAGCATCCTGATTCGTGGCGTACGGACTTTTGGCGTATCCTTGACGAACGTTTGGAATTCATCCGTGCGTTCTTTAAGAAGCGCTATGACATCATTCGCAATCAGAAGTGTTCGAGCAATCCGCTTGCCTTTACGCAGGGTGGTTTCTATGAAGGCACGAAGAGCCCGGACGATCGTGTTGGTGACCTCGTTCGCTATATGACAGCCTCTTTTGGCATCACGGCGTTGGATGAAGCCACTTATCTTTGGAGTGGTCAGCGTTTAGTTGAAGAGGGCGGTGAGTTCTCCGCGTCTGTTCTTCGTCACCTCAAAGAAAAGCTTCAGACTTTCAAAGAAGAAGACGGTTATCTCTACGCCATCTATGGCACGCCTGCTGAATCTTTGTGTGCTACCCAGGCGCGTCAGTATGACCGTTTCTGTGCCGATGAAGGCGTGGATAACGTCTTCCGTCACACCGAACACTATAGCCCTGAGTACTTCACGAACTCTTTCCATGTGAATGTCACGGAGGACATCACACCCTTTGAAAAGCAGGATCGTGAATTTATCGACTTCCATCTTTGCGAAGGCGGTCACATTCAGTACGTCCGTTTAGACAATCCTGAAAACTTTGCGGCTGTCAAGGCCGTGATTGCACGTGGCATGAAGAAGGGCTTTTATCAGGGGGTGAACTTTGATAGTGCCTATTGTGGTGATTGCGGTCAGCACAGCACCAATGTGCTCTTTAAGTGCCCGCACTGCGGTAGCGAAAACTTGTCCGTGATTTCTCGTGTGTGCGGTTACTTGGGCTACTCCAATGTGAACGGCATGTCCCGCATGAATGACGGCAAGATGGCTGAAATTCGTAATCGCCGTAGCATGTAATTTATCATGAACTACATTGGGCTTAATACCTGTGATACCGCGAACGGTCCAGGCGTTCGCGTATCCCTCTTTTGTTCGGGTTGCACATTGCATTGTCCTGGGTGTTTCAACGAAGAAAGTTGGGATTTTTGTGCGGGTAAGCCGTTTACGGACGAAACACTTGCTACGATTCTCACAGCACTTGAAGAACCGTTTATTGAAGGCTTGAGTCTTTTGGGAGGTGATCCACTTGAGCCCGAAAATCAGCCGGACATCCTGCGTATTGTCAAAGCTGTTCGTGAGCGCTTTGGTGACACTAAAACCATTTGGCTCTGGACGGGGCGTCGTCACGAAAAAGTAGTCGATCTGCCGATCATGGCCTATCTCGATACTCTGGTCGACGGTCCCTACGTCGAAAAACTGCATGTGACGCAAAAAGGCGCTTGGGTTGGGAGTTCAAACCAACGCGTAATTGCCCTCAAAGCTAAGTAATCCATGACGCTTGATTTCGACTTTTCTGTGCTTTACCCAATTTCGGCGTAAAGCTTCGTCCTTTAGGGCGGAGATATAAGCCGCGCAGTTTTAGGTTAATCAGGCGTCTCCTGATTTTCGCTGTATGTCTTAATTATCGAGAGTGGAGCTCCGCCGCAGCTTGCGGCGAAATACGAAGGCGAGCACAAGCAGGATCCAAAGCATCTTTCGAACCGAGTC
>JAHHRH010000034.1 GCA_020025915.1 Sutterella sp.
AGAGGTGACCTTTTAACTCTAAATCATCAGATCTAAATTTCGCACCCCACCCCAGCACCTGCTTGGGTTTCTCAACAGGTACGCTCAGCTATTTCTTCGAATTGATCAAGCAAAAAGCCACAAATCGTCAGACGTTTTGTGCTTTTTCGTGTAGCACATCCAACGCCACTTTGAATTGGATCCAACGACTATCACGATCCAGGTGCTTGACGGTAGCAATATTTTCACGCGTCCAAAGTTCGCACTCGCGTTTCTTTGTCTGCTAGCGACCCAACATCGTCCAACAAGCCACGCTCTTGAAAGTCTGCTTCCGTGTCACTCGCTAACTCATACGCAGACACCACTACCTGTTTTTGACCGCCACTCGTACGGCGATTGACAGCCTGCCACACCTTTTGAATGTCGCTAATCGTGAGTTTTGAGCGATTGTGAAGTTGAAAATGTTTATCGAGGTCGCCCTCATGAAAAAGCACGAAGCACTCAGCTTCAAGCTTTTCGTCTCGACCTGCACGCCCAGCCTCTTGAACATAGTTTTCAAGTGACGCCACGATATCGTAGTGCACCACCAATCCAACGTCCGACTTATCAACGCCCATACCGAAAGCAATCGCAGACTCGGTTCGAAAGATGCTTTGGATCCTGCTTGTGCTCGCCTTCGTATTTCGCCGCAAGCTACGGCGGAGCTCCCCTCTCGATGATTAAACCAAAGACGACAAACGCCCGCCAACTTCCGTTGACGGGCGTCTTTTTTATGAAGTCTAACTAAAGTGCTACGTTAGCACTGTTCGATTTCTTCATCCTTGCGGCGCGGCCAGCAAACCACACCGTGCTGAGACGGGAGCACCTTCGGATCGAATTCCGGATTGACGATGCCATGCTTCTTTTGAGTAATGTAATCATCCAAGGCAGCAAAGGCATACTTCGCCAAGAGCGAAATCGCAACCAAGTTAACCACAGCCATCAAAGCCATGAAGAGGTCAGCGAGGTTCCACACGAGCCCCAAGGAAGCCACAGAACCCAAATAGACCATCGCAACGACGAAGAAGCGGAAGATCCACAAGGCAGCCGGATGACGGCTGATGAAATCCATATTGATTTCGCCATAGAAGTAGTTACCGATGATGGAACTAAAGGCGAAGAAAAGCACCGTCACGCTCATGAAGGCATTGGTCCACCCCCCCAATTGCCCCGTCAAGGTCTGCTGAATGAGTTCAATACCCGTCTTGCCAGAATCGGCCCAACCCGGGGTCAAAAGAACGAGCATGGCAGAAGCGGTACACACAAAGAGCGTGTCGAAGTAAACGCCGAGCGCCTGAACAAGACCCTGCTTAGCCGGGTGAGTGGCGTCTGCCGTAGCGGCAGCGTTAGGCACAGCCCCCATACCAGCTTCGTTAGAGAAGAGACCGCGCTTGATACCGGTCATCAACGCAACACCAAAACCAGCACCGAGCACGGCGTCAAAGTCAAAGGCACAACGAACGATCGTGGTGAGAACTTCAGGCACCATAGAGATGTTCATCACAGTCACAACCAAGGCAACCAAGATATAAGCACCAGCCATGATTGGCACCATAAAGCCAACCACGCGAGCGATACGCGTCAAACCGCCGAAGATGACGAGCGCCGTTAGAGCAGCAATCACCATACCAGTGACGTTGGTATCGACACCGAAGGACGTCTGAATAGAAAGACTAATAGTGTTAGCCTGAACAGAGTTGAAGATCAAGCCGTAGGTCACAGAAATGAGAACGGCAAAGACGCTCGCAAAGAACGGGGACTTCAGCACATTACCAATGTAGTAAGCGGGACCACCGATAAAGCCGCCCCCTTTGCGAGGCACCTTATAGATCTGAGCCAAGGTCGATTCGACGAAGCCAGAGGCAGCGCCAATCGTGGCAATGACCCACATCCAGAAAACAGCCCCCGGACCACCCGTCGCAACAGCAATGGCGATACCAGCGATATTACCCACGCCCACGCGGCTAGCCGTAGATACGCAAAAAGCCTGGAAGGTTGAGATGTGACCGCTACGCGGCTTAGCACCAGCTCCCTCCGTCATGAGACGGAACATTTCAGGGAGGCAACGGATTTGCACGAACTTCGTTCGGAGGGAGAACCACAAACCAAGACCGAGCAACATAATGATCAAGACGTAAGACCAAAGAAAATCATTGATCACGCCAACAATGTCATTGAGCCAATTCACTTTGTTTTATTCCTTTTGTTGGTTACGTGGAGTGAGATCACATAGATGCTGGACGATTGACACAACCCTTTTTATTCTTTGGCTCGACATGGTAAGTCAAGTGTGTGCTCTATCCAATGTTCCAGAAACATCCAGTCATGAGGTGACTATGTAATTCACTCTGGGCTGGCAACAGCGACGTTCATTGTAACAAAGCGTTGGCTTTTATAAGTAGCGAAAACAACGATTTTTTAAGATTTTCGCCTCTCTGACGGTCAAATATAAGACGTACTACCTAGACTTTTTACTTGTTTAAGCGTCGTTTACCACCATGACGACCACAGGTCACCACGCGCACATCGCCCTGACTCAAAGCACGCGTCTTACGAACAAGCTTAGGATCACAAATCAACGGATCTACGACTTCAAGACGATCCATCTCCTTTAAACTCATCTCGGGTACGACGCGACGGCCATGGATCGCCAAGCCTGTTTCTGCGGTCACCGTGAGGCCCAACGTCTCGATGACAGTCTGTACGGTTGCGCCTTCCGGGACATTGACAGACAAGACCGTTGCACCCGTTTGAGTCACTTTCACCACTTCAATCAACATACTGCTCTTTCCGCAAATTCGAGGGCACGTGAGGTGCTTTGTTAAAAAAAGTCATAGAATAGAGGATTACAGTGTAATTTGCACGAATTGCCGCTCCCAGATAGATAAAAAAAAGAACTCACAAGAGAGAATTTCATGGCACTCATTCAAAATAAACGCGCCCGTCACGACTATGCAATCGAAGAAAAATTCGAAGCCGGTATCGTGTTACAAGGTTGGGAAGTCAAAAGCGTACGCGCTGGTCGCGCGCAGATCAACTTGGCGCATATCTATGTTCGCGAAGGCGAACTCTTTCTTTGCAACGCGCACATGACGCCTGCCGATCAGGTGTGTACCCATGTGACGCTTGAAACAAACCGCACCCGTAAGCTCTTGATGCATCGTCGCGAAATCATGAAGCTCATCGGAAAATCCGAACGCGCAGGCTATACGCTCGTGCCGCTTGACCTTCACTTTACGCGTGGTCGCGTCAAGGTGACGCTTGCCCTTGCTCGAGGGATGCGTGAATTTGAAAAGCGTGCTGACGAAAGCAAGAAACAGTGGAAGCGCGAACAAGAACGCATCATGAAAAAGGATTCGCGCGGTCGCCACGTCCTTGAATAGTTCGGCTTCGCTGAGACCACAACGGACAAAAGCGCCCGACCGGTTGGCCCGGTGCACACGGGCGCTTTTTTAATCCACGCCTGATACCCACGGAATACGTCTATGCCAATCGTAGAATCTCCCACGCTCGACACGGTCTTTTTTGACTACGATCGCAAACCGCTTTCTCGTCATCCGATGACCTGCTTTGCTATTTATGGCAAAGGCGGGATTGGCAAATCCACCACCGCTGCGAATGTCGCTTTAGCGCTTGCGCAAAGTGGCAAACGCGTTATGCTTATTGGTTGTGACCCAAAGGCGGATTCAACGGCCCTATTGCGTGGCAACGACAAGATCGAGACCGTACTCTCTTTACTTCGTACGCGTCACAAGTCTCAGTTGCATCTCGAAGAAATGGTGACGCAAGGTAAAGGCGGCGTCCTTTGTGTAGAAGCAGGTGGCCCTCGCCCAGGTGTCGGTTGTGCGGGTCGCGGTATTATTGCGGCCTTTGAAGCCCTCAAAGCGCAGGATGCCTTTAATGTCTATCGTCCTGACGTCGTGATTTTTGACGTCTTGGGTGACGTGGTCTGTGGTGGTTTTGCGATGCCCATTCGTGACGGTTGGGCCAAGAATGTCTTTATTGTAACTTCAGGCGAAAATATGGCTATTCATGCCGCCGCCAATATTGCCGTCGCGGTTGACACCTATGCCGAGCGCGGTTACGCGCGTTTAGGTGGTCTCATTCTTAACTGCCGCGATGTCCCTCGTGAAGTCGAAAAAGTCGAAGAGCTCGCAAGTGACCTAAAAACACAGATCGTCGGTCGTTTACCTCGATCCGAAGTCGTGCAGACGGCCGATGAACTTCGCCTAACGGTTCTTGAGCACGCCCCACACAGCGAGATGGCTGAGCACTATCGTACGCTGGCTAAAGCCTTGCTTGACGCTTGCGCCACGCCAGACAATCAGGCCAAAAGCAACACCTTTACGTTTTGAGGATACCAATGCTACGCCTATTTCCTCATACGCCAGAAAAAACGGTGCCCGCCCCTACAGTTCGCTTAGCGGACGCGCATTGGCCAATCCCTTTTAAGCAAGGACTTGAATATTCGCCGCCCGCGCGTGGCCCTTGGACGATTGTACATGTTGGCATGCTGGTTCCCGAATGCCATGAAATCTTCGTCTGCGCGCAAGGATGCTTGCGTGGTGTGGTGCTATCTGCTGCCGAAATGGGTTTACAGCGCCGCTTTTCGACCATTACAGTGACTGAAGAGCATCTGCGTGATGGGCAATTAGAAGCCACGATTATTGAAGGTGTGAGTCACATCTTAGAAAGGCTCCCGAAGCGCCCGCCGGCTATACTCATTTATTCGAGCTGTTTACATCACTTCTCGGGCGCAGACTTGGGCTGGGCTTATCGCAAACTCTCAGCCATGTACCCGGACATCGTCTTTACCGATGCCTATATGACACCGACCTTACGTAAGAGCGAGATGCCGCCAGACAACAAGATGCGTCGTCAGCTCTACCACGGGCTTCGTCCGCTTGATGACCCCAAGGGTGGTTTGTTGCTTGCAGGCACCTTAGAAGTCTTTGGTCACGAATCAGACTTTGCGCGTGCTGCTCAAGAAGCAGGGGTTCCTTTTTATGAAATCGCAGCCCTCAAAACGTATGAGGACTATCAGGGAATGGCAAACGCTCGTCATGTCGTCACCATTAATCCTGCAGCAAAGCAAGCTGGAGATTTTTTAGAAAGCCGTCATGGGATGGCTCATCAGACGCTGTTACTTGACTATGACGAAGACCGCATCGATCGTGCGATTGCCGACCTCTGTGAATTCTTGAGTATTCCGATGTGGGATACGACGGCACAAAAAGCGGCCACACGCGTTGCACTATCGCTCGCTGCGGACACCCTTCATGGGCGACCTGTGGCCATTTGTCAGACCGCGACCACGCGTCCCATTGCCCTGGCTTTACGGTTAGTCAACGCCGGCATTCATGTGACGGATCTCTATTGCGATGCGTTCTTGCCGTCCGACAAAGCGGACTTTGAGGCCTTGCAACAAAAAGCCCCTGACATTCGTGTGCATCCAACGATCGTGCCCGAAATGCGCTTTGCGGCGCCTGCTCAAAAGCGCGATGACATCGTGGCAATCGGGCAAAAGGCCGCCATCTTTACAGGCGCCACGCATATGCTGAACCTCATTGAAGGCGGTGCCTATTGGGGTCACGTAGGGATGCGTCAATTGGCTTTAGACTTGATTGAAGCCGCCAAGACGCCTGTTGACGTTGATCGACTCATTAGTGTGAAAGGATACGGGTGTAACGGATGCTGCTAGATTACACACAAAGCTCCATGTCGACCTATACGGCCGACTGCTCTGGCGTTGCCAGTGCCCTTTATGAATTAGGTGGCATGACCGTCATTCATGATGCGTCTGGTTGCAATTCCACCTATTCAACCCATGACGAACCGCGTTGGACGACAATGCCTTCAGCCGTCTTTATTTCGGCCCTCACCGAAATGGATGCAGTGCTTGGTAATGACCAACGCATCATTGACGATATGGTCGATGCAGCCACATCGTTGACGCCAGCCTTTATTGCGATTGCAGGTACGCCGATTCCGATGATGACGGGGGCTGACCTCAAAGGCATTGCACGTCTTGTTGAACAACGAACCCGTATTCCGAGTTTTGCCGTCGAAACCAATTCCATGCGTGCCTATAGTGTGGGTGCCGCCAAAGCTTGGATTGAACTTGCGCGTCGTTTTGTCTTGCCGACCGAACCGCGTGCAGGCTCCTTTGGCATCAATTTATTAGGGGTGACACCGCTCGACTTTTCGACAGGCCCCATGCTCGAATCCCTTCGCCAAGTTGCTAAGCGTGCAGGGTACACCATTAATACCTGTTGGGCGATAGGTGACAAACTCGAACACCTGGCGGGCACTGCGGCCGCGCGTGTGAACGTTGTGGTGAGCGCCTCCGGCCTTCCTTTAGCGCAAAGTTTAGAGCGTGCCTTTGGCATGCCCTACGTCTGTGGGTTGCCTGTAGGCGATTTAACCCCACGTTGGCACGCAGCCATTGAGTGGGCTGCTCGTCACCGTCAAAGCGTCACGACAGAACAATTCTTTGGTCAAGAAAGAGGCGGCACTGAGGTCGCCATCTTAGGCGAACCCTTGCAAGCAGCAGCAATCGCTACGACCATGAACCTTGCGCACCCAGGTACCGCGCGTGCCCTCTCTCCCTTACCCTCTTTAGGGATTGACGCACCGATTCTCACGACAAACCTCTCTGAAGACATGATTCGTGAAACCTTACGTGGCACGCGTGTCCTTGTAGCGGATCCTCTTTTTGATTTAATCGCTAAAGAAGCTAACGTCACCCACACGGTGGCCTTCCCCCATGAAGCCTGCTCAGGTCGCCTATACCGTGACATGATGGTCAATCCTTTTGATCATCAGGCCTTAGGACGCTTCTTTGACCAGATTTTTGCGGAGTAATAAAATGCAGTTTTTAGGTAAATTGACAGCATTCGGTTGTGCTTTGACCATGATGTCCGCAACGTCAGGGCTTGCTGCTCGCACTGTTGTTGACGATAACGGCACTGAAGTTGAAATCCCAGAAAAGATTAACCGCGTCGTCGTCACTAACATTTTGCCGCTCGCTTCGGCTGTCACTGTCTTTTTAAATGACGGCAAAGCGGTGGTCGGTATGCATCCGGCCTCTTACTCTGCTGCTAAAACTGGGCTTTTAGGTAAGCTCTACCCAGACATCCTTAAGGCTGATACATCCTTCATGCAGGGGGCGACTTTGAATGTCGAAGCCCTCATGGCTTTAAAGCCTGACCTCGTTTTAGTGAACGCCCCAGACCGTCGCACTATGGATACCATTCGTAATGCGGGGATTCCGGCTTTTGGCATTAGTCCGAGCAAGTGGGATTACGACATCATTGAGACCCATGCCCAATGGATGAAGAGCTTGGCCAAAATTTGGCCTGAACACGAAGGTAAAGGCGCGCTGATTGACAGTCGCTCCAAGGCCATTGCCAAGATGGTCGCTGACCGTACGGCTGACCTCAAAGACCATGAACGTCGTCGCGTTCTCTTCCTTTTCCGCTATGACGCTCGTCAGATTGTGACCTCGGGCAAGCATTTCTTTGGTCAATACTGGTGTGACGCATCCGGCGCAAAGAACGTAGCTGAAAGCATTCAGGCAGATAACGCCAATGCCATCGTGTCGATGGAGCAGGTCTACGCCTGGAATCCTGATGTGATTTTCATTACGAACTTCACGAAGGCAATGCCTGAAGACCTCTACACCAATGCGATCGCTGCCCACGACTGGTCTGAAATCAAAGCCGTCAAAGATCAGCAGGTCTACAAGATGCCACTTGGGATCTATCGTAGCTACACGCCATCCGCTGATACGCCGTTGACCCTCCTTTGGATGGCTAAGAAGGTCTATCCCGAACGCTTTGCTGATATTGACCTCAATAAAGAAGTCAAAGCTTGGTACAAGGACGTGTTTGGCGTTGAGATTACCGACGCTGACGTCGACAGCATGTTCCACCCGACCGTCAAGAGTAGCGCTAACGCCACGATTCCCACGCGAGCTCGTTAAACACCATGACTCATACGACGACGCATTCTCGTCCACGAAGTGCGCTTGCTGAGGCCGCTGCCGTCAAGCACTTTCGATTGGTCCTTTGTACGCTCACAATGTTGCTTTTAGCGGTTGCCGTCGCAGCTCTCTGTATGGGACGCTTTGAACTCACGGTCATGCAAGTCTTTGCGGTCTTGATGCCTGACGGTTGGACGGCCATTGAACCCACACGCATGATGGATAACATTGTACTCAATGTCCGTTTGCCGCGCGTTTGCTTAGCCATCATCGCAGGCGCTGGGCTTGCCATGTCGGGTGCCGCCTTTCAGGCGCTCTTTGCTAACCCTTTAGCTGCGCCCGATACCTTAGGGGTCGCTACAGGCGCCTCTTTTGGTGCGGTATTGGGCATTCTTTGGGGCTGGACAGGCATGGGCATTCAGATCATGTCCTTGATCACGGGGCTCTCAGCCGTCTTCTTTGTGATTATGATTAGCCGCGTGCGTGACACGAGTTCGATCCTCATGATCATCCTTTCGGGGATGGTCGTAGGGGCACTCTTCTCGGCGTTAGTGTCGCTCGTCAAATATGCCGCAGACCCGCAGGACGTCTTGCCCTCGATCACCTTTTGGATGATGGGGGCACTAACGGGCGCCACCAAGCAGTCCGTCTTGGCTGGTACCCCTATGGTGCTACTCGGCATGATCATTTTGTGGCTTTTACGTTGGCGACTCAATGTCACGACATTGCCAACAGACGAAGCCGCTAGCCTTGGTATTCCTGTCAAACGCATTCGTGCAGGTGTAATCGTCGCGGCCACCATGATTACAGCGTCAGTGGTCTCCATGTGTGGTCTCATCGGTTGGGTAGGGTTACTCGTACCGCATGCTGCGCGTATGGTCTTTGGGGCCAATAACCGCTATGTCTTGCCAGCTTCGATGGTGATGGGGGCACTCTTTATGCTCATCATTGACACCGTGGCGCGCACCGCAACACAAAGCGAAATTCCGGTCTCGATTCTGACGGCCGTTGTGGGCGCCCCCTTCTTTATTTATCTCCTTCGCCGCACGGGCGGCATTGCGGGGTAACTTATGGCACTTGAAGTCATTCAGGGCGGCTTTGCTTGGCCTAACCGCGACCCCGTGCTCATGAACGTCAACTTTGAGTTTGACGGTAAGGGCGTCATGAGTATTTTAGGGCCCAACGGTGCAGGTAAAACCACCCTCTTACGTTGTATGCTCGGGCTACTTCAATTTACCGAAGGCAAAGCCCGTTTAGATGGCAAACCCATCTCTCAATGGAAGCCACGCGACTTTTGGCGCACAATTGGTTACGTGCCCCAAGCAAAACTCCCGAGCTTTGCGTCGATGACACTTGCCGACATGGTAGCTTTAGGGCGTAGCGCTCACATGGGGCCCTTTAGCCTTCCAAGTGATAGCGATTGGGCAATTGTCGACCGTGTCATGGAAGACGTTGGAATTGCGCATTTAGCAGGTCGCCTTTGTAGTGAAGTCTCAGGCGGACAGTTCCAACTCGCGCTCATTGCTCGTGCACTTGCTGCAGAACCCAAGATTTTGGTGCTCGACGAACCAGAATCTAATCTCGACTTTCGTAATCAGATGGTCGTCTTGCAAGTAATCGAACGCCTCACCGATCAAGGTTTAGGCGCCATCATCAATACGCATTTTCCAGCGCACGCCTTAGAGATCTCGAACAAAACCTTGCTCGTACCTCGCCATCGACCGCCCATCTTTGGCAACACACGCGATATCATGACCGAAGAGGTTTTGACCGACGTCTTTGACGTGCAGGTGCGTATCCGTCAATTAGATCTCCCTGAACGCCTTTATACCTGTGTGGCTGCCGTCACACCGAGTCGGACAAAGACCTAAGACAAAGGCCCTCAGTCACGAGTCCTGCTTGACATTGAACTCATGCAGGACTTTTGTTTATCTGCGAGTAAAAACTCACGGACATTGACGTAAGGCCTCACGAACCAAAGCCTCAAAACGCGCCAAATGGCATGGCGCCAGATGGGTGAGCATCTCAGGATGCCATTGCACACCAACCATCCAACGCGCTTTAGGTGCTTCGATCGCTTCAATGGCTCGGCCCCTACGGCCTGAGCTAGATGTGAGGTCAAATCAATCGTCACGTTATGCTTAGTCACAGCGTAGTCTTCGGTTGATTATGTCGATCAGGATCTGTTTGACAAGTCTCCCTGTCGTTACGCCTCGTATCTGATTCCTGTTCGTCAGGCTGACGTTTTGCTATCGACTTCCTTCATCAGGTCGTTACCTTCCTAACTCTGCCGAGTCGCTAGACCTTCCCCAAATCGGGCGGTCAGTGGACTTTCACCACATAAACACACATGCGCCGCTGGGCGCACAAAAGAAGAGACCGCCTCGACAGCCCTCGAAACGGTCCCTTTTGTTTTTAATTACTGAGCCGATGGCGTAGTCTCTGTCGAAGCATCTTTTTGGGATTCAAGGCCAGCCTCTAGCTCTGCCTGCAGGAGCTTCACCATCATGTAGCGGTTAAGCACTTCGCGAGCAAAAAGGAGGTAACCCAAATAGAGTTCGCTCTTACGAAGCGAAATCTTTTCTTCGCCAATTTGTACCATAAAGTCGCGCTGTGCTTCTTCGATAAATTCGAGCGTTTGCGTGCAACGAACCGGCACGAAGTTTTCGCGAATTTCATCGAGCTTTGTCGCAAGGATCTTGATGTTTTCGCGCATACGGCCTCTGAAGGGCGAGTGCGAATTGTCGACGTAGTTTTGCGCCACACCCATTTGGTCACGCAAAGCATGGCTCACTTCTTTCATGCTTGTAAAGGCACGATAGTAGAAATTACGGGCATCTCGGTCAGCCTTAGAGCCACCGCCTTCAAGGGCCATGTTGTAGTACTCACCACGGCGCACAGAAATGACGTCAAAGAACTGCGCAGCATCACCCTTAAGTTCACGAAGCTTCGTTGCATCTTCATCCAAGAAGGCATTCAAGCCATTGGCATAAAGCGCCAACGTGGTATTCAAGTTGCTGTCAACCGATTCGGTCAATAGTTCGCCAATACTTTCTTTGTCACCTTTATCAATGCGATCAACGTTGGGGTTGTCTTCTTTTTCATCCTTCGCAAAGAAGTTCGTACGAATGACAACACACAAAGCCAAAACCATCAACAAGAGCTGAAGCGATTCGCCCCAAGAAATAAAGAGCATGCAGATCGTACCGCAAGCCGTAAAGGCCGTGAAAGCCGTCATAAACCAGCCAGAGATCACGGTTAAAACGCCCGAAATACGATAGACCGCCGATTCACGGTCCCAAGCACCGTCAGCCAACGAAGAACCCATAGCCACCATGAAGGTCACATAGGTCGTCGACAGCGGCAACTTTAAACTTGTTGCCGAGGCGATCAACGCAGCAGCCAGCACCAAGTTGACACTCGCACGGACTTCGTCAAAGGGTAACTCCACTTCACCTGGCGCCAACTTCTTCTTTTCAAAACGAAGTGCCAAACTCTTCAAAATCGAAACCGGAATGATCTGATGAACAATTTCGTTCATGCGAATCGCACCACGCACAGCCACACGAGCAGGCATTGAAGAACCAAATTGCTCCTTACCGCCTCGAGCGGAAGACGCCAAGCTAATAGACGTACGAATGACGCGGTGCGCTTTCTTCGAGAACCTGAGCGTGAGCACCATCACAATACCCGCACCAAACAAGAATAAGGTCGGCGTACCATCGTTATTACGTAAGCCTTCCATCGTGAAGGTCATCGGATCAGCCCCTTCAACCGCACTAAAAATCTGATAAGAATCTAATGCAGCGAGCGGCACACCAATAAAGTTCACCAAATCGTTACCAGCAAAAGCGAAGGCCAACGAGAAGGTTCCCGCCAAGATAATGACAGGGAAGACATTGACACGAAAGAGCGTAATGAGAATCTGGAAGAAAACCGTAAGCCCCGCGAAACAGCAAAGCAAGAGTTCGCTTGTATTGGCTTGAATCCAAGCTAACCACTCAGGCTGCATGAAAGAAGCACCCTTAGCCCCCTTGATCACAAGAAAATAGAAAACGGCCGTGAGCGAGATACCACTATAAATGCCGCCGAACCAACGGTAATAGCGCTCATAGTGGAAAGAGAAAATCAGACGTAATAAGTACTGAACGAGTAACCCAGCAAAGAAAGCAATCACGACCGACATCAAAATAGCCATGATCATTGCCAAAGCTTTACCCGAATTCAGGTAAAGCCCAAGATCAGCAATTGGTGCGCCGCTTGACCAAACTTTCCAACAAGCCAAAGCTGTTGCGCCACCTAACAATTCAAATACAATCGAAACCGTGGTCGAGGTTGGTAATCCAAGAGAGTTGAATGTATTCAAAAGCAAAACGTCGCAAACCATCACTGCCGTAAAGACAATGATCACCTCATGAAACGTGAAATGTTCAGGTACAAGAACACCTGTGCGAGCAACTTCCATCATGCCCGACGAGAATGTGGCACCTAAAAGCACCCCTAAACTCGCGACGGTCATAATGACCCAAAAGGGCGCGGTCCGAGAACCTACGGCCGAGTTAAGAAAGTTCACAGCGTCATTGGAGACGCCGACAAAAAGGTCGATAATCGCCAAGGCACCAAGTAGGGCTAAGGCGGCAAATATGAATGTATCCATTCGGTCTTCTTCTGCCAGTTATTTTTTACGTTTCGTATCAACCAACGATTGGCTACGATCAGTGACAGTTCCTGACAGTCTGCAATCAGTCGTAATGCTTGGATTTTAACGAACCAGAGCCGTGATAGGGAGATCAGTTAGGGCTATTCTCCCCTTTTTTTCGTTTTTTTTACCTTTTTATGAATTTTCGTTGAAATCCTTTTCAAAAACTCGCTTTCGTTCACTCCAAAGATGCAGGATGGCCACTCGAATTCTCCTCTGTCTTAGGTCGCATTGCCCACAAGAAAAGCGCTAACGGTAAAAGGATAAATCCACCGACAAAAATGACGGACTTGAGCGGGAAGTACATCGCCATAGCACCCCCCATGAGTGGCCCGATCACACTACCGGCTTGTTGCGCCGCATAAGAGAGACCAAAGATGCGCCCACGATCCTCAGGCGCCGTACTCATGGTGAGCACCGCATTGATGGCAGGGAAAATACCCGCAAACATCAAGCCGCCAATGAAGCGCCACGTCGTAAATGACACCAACGTATCAGGTATTGCCTGGATCATGCCAAAAATTGATGTGCCAATCAGGGTGGTATATAGGGTTGGCCGATAGCCCCACTTTTGCCCGATGATGCCCCACAAGGGTGAGGCGATCACGCCTGAAATCCCAACAACCGAAAAGACGACGCCCGTCAAGAAGACAATACGATCCATGCTCCCTTGCAATTCACCGATATACATCGGCATGATTGGCTGCTGCAAAAGAATCGTAAGTTGAACCACGCCAGCGCAAAGCAACATCCGCTGAATGACGGGAATCTTGAGTAAATTCGTTTTTTCGCGTTTCTGGCTCGAAGACGCTTGGGTCTTGCGTGACGGCTCACGAATAAAAAAAGCAATAAGAAGCGTGATGACAAAGAGCGCGCCACCACCAATAAAGAAGGTCATGCGCATCGAAAACATTTCAGCGAGCGCGCCACCACAAAAGGGCCCCAAGACACCACCTGCCGTCATCGCACCTTGCATGATGCCTAGCGAAAAACCAACTTTATCTCGAGGCACTGAGCAAGCAAGAATGGCTAAACAAGCCGGCCAAAGCCCAGACGCAAAGCCTTGAAAGCATCGCATGGCTAGCAATTGCCATTCGTTTTGAACAACCCCGCCCAACGTATAAGAGATAGCGAGCAATACAGCAGCGCGCAAGGCCATCAGCTTACGAGAACGCTTATCGGCCATTGCACCCCAAATTGGTGCCATAACGCCAGAAATCAAAAAGGAGACCGAAAAGACCAAGCCACTCCAAAAGTTGGCTCGCGAAACGTCAACACCCAATTCTTCGATCAGGTACATCGGAAGAAACGGAATCAGCATCGTGTAGCTGAGTGACATGAGGATCGCACTTAGCGACAAAATCACCAATGTGACCTTCCATTGGCTTTGAATGGCTTCGCTATTAGGCACTAGAGACTCCAAAACGTCTGAAAATCAATACATTTTTTCGCGTTATCTTATTATGATAACGCGACATCGCGCGCAAAACCAATCGGGTAGAGGGGCCCTCATGGAGTCCCCCTCCCACACCGTAACCCACCAGTGAAGTAGGCTTTCGGACATGCCGTTCGGCATCCGGCAGTTTCTAAATTGTGGGGTGGGGTGCGAAATTTAGATCTGATGATTTAGAGTTAAAAGGTCACCTC
>JAHHRH010000035.1 GCA_020025915.1 Sutterella sp.
CTGGTGGGTTGTGGTGTGGGAGGGGGAACCCGTGAGGGAACCCTCTACCCGATCTAAATCAAAAAAGGATCATGACCTGCCAAGGCGATCATGATCCTTCGTGGTATCGAACGATCGCTAGTGCGAGTTAGTTCAACATCATATTAGGTGGCACTTCTTCATCGGCCTTTTGAATGTCGAATGTGAGCGGCTTCTCGTACACATGCGTTCTGAATGCACGATAGCGCACGTTGGCAATGCCTTCTTCTTCAAAGCACTTTTTAGCGAGCTGAATAAAGGCCTGACCATTGGCGACTATAAAGTCGATATAGTCGTTTTCAAGCCCCAAAGCCTTACCGCTATAGTGCGCGACTTCGTCAGGGAAGGTCATCACGAGAGCAGTGGCCAAACGATCGAGTTCTGTTAAACGTGCAGCATCGTTTTCGTTCTTATGCGGAATCATGAGCATCAAGGGCACCAAACCATGGTTGTGGAGTAGATCCGCGTGCGTATCAACGTCCGCTTTAAAGTCCAACCAAAGTTCTGGGGTCATTGTATAGGACTTATAGACGTCTTGACGTGCAAGGCGACTCGTAAGTTCTGCAGGATCCATCTGGACGTAATGCATGTGTTCTGTTGGCTCATATACACCATCAACATTCTGTTCTACGCCTTCCAGTCGAATATCCCAATCGTGGCCCGTTTGACGTAAGGCTTGACGCATCATCACCATTTCAAACGCGACCGTTTGGTCTTCGTGAGCATTCATCTTGATCTGAATTTGGCTGTTCGCTTCGTTAGGCGCCTTGATGCTGACATCGAGCCCTTCAAAGAACTGA
Source organism: Sutterella sp. (assembly GCA_020025915.1). Classification (GTDB taxonomy): domain Bacteria; phylum Pseudomonadota; class Gammaproteobacteria; order Burkholderiales; family Burkholderiaceae_F; genus Sutterella. The sequence goes on from JAHHRH010000035.1 coordinate 819, forward strand.
CTTAGCATCTTGTTGTACGAGGACGCCTCATTGGCGAGCTTCTCATGATCGACCGCTTCTTCTAACTCATGAATCGAGTCTTCAAGGGTTACCAAGAATTGGCGCAAGACCTGGCACTTATGATAGAAATTCATGCCGAACTTTGGACACGAGACGACCTGCAAGCAACGGTCACGAAGCTGTTTGATTTCGTCAGGCGAAAAATAGACTGACGGCGCATCAGGCGCAACGAGAGCGGCTTCAAAGTGATCAATCGCTGGTCCCTCATGACTCATCATGTAATCAATGATGCCATGGAGACACTCAAAGTCGACCGTACCCACTAACTCGTCTTCGATCGCCTTGAGCGTTTCAACACAATCTTCGACGATCTTACTCGCTGCAAACATCTCTTGCGCTGTTGCACCACGATCACGCTGGCTCGTGATTAACTTCGCAATTGCAAGCATTAAACGAGCGCGCTTCGTTAAAGACGCTGCCGGCATATTGATGAGCAACAAACGAACGTCATCGATTTGCCCTTGCTTATAAACGCCTTCAACCATGTCGAAGATCTCTTCGTCGGTCACGTCAACATTGGGTTCACCAAACCAGTCAAAGGGTTCAATGCGAGGCATATGGGTCGCAAGCTCAACTAATTCGTCGCTCTGCTTGGTTTTCGGTGCAGCGCCCACGTAAGCCATCCCGACAGCTTCTTCAATCGTCGGATAGAGGCTGAAGTCAACCAACGGATTATTGGTCGCAGCGCAGTAGGCTTCAAGACACGCGTGAATCATGGTCGAGGTTTCCTCCAAATCCCAAGCTAAGATGTCTAAATAAACGCGAATCTGACCGTGGGCATAACCCATCACGGCACACATGTGGGAGAGTTGAGATAAGTCGCTTACGATGCGTTGAAGCATGGCCTGGTCAGCCAATGGTCCCGCTTGGGTTCTAAAAGCAAAGTAAACAGGTTGCGCACCGAAGTTTTCTAGATGCTGAGCTGCCTGAAGGTTCTTCTTCATTCGCTGCACCATCAACCATGGTTGATTGGTCTTCAAATAGACGACATCTCTCTCACGCGTGGTCGAGGTGTCAGCCACCACCTTAACCGGGTAACGCGTTTCGTATTCAGTGTCGAGCAAGTCCTTGAAAGTAAAGGTCTCCCAATTATGGACTTCGCTTTTAACGCGCGCGACAATGTCCTCGACCGTCACCTTCGTGGCTGAATCGGGAATTTCTTCTACGATTTTGGTAATAGCAAAACAATGTGTAAAGGCAGCTTCGCCTGTTTGCTGCATGATATTCGCCATAAGGCTACGAACAAGCGGCACAAGCGGAAGTATCGGCATCGACTTTTGGGTATCAGACGCCACCAAGAGTTCACGAATACCATGGTCGTCGGCGATCCCGAACTTCAAAATAGGCGTCACGCCGTCGGCACCAGGCGGAATTCGCAACGGTTGATTACGATATCTAAAGCCTTCGTCAATTGACCACTTGGTTAGAATGTCCTTCGGGGCTAATGCAGTAAACAAACGAATAATCGGCACAGTATGACGGAAACCTTGGTTCGATACCACCAAGTAGGGTTTACCATCGTTTTTTTCAATAATGATAAAGAGTCCTTCGTCAACAATGTCGCCGAAAGCAGCACCGGCCATCAGATTAGCCCGAGCGAGATCGTTATTTTCGATATGTTGACGAATCTCAGCTTCGAGGCCTGTAAATGTTTCCCAACAGACTCGAATTTTATCTGTAATCTTTTGGTGGCGCGGGAGGACCAAGGTGTTCTTTGAGTACTCAAAGAGCTTGTTGAGAGCGGCGGCCTGGCGCTTCTCTAGGACCTCAGCATTAAACCCTTGCAAAATGGCAAAAGCGGCGATGGGCTGCGACATACGAAGTCGTAAAGCGGCCACCATAAAGTTGCGCACCGTCGTGTCGGACCACATGTTATCGAGCTCACCAAAGAGTTGGAACGTCTGTTGAAGGTGTTCGCTACCAGGCAGATTAATGTTCGCTGCAATTTTTTCGTACCAGATCTGAGGCGACATCTCATCGCGATCTAACGTCTCAATTAGGTCGAGGATCCCTTGGTCATCTTTTTGTTCTTTGAGGGTTTTAATTTTTTGCAATACCGACGCATCGGACATGGTGATTCCTTTAAAAGGTCTTCGGGCTTATGCGCACGATGTGTGCGAGTTTGTTCGATATCCTACCAAACGCCTATGTCGTCCGTAAGGGTTATGTTTGCAAATCACTCAAAAATGCTTTAGAGAATGCAAAGACCCTCTGTTGATACATGGTTCTATGGATAAGGGTTATCGAAGTTTTTATGGGGTTGTGTCATTTTCACATTACGTGTGTATAATAAAAAAGTTTAACTTGCGTTTTTGTTAAATCCAACCAATCTTAAACGCAAAAGTTGTTGAGAAAGAGAAGAGGTGATTTATGGGTTATTTCCCGGAGTGGAAGCTCAAAGAGCAGGGTGTAGTCGCGCCTGATGAGTGTTTGCCGGCAGGACAAACCGTTGCAATGGGTATTCAGCACGTTGTAGCTATGTTTGGTTCAACCGTGTTAGCGCCGATTTTGATGGGCTTTGACCCTAATATGGCTGTATTGATGAGTGGCATTGGGACACTCATTTTTTTTGCCATCGTTGGTGGCCGTGTGCCCAGTTACTTGGGTTCCTCCTTTGCCTTCATTGGCGTCGTGATTGCTGCAACTGGCTATGTAGCAGGATCTGGTGCGAATGCCAATATTGGTGTCGCGTTAGGTGGGATCGTTGTTTGTGGTTTGGTCTATGTACTTGTCGGTCTAATCGTCATGATGACAGGCGTACAGTGGATCGAAAAACTCATGCCGCCCGTTGTGACGGGTGCTGTCGTGGCTGTCATTGGTCTCAACCTCGCTCCTACGGCTGTTCGTTCTGTGGGTCCCTCGGACTTTGATGCCTGGATGGCCGTTGTCACCTTCATGTGTGTGGGTGGTGTCGCTGTTTGGACACGTGGCTTTATTCAAAAGCTTTTGATCTTAGTGGGTCTTGTGATTGCCTATGCCATTTATGCGGTGCTCGCTAATGGCTTTGGCATGGGTAAACCTATTGACTTTTCGATCATTTCAAATGCTACTTGGTTTGGCGTACCGACCTTCCATAGCCCCGTTTTTGAACTTAACGCCATTGCCTTGATTGTGCCGGTTGTGATCATCTTAGTCGCTGAAAACCTTGGCCACGTTAAGGCTGTTACCGCTATGACTGGTTGCAATCTTGACCCCTACATGGGTCGAGCCTTCTTGGGCGACGGTATTGCCACGATGGTCTCGGGTTCCTGTGGCGGTACAGGTGTTACGACCTACGGTGAAAACATCGGTGTGATGGCCGCAACGCGCGTATATTCGACGCTTCTTTTCCCGATCGCAGCCATTTTTGCGATCATCTTAGGCTTCTCGCCCAAGTTTGGTGCTTTGATTCAGACGATTCCACAGCCCGTCCTTGGTGGCACCTCCATCGTAGTCTTCGGTTTGATCGCTGTGGCCGGTGCCCGTGTTTGGGTCGTCAACCAGGTGGACTTTGGTAATAGCCGTAACCTCATGGTCGCTGCTGTGACCCTCATCTTGGGTGGTGGTGACTTTACGCTCAACCTTGGCTTCTTTAGCCTGGGTGGCATTGGGACGGCGACCTTTGGTGCGATCATCTTGAATGCTGTCATGGCCATGGGTGAAAAGCCTGTTGAAGGTAAGGGTGAACCGCTTGATCTTGAAAAGTAAGCCTGCTCATATCAATTGGCTTTAGAACAACCGCTATCAGGATGCCTGGTAGCGGTTTTTTTAACACGTTCCGCGTAATTCATCATCCAATCCGAAGTGTTGGGTGGGATAGATAGTGAGTCGAACTTTAACTCGCCAATTTTTGACCTTCGAGAAGATTGGAAACAAGAATATCAATCTTGGCAAGGTCAATATTGTTATCTAAGAGCCTACAAGAATGAGTGGGTCTCCAAACAGGTGACTCAACAGGCCAAGGAACGTTCACGCGCAAAGGAGTATGGCGAAGCCAGTGAAGAACTCAATGTCAAAATTGCCAAGGTAGTTGATGCTTTAAATAATGGACAGAAAGTAGACGATAGCCATCAAACCGTTCATTAAGAAAGTTCCGCACCATGACAGCAAATATAATGTGAAGTCCGTCATGCATTGGGTGATACTGTAGAAGGCGGTTTTGCGTTACATCGCGAGCGCTGGCTTTTTCGTACTAAAAAGCGATTGCTTAAGTTGTTCAGAGCAAGCCTTTGATCAACTCAAGCACGCAATGGATTGACGACGTTTGCGAGTCACAGAACAATCCTACCGCGGTCGACTCTTGGAGTACTTAATCACACGTTGTCAAATCCTTCATCGTCGAAATGCGCTAGAAAGCCAACACTCAAAGTCAAGATCCAAATACATGGCGACTCGCTCGACAAGATGTTTAGACAAATGGATCGATACAAGATACGTCGATTGCAGACTAATCGTCGATAGCAGTTGGATTTATTTTCCTGCACAAGTCGTCAATTGACTCAAAGTATTTTTCGAAATAAAAATCCCGCCACGTCGCTTTTGGTAGCTATTATGGCGGGAGGTGTTTATCGGGATTGCTTATGAAACTAGCCCGAGAGTTTTGGTTCGAACATTTAGGCTACCAAGGCAATCACTTGCGAGAGCGCTTTTTACACTTGCGTCCAGCCTTTACGGCATGAGTAGCCGCACTCGAGGCTTTAACAGGCGGTAAGTCCTCGAGCTTAACTTCAGGTTCGGCTTCAACCTTAACTTCAGGTTTCCCGCCAGCGCAACAAATGGCTTCTTCAACGGGCTCTTGAGCCTTGACTTCAGCACAGCAACACCCGCACTCAGACTTCTCGCCGTCTTCCTTTTCACATTCCTTGCAGTCTTCGCATGTAGCTTTGCAACAGTCCTTGTTACCATCGCACTCAGATGTAACGCATTCGCATTCACATTCACAAGTACATTCGCCGTCCACACACTTGTCGCAATCCGCACAAGCTTCGTCATCTTCGAGTGCATCAACAAGACCCAAGAGTGCCTTGGCTTCATCGCCTGTCAAATGAACGCTACATTGATCACCATAGGCATAGTCATCCATGCCCTGAACGACTTTCATGGCAGCTTCAAGAATTGCGTTAGCAGCAAAGGCCTTCACAGAGCAACCCGTGAGTGTTGCCGCTTCTTCAATCAAGTGGTAAGAGATGAGCGGGTATTTGACTTTAATCTTCTTCTCATTATCAGACATGGAAAAACCTCAAACTTTGTCAATGGATTGTAGGGCAGTAGAAGAAAGACAATAGGTCATTCTCCATTCATAATTCCATCATACTCGCAAATCACATCCATCACACGGCATGGTTCCTGGGGTTACAAGATATTTAGAAAAATGTTACGTTATCAAAATTTCACTATGAACAGTCGTTCAATCGATAGTAGTTTCGGGCATAATAAAAGATTGAGGTTAGATTCTATGAGTGGACCAAGGAACATTCATGCGTAAAACGATTCAATTCGGTTTATTGAGTGGTGTCTTTATGACGCTCCTTTTAACGGGCTGTGCGTTCGGTAATAATGAGGTGCGTGACCTTTCTACCGAACGCTTAGCGCGTACCATCATTGAAAACCAATCTACGAAGTCTGACGTGCTGTTACGCTTAGGCGAACCTGACTATATGACGGCCGAGTCGGACGGCACCCAAGTCCTTCAGTACAGCTGGACGCGTGGTCGACCGTCCGCGAAGAACTTCATTCCGTTTAACCCAGTTGCTGAATATCCTATGACGCAAAAGACCTTGCGTGTGTGGTGCGATGCAAGCGGCATAGTTCGACGTCAAGATTTCAGTGGAATTTTCTACATTCACCGTATGCCTCTTGTAGGCGCAGACTCAACGCATAGTATTCGTCCCTTGACGAAAGAAGAACTCAACGATTTGGCCGATATTGAAGGTTAATAATGCTACGTCGTACGTTGTTATTGTCTACTCTTACGCTTGCGGTCACCCTTTCAGGGTGTAGTGGCCCTGTTTTAAAGAGTTTGACCACCTTACCAGCCTCGGCCTTTACGCCAGCTGAATTTGAACGTGTCTATTCAACCGCCACCAACATTCGAGATATTGTTGCGGTCTACGGTCAGCCCACGCGCCTCATGAATGACCCGGTGCGTCACCCGAATCAAAAGGGCTACGTATGGGAATACATCACGTCGCGTCCGAGCTTTTATTCAAACCCTGCTGAACGCGATACCCTAACACCCACCATGAAAAAAGAAATTCATGTGTGGCGTAATACCGAAGGGCATCTCACGGGGCACGAGATTGTAGGCACCTTCTATGTGCAAGAAAAGCATCAGTGGCTCCCGATGATGATTCGTCATTTAAGGCCCTTAACCCTAGACGAAATCTTGCAATTACGTGTCCCTGTTGGTCCCGGAGAGCGCGCTTTTGAAGTTGATCAATGGTATCGCGCTAGAGGCGAATAGGGCGGTGACCATTGGTCAGTCTTTACCGATAAAAAGGCTAAGCCCGAAAAAAAGAAAGGCCTCCCATTCAGGAGACCAATCAGAATCGTCAGACTTTTGTTTGTCTCAAATGATTAATCGAGTACATTCAAAATAATGCGGGGCGTTGGATACTTGTAAGAAGGACCTACATCGGCATTTTGGTCTGGCGTAACAGGTACCGTACGAACATAATGTCGGCGCATCTGGACTTCAGATAGGGCTTCTAAGGCTTCAGCCTTTTCTAGTGCTTCAGCCTGAAGGGCAATATCGTCCAGTAGGGTATTGACGTCAAAGTTAGCGGGCGCAAAGATCAACTCATGAATGCCACCTGCTAAGCGCATACGTAAGACGTCCAAAGTATGATTTTCATCCCACAAACGCTCGCATTCAACGTCGCTGCAATAAAGTGCTGCTAAGACAAGTCCAGCCAAATCAAGATCGGCATCTTGGTCTTCAACACAAGCCATCAAATCTTCAACAGCTTGCGCAACCGCATTAGGATTCATATCCATCATGTTCGAGACGATGTCTTGGGCGGCCAGCGTCCAATCAGAATCAGCTCGCACCATCATCATGAGACTTAACAACCCTAAGATACGGTCGGCCGACAAGTTGGCCGACTCATAGGTATGAAGTTCATGGTCCCAAAGTAGTACACCGCATGTTTCGAGCAACTCAAGTAACGCGACCGTTTCGGCATCCTTTTCTTCATTGATCGTGTAGGGGCTATTCAATTGATTCAAGGCAACCAAACCCTTTGCGACCAAACGGTCAATCACGGGACCATCGGTCAAAATAAAGGGCATGTAGCGAGAGGGGCCTAAGGCATTATTGTTGACCCAACCTTCAACAATGGGCTTTACATACAAGTTACGATGTAAGCAACGCATGTCTAGTTCGTACATCAGAAGGTCTGGCGTCAATCCCTTTTGGATCGCCAACTGCTGTAAACGACGACCAAAGAAGATCCCTAAAGCACCTTCGTCCATGCCGATCAGCATATCGCCTTCGACCGTATTATTGAGGTTCGTAATACGGTCGTCCTCACTAAAGAGACTATCGAGTAACCCCGTATAGGTAGCAATCAACAAGAATCTAGGTTGTGCCTGCAAAATGCGGATGAGCGCCGTGCGAAGTAACAAACGGACGTCCTGTACTCGGTTGGCGCCCTCAGACATCGCCATCAAAAGCGGATAGTCAAAGTCCGTAATAACCAAGGCATCGCAACTTCTTAGTGCATCAATCCACTGGTGCGTCAAGCTATCTATTTCACCGGATTCAACAACCTGCATGAGGCTACCCGTATGGAGCGTCATGTCAGCAATACGCGCGGCTAATTCAGGCTCCTGGGTAAAGCGTTCAGGATTTGCACGGACAACATAATTGCCCCCTTCAAGCATCAAAGCGGTGAGGGGATTAAAGATCCGAGCACGCGGATCGAATGTCTGAGCTGTCAACTCGTTGGATTCGGAACCGCTCTTGCGGTCTTTTGGCGGAATATATTGAAATTCTGTATAAGCCATGACGATCTACTTAAATGTCTCTGAGCTTCAAAGACTAGCAGAAACCCAGATTGTTTGCCTAATCCGCCCGTCTATTGAGCGCATTTTCTTTGTGGTTTCTCCCAATTTAGCCGAATGGCAAAAGGTTAATCGTAGTTTAACAAGTTCCGCGGAATTCTCTATCCAATGCCAAGCGTTGAGTGAGGATGGATATACATGGTCAGCTCCCTGTTTGCAAGGTTCGATCTTCTGAAGGTGTGGCTTCTTAATCGATTTCACAAAGACAAATGATGCTTTTAATACTCTTCAGACGTTTTAGTTCCGAACGGTAGAGTTGGAAAGGAATCGTTGGGATAACTCTGTAATGGAGAACTTGAACGGGATGCTGAAGACCGAGTGGTATTGCTACCCGAGACTGAGGCATGATAAAAAGCTGACCTCACCCGAACAGGCGATGAAGGAGATTCAGACCTGCATCAATTATTGGAGCTAGAAAGAGATATCGCTCCCCTAAAGAATTTAAGGAAGCGATATCTCATAGTGCCATTTAAACCGCCGTTGTCAAAACTGTCTGACAAACTGGGGATAGTTCATCGACGGGGTTCTTTGTGGTTTTGCTTGACTTAGTGTTTTAGCAAGCCTTCGTGCAGCAGCACTTCGTGGTCGGTACAGTAACCTTCCAAACGAGGCCAACGACGTAACCCACGACAGCAAACGGGATCCAAGCGAGGCCGTAGCTAGCGAGCGGCACATAAGCCTTGATCATTTCGCCTACAGCACCGAGGTTGACGCCAGCCGTTTCAAGACCGCTCACAGCAGCCATCACGAAGGTGAAAGCCGTGGTCCAAGCGTACACGCATTGACGACCACCAAAGAGCTTGTCCGTAAAGAGAAGGACGATCAGGATGACGCAGAGCGGATAGACAAACATCAGGACCGGGATCGTAGAGACGATGATGGTCTTAAGACCGAACATGCCGATCAAGAAGCTCACGACCGTGAAGAGCAAGCAATACTGCTTGTAAGTCAGACGGCCAACAAGGCGCATGAAGTAAGCCGAGCAGCACGTGATAAGACCGATAGAGGTCGTCAGACAAGCAAGCAACACGATGAAAGAAAGAAGCACAGCCCCGAGGTTACCAAAGAGCGCCATTGCAGACTTCGCAAGCACGGGAGCGCCAGTCTCCTGCATGCCGATTAAGACAACACTTTCAGCACCAATCTTCGCGATGAAGAAGTAGATCACAGCCAAGAGTGATACAGCGATGATGCCCGACTTATAGACCTGAGAAGCAATTTCGCTTGTGGTCTTCGCACCACCTTCTTTGACGAAGTTCGTCACGAGCGTAGCAAAGACAAAAGCAGCGATAGCGTCAAGTGTGTTGTAGCCATCTAGCACACCCTGAACCGTGGCGGTCAAACCGTCGGCATAAGCAGCCTGAGCAACCTGGACTTCGCCAAGCGGCGTCACGATCGACTTGGCGATCAAAGCAACGAGCGTCAGAACAAGGGCTGGCGTAAGGAGCTTACCCACACGGTCGACCAACTTCTGTGGCGAAGCAGCTAGCCAATAAGACACTACGAAGAAGAGAACCAAGAAGACCCAAAGGCCCGTTTCAGCAATGCCGTCACTCAAGAAAGGACGAATGCCAATTTCATACGCCACCGTGCCCGTACGCGGAATAGCGAAACACGGACCGATGGACATGTAAACCACGACCGTATAGAAAAGGCCATAAATAGGATGAGCACGACCAGCAGCTTCCTGCAAGTCATTGCAACCAGCATAGCCCATGGCCATAATCGCCAACAAAGGAAGGCCTACACCAGTAATGCAGAACCCAATAAAGGCCCACCAGTAGTTTTCCCCGGCGGCCTGACCCATAGAGGCAGGAAAGATAAGGTTACCTGCGCCGAAAAGGATTGCAAAGAGCATGAGGCCGATTGCAACATAGCGCTTATTGTTTGTTGTGTCCATAAATATGTACCGGTTTTTATTGGTTGAGTCCATAGACCTGTCTAGGTATTCGGAATTCGGGCCGAACCCCTTATCAAGTGACAGCATCTAAATTTCATTATATGGATCAGTAACAGAAAGAAACATAGGGTAAATAGCTTAAGAAACCCAATGGCTCTAGGTTTTATCGGCAGTATTACTTCGTGAGGGCAAAGTAATACTCAACCGATTGGCTTTTCCATATAACAAAGTTGATAGAAAATTCTCTATACTCCCTCAGATCTTTGCCAATTTTCAGGCGTCTTATAGCTGATCGTTGGGGAGATGTATGTCACATTTTGAATTTCCCTAGCATGATTGAAAAACGACTCATTGAATCGAATTCTCGTTAACGCACTAGGAGTGCTGACAGAGCATTTTGAGCGGAAATTTTTTATATTACCCAAAAAAAGGCATTTCGTGTGATGGAGAGGCGACAAACAATGCTGAACTCTTGTCAGTGTGCCACTCGCGTAAATGACGTTTCTCTCACAGCCAGCCAAAAAAATGCCTCGATCCAAATTGCGTGAACCGAGGCATTATTGTGTTAGAAGAGTAGGCTGTCAAAGATTATTTATTCGTGTTGCCATGCGTAAAGCCAAAGCGCATGGCGGAGCTCTTAGAATCTGAATTGAGATAAGCACCTGGTATTAAGTTACCAGCACGACCCACGATCAACGGGTCAATCGCGCCCACTTTCTTCAAATCACGACCGTCATACTCAATCAACTGAAGTAATACACGGATCGCATTCAAGCGACCACGGCGTTTATCTTCATTACGTATCACCGTCCAAGGCGTATCGGCCGTATCGGACATATGGAACATACGTTCGATCGCGATCGAGTATTCGTCCCACTTTCCCATCGAAGCAATATCAACAGGCGACAACTTCCAACGCTTCAACGGATTATCTTGACGGCCACGGAAGCGACGTTGCTGCTCATCTTTACTAATCGACAACCAGAACTTAATAATGTGCGTCCCGCTACGGATAAGGCTACGTTCAAAGTCAGCGACTTCTGACAAGAAGACATTCGTTTGCGCCTGCGTACAGAATCCCATCACCGGTTCCACGACGGCACGGTTATACCAAGAGCGGTCAAAAAAGACAATTTCACCAGGATTCGGCAAATTCGCGACATAGCGCTGGAAGTACCACTGCCCCTGTTCAGCTTCTGTGGGCTTAGACAAAGCTACAACTCGGGCACCGCGAGGATTCAGATTTTCGGTAAAGCGACGAATCGTTCCACCTTTACCTGCAGCATCACGGCCTTCGAAGATCACAATCACCTTTTGGCCGGTGCGCTTTACCCAGTCCTGGAACTTCAGCAATTCAACCTGAAGATCGTAGAGTTCATTTTCGTAGCTATTCAAAGGATAGCGGTGCTTATAGGGATAGCCGCCCGTACTAAAGTTTTCGCTCAGCGCGTTGACGTCTTTGCGCTTCTTGGGGAACAAGCCTGCCTGGTTGGCCTCTTTTGCCAAAAGCAACTTAAAGAGGTGATCGATTTCTTCTTGCGTAGCATGTGTACGCAAGCGTTCGAACACGATATCGGCAGAGGCCTGCGGGCTTTCCAACGGGGTATCGCGCAATTTATCGCGCAGGTATGTCACAGCCTGGCGAATTTGATCAAAAACCAAGGACTCACTTTCGACCGTCTGCATCGATGTCTGAGGCATGTTATTGCTGTCATACGCTGAAGGGATATCCACCTGGTCGTCTTTATTGTCTTGAATGCGTTTGTTCATGTTTTGTTTCCCTTTGATTGATCAATGGTGGGAAGTTCAACTTTTTAAAGTTTACTCATCAATAGAGCGTGTCGAAATGAGAATATCCCTGACTTTTACCTCTTTATGTCAAACTACTTCATAACTAAAATTGAGAGGGTTATAGAGGCCCCAATGGCAATGACTTACTCGCCCGAGTTCAAGAATCAAGTCGTCAGTCGAATCCTGTCAAGGGAGTTAACAATCGAAGACGCTCATCGTACATATGATGTCGGTTACGCCATTTTGCACAGATGACTCAAGCTGATCAAAGATGGGGGGCAAGCAATTCCGCTCTTTGTGGCAAGGAACTTAAATCGTTTGTTCCGCTGCCCCGCGGAATGAATCTTCGCGCTGCCATTGCTGCTGAGGGACACTGTCAAGTCTTGTGTTTTGACTATCCTGAAACTGGTCAATTCTGTCGCTCACACGGCATCACCTTTGAGGAACTCACCCAAGCAGTCGCTGAGCTCAACGCTGACAATCTTGTGAAAGACCAAGCAATTTCTCGAAGTCGTCCGAGGGTTAACAATAACAATCCTTACAGTGAGTCTCTCTTCAAGACCATGAAGTACCGCGGCTACATGGGTAAGCGTCAGTACCGTTCCCTGGATGATACAAAGACGATTCTCTCTGAATTGGTCAAGAAGTACAACGAGGAGTGGGTGCACTCCGGCATCAATAATGTGACGCCTGAGAGCCGCTTCAAAGGTTATGACAGTTGAATCCAAGACCATCGATGTTTGGTGCTTCTCCAGGCTCGCGAGCGCAATCCCAATCGCTGAATTAGCGGTGTCGTTCGCCAGTTCCAAATGGCTAGCCCCCAATTCCTTAATCTCGACAGACCATCACGGCTGATTGGGTCAAGCTAGGAAGGCTAGTTAATAGAAGAGGGGACCCGCAATGGCAGGGAGCAGACTGTTCATTGGCCAAAAGCGAGTTGACGCGCTTCGGATCGCATAATCACGGCGTAGTACATTTCACCACGCCCCTCCCACCGTGAGGACATCGGGATCAACAGAAGTGGTGTGACCCACGTCGTGCATAATGTCGTTGTCTGTCATCACGTAGCCCAACTGGCCGATGATGTTGAATTGGTAATATGCTTGTCGGCATATGCCTGGAAGCCGTAGTAATGGTCTTGAATAAATCGAATCATTGCTGTCCAAGAACCATTCTCAACTCATTTTTTGGACAGCTAGGTAGTGCTCAATAGATGTAAAACAGGTAATAAAAAATTGGCCTCAAATTTATAGTTAAGTTGCACTAAACACTATCAAACCAGAGGCCATCCAAGATGAAGATTCAAACAATCTCCTTCTTTGCGCAAAATATCAATCATATCCCGCGACTTGAATTGATCAATAAACACACCAAGCAGATCATTTTAGGGTGGGTCTGGACAAATCGCTCAAAGATCTTGCGACGGGAGCCAAGTTT
>JAHHRH010000036.1 GCA_020025915.1 Sutterella sp.
GGTGGGTGGTGTGAGAGGACGGCGTGGAATAATTCCCCGCCTCCTACTCGATTTTCAGGACAGGAGAAGTAGTGTCACGTTTCAGAACAGTCAAAGACGAGTGGTGCCCTGCAATCAAAATCAGAGGCGCTAGAACACAAGGAGAAAAGCTTTTAAGCCTTCAAGCAAAAGCCTCATCTGTCTCTTCAAAAGCTGAAGAAATCGCTTGTCGATTTGATGAGGCTTATCAGCACCTACTAGTCAAAGACATCAGCCTCGCAAAGTACACAGTCCTGCTCTCTGATGCAGAAAAGCGCATCGAGTTGCTCAAAGACGATCTCGAAGAACTGACCTCTCTCTCGTCAGCTCTTCGTACGCAAGTGTCACACGAAGCTACCACAGTAACCACACAAAAGAAAAAGGTGAAGAAATGACAGAACAATCTTTTAAGGTCGTAAGCCGAGTCGGTCTCACATGTCTGCAAGACGTCACCAGTGAGCTCATGCTCAAGGCTCTGACGAGTGTAGTGAGCGTTGACGAAAAGGGAAATGCTTTCTTATCCGCATCGAAAGAAGACGTCACTGGCGAACACGTGCTAACAGTCCAGGTGATGCTCGCTCCTCGAGCATTTAAGCAAGAAGAAAAAGAAGAGCACAAAGAAAAACGTGAGCAAAACGTTTATGACCGTGTTGTCGACAAGCTCTTTGAAATCAGCGACAAAAATGGACGCTTTCCACTCTCTTTCTTTTTCGACTGTGAAGACATCAAACAAGAGTCTGTGAGACGTGCGATCTATCGTGCATTCAAGGGTGAAAACAATGCGACCACAAAAATTTCACCAGCATTCATCGGTTATTCAGACTGCATTGTCAAACGAATGGGCAATCGTTTTCTTGCAGTTCAATTGACACTTGCACCGGAGGCTATTGATGAGCTTTTCTGAACTCGCTGCATTTGTCGTTCTCTTGCTCAACTGGGGAGCGATTTGGCTTTTGTGGGAAGTACTCAAAACAGAGCGTCGCGTCTACCGTGAGCGTATTAGTTCACTCGAAAGTTACGGAACGAATCTCAGACTTCGGATAGACGACCTGAAGGGAAAGATCGACATGATCGACAAAGATGTACGAACACTAAAGAACGAAGCAACAACTACCCGTAAAGGCCAGCACTTCGAACTACGAAGTGATAGGGATGACAAAGAATGACAGAACAACAACTTTCAGACATCGAATATCTTCTCGCAATCTTAATGAGCGGTATCTACTTTTGCAGTGAAAGCAAGCGCACTGACGACTTGAATAAGCGCATTGGTTTCTTTACTGAAACAACTCGTACTTTGCTCGATGACATTGATTCCATCCGTGATGGCAAAGAAGTCGATCTGTCTAAGTGGAACGAATTCAAAGACGTGAAAAAGTACTTAGTCGAAAAATTAGGAGGCAAACATGGGCTTTAGATACAGAAGCCGTCGACGTTGGAAGAAGCTTTGCAGACAAGTAGTCGACGCCAGTACTTACAGCTTCTTCGTAACCCGTTATTTTGGACAAGACTTCGTCAACGAAGACGGTAGCCGAGAAGCTGTTTTAAGCAATGGTTTTGAGATGCTCTTCGTCGTCACGCTTACAGCTGAAGGAAAGATCTATCGAGAGTTCGCACCATCATGGCACTGGTACAACTCGCCATAGTTCAAAGGTGACAACGATGAAGGCGACTTTTAAAGTTGGCAAGCCGACACAGTCAGGAAAGTATCTCGTACTGCTACAAACGTACGAGAAAGGGCTACTTACCACGTATCACTTGTGCGATGTTGAGATGCACGATAGCGGCCATCTGTACGCAAACATGTATGACAACGAGAACAGAGTTGTCGTACGTAACTTGTCAAATCTATGCGTCGCTGCTTATCTGAAGCTTGACGATGATGCAGAAGCTTTTCTTGACGGACTTATAGAAGACTCGAACATCGTTCGCCGTGACGAATGCTTTCGCTATCGTCCAGGTATCTGGTGTCGCTTTCCAAGCGCAGAGCCTCCAAAGAACGAACTTCTACGAATTGAAGTTCGCTCTGAAAAAGGCGATCAAGCCGTTATCAAATATAGAACATGCGCGATGTGGAATGGTGAAAAGTTCATTGAGCGATCTGGTCTTTATGACAAAGAAGTTCACCTCATGAAGCATGACTACGTTAGATACCGTAAATGGAGTGATGAATGAGCTACATCCAAAGGGTCAAAGATCATCTAGGCAATACGTTCCTATATTTGACTGGAATTTTTCTTGGTATTTGCATTGCTTCAGCTTTGGATAGCTTTGCTTGGTCGATGGTTGCTTTAGTCGGTTCTGTCTTGATTGCTCCGATCATCAATCCGTTGATCGACAAGCTATTAATTCAGATACCCAAAATCATTCATGCAATTCGTTATCGACCAGAAACAATGGTGACTATTAGCGATGGAACCATCTCTATACAGATTCCGTACAAATACCTTTCTGGAATGGACATAAAGGACGCACGACGAGTTTTACGAGCACAAGTGAAAGGGCAATTTTGTGATAAGCAATACTGGAGGATGTGATGGAACAGGTTCGTTATCTTTGGCCGGAAACCCAACCAAATGAGCCCGGCGTCTACATGATGAATGTCTCGATCAAGCGCAACAGGAAAATCAAGACCCCGCTGACATGGAGCTTCTACGCAATCTGGACTGGCGACCACTGGCAAGACAAAGCAACTGGCGTCGATCTTGATCTTCGACGCTATCGAGTAACTTACTGGCGTGACACCCTGACGCCTTCGGAGGCATCTCATGACAAAACAGACTCTTGATGATGAACTGGCGAGCACGTTAGATAGCGCAACGATTCGCGCAAGGATCTTCGATCCAGCAACGCCTGACTACGCTTTCTTGACCCTTGAAGAAGTTCTTGCTGCTTTTGAGTGCACGTATAGAACACTGAGGAATTGGCAAAAACTCAAGGACTTTCCTTTGGCGGTATCATATCCAGGCGGTGATGGTTATCCGATCTTTCTGATTCGACAGTTTTTAACCAAAAGAGCAAATATTGGGAAAAAACAGGAAATCTTATGACAATTCATTAGCACATAAGTGTGGTAAAGAATGTGGTAAGATTTCAAAAACAAATCAAGAATACCTGTGCGAGAAGACAGTTAGACTTCCCCCTTCTCCGCCAGTTTTCAAAAGGGAGAAAGCGGTTAACGTTTTCTCCCTTTTTCAAAAGCGGGTGTCGTATAACGGCTATTACCCTAGCCTTCCAAGCTAGAGACGAGGGTTCGACTCCCTTCACCCGCTCCAGATTCAAAAAAGGCGCTTCAATTTGAGGCGCCTTTTTTTTCTTTTGTGCATTCATGCCGCCTGAACTTTTACTTTGCGGCACGCTTTGCCAAATGACGTTCCAGCCAGAAAAGCGCCACGATGGTTTTCACGTCTGTAATGCGACCATCGGCACACATTTCGAGCGCTTCGTCCAACTTCACGCGCACAACTTCAAGATGCTCTCCTTCGTCTAGCTGTTGCTCACCCCAGATCAACCCTTCAGCCAAAAAGACTACAATACGTTCACTCGAATAACCAATAGCGTTATTGAGTTCGCCCAAACGCGTCCAACGTTCAGCGCTCACTCCACACTCTTCGACCAGCTCACGCTGTGCGCACATGATTTCTTCTTCCCCCGGATCCAACTTACCAGCTGGAATCTCCCAAAAGGCACGACGTAACGGATGACGCCACTGACGCTCTAAAAGAATCGTATTGTCGTCCCCTAAAGCAACCATGCCTGCCGCCCCACTATGACGCAAACAAAAGCGCTTGCTCGGGCGACCCCCAGGGATCAAGACATCTTCTTCGACGATCGAAATAAACTTACGATCCACCAAAACATTTTCTTTGACTGTGGTTTCAGTAAGTGGATCATTCTCGCGTGCCGCAAAAGGGACAGGCGACGTTAAAAGCGGAAAAGGACAAGCATTCATCATGAGCCTCGATTAACTAAGTTATTCAAGTATAAACCTCGCTCATCACAAAGCATGTATCTCAAAAAAGGACAGGATAAAATATCGATTCGTTTTTCTTTTTGCTTTCAATGTACGCCTGGTCGTGCCAGGCATTTGATCCATGCATGTTTTAGTTGTTGGCGCAGGTTTGACGGGTCTCCAGACAGCCTTTGCCTTATTAAATAAAGGTGCCGAGGTCACCCTCGTCGAAGCCGCGCGTGCTCCTTGCCAAGGGGCGAGCTATTGCGCCACGGCCTGTGCTGGTAAAAAAATACCAACACAAATCGCATCGTCAGCCACGTTAATGGCGCGCCTCAAGGCCAGAGCCTCTAATACCTCGAACCTCCAGTACGGTTCGGGCGCCTCTATTCGTTACGCAGGCTTTATTTCGGCCATGAGTGCTGCGCGTGCGCCTGAAAAATATCAGAATCGCGAAAAAACGCTCCAAGCCTTGGCCGAGCATAGTACGGCTTTGTTGCGTAACGACGCAGATAAGCATGGCTTTGAATTGCAAGAAAGCGCAGGCACTCTCATCGTGCACGACTCAAAAGCAACCGACAACACCACGCCATCCCTGGAGTGCTTTACAGCCATTGAACCGAGCCTTAATGAAGCGCAGGCCGTTGAAGGGGTCACCATTGAGCGCACGACGACGTGGTCCTCTAGCTTTTACGCGAAGCAACTGCGCGAGCATCTCGTAGCGCGCAATGTGCGCATTCTTTGCAACCACCGTGTGACGGGATTACTCACCGACAACGGTCAAATCAAGGGCCTTGAATGCGCTACTCCCATCGAAGCGGATGCTGTTGTAATCACCGCTGGCCGCTCAGCGCCCGATATACTCCCTGCAGAGGGCTTTGGTAACGTGCCTTTGGCGCCCATCACTCGTGCCGTTTATAACGTCGACCTGATTGCCGACCACGGTCGTGTGCGTCATACCGTTCAAAGTGAAGACGGACGCATGATCGTGCCTTTAGATAACTTTTTGCGTTTGATCGGTCATTGGTATTTAGGAACGCCCGAGCACTGCAACATGGACGCCGAATACCAAGCTTTATGGGCTTTAGGGGTTAGGTTACTTCCGCAAGCGGCCAACTGGTCTCAAGGACGATACCTCAATAGCTGCGTGCTCTCTAGCCCTGACGGCCTACCGATTGTTGGCGCGTCGTCACGCCCAGGGCTCTACCTCAATATCGCTGGTGGTATTCATGGTGCAGACTTTGTGAGCGCCTATGCCGAGGCCACAGCAGATGCTGTGCTTGGGCTCGACAATCCCTTCCACGAAGCACTTCGTTGGTCGCGTTTTACCTCATAAGCTGGCTACTAACAAGCGGGCTACTAAAGCCTTGCCTAGTGTTTCAAGCCTCATTCATACGCAAAAGTCGAAAAAAAGTACTTAGAACGGTAGAATACGTCTCACCATTTTCCTTTTGGACCTAAGGAAGCCCATTATGAGTCTCACAATCCTCCATCCAGACGAACTGGAGAATCTTGAAAAGCGTATGTCCAACTTGCTTGGACCCGATACGTTGATGCGTCGCGCAGGTGCTGCGGCTGCTAATCTGATTATGTCCCGCCTTGAAGCCAGTGGCACAGAAAACCGTCGTGTGACGGTGCTCGTTGGCCCGGGCAATAACGGTGGCGATGCGCTCGCTTGTGCTTGTGAGCTTCGTGAAAAGGGGGCAACGGTTAACGTGGTACTACCTGGCGGTCGTCGTCCGACCTCGGCCTTGGCGCTTGCTCAGCTCGAACGTTGGCAGGCCATGGGGGGCACTACCGAAGATGATCCGTATATGACCGAAAAGGCAGATTGCGTCGTTGATGGTCTCTTTGGGATTGGTCTGACCAAGCCAATCACGGGAGATTACTTGGATGCTGTGCTCTGGTTTAACGAACGCCGAGCCCTCAAAGTATCGCTTGACATTCCGTCGGGTCTCAACTACATGACCGGCCACTGGGTTGGCACCTATCCGGGTTGTAACGCTGACATCACGATCACGTATCTCTGCACCAAGATCGGTCTTTATATGTGTGAAGGCATTGATGCCGCAGGCGAAGTTGTTCTTGATGAACTTGACGTGTCCGTGCCGCTCTCTCCGATGTCCGTGATGGGCACCGATGACTTGAGCCACGTCTTACGTCCTCGCACCAAAAATTCCCACAAGGGTGACTATGGTCGTCTCGTCGTTATCGGCGGCACCGACGGCATGATTGGTGCTTCAATGTTGGCCGCGCGCGCTGCTTTGATCGGTGGGGCTGGTCTTGTCACCCTTGAATGCCACGCCGAACACGCGCCACACGTTGACATGCTCTACCCCGAAATCATGTTCGCCACCCAGCCCGTCAACCTTGACGACTTTGACGTGGTGGTGCTCGGCTGTGGTTTAGGTCAGTCCCCTGAAGCCAAGGCACGAGTGATTGAAGTCTTGAAGTGCAATAAGCCTGTCATCATTGACGCGGATGCGCTCAATATCGTCGCCGCTGACATCAAACTTCAGGACATGGTCTTAGCCCGTCAGTCGCCAACCGTTTTAACGCCACATCCAGGCGAAGCTGCACGTTTACTTCGTCGCGATACCGCCGGCGTGACCGTTGACCGCGTCTCTGCTTGCCGTGAACTCGCCGTTCAGACGGGGGCTATCGTGGTTCTTAAGGGGGCTGGTACCGTGATTTCGCTTCGTAGCTCTCGCACTTGGATTAACCCGACAGGTGGCCCCGCGCTTGCAACAGCAGGTAGCGGTGACGTACTCGCGGGTCTCATCGGCGCCATGTTTGCTCAAGGCTACGACATGGTCGAAAGCGTCCTTGCTGCCGTCTACTTCCATGGCTTGAGCGCCGAAGGTTACACCGCTGGCTTTACTGCTGGCGACATCGCTCCTAACGCTATGGCTTTGATTGCTGACGCTCGTGCTGAATACGAAGCCTAATTAACTTCTGAAGCATCATCTAGACGCTCAACGCCCTCTCGTCAATCATGAGAGGGCGTTCGCTTTTAAGCGACTTTAATCTTCTTTAAAGGCCGTCTCGCGCCCAGTCCGTACCGTGGGTGCCAAGACCAACAATAAGAGACCAAGCGCCAACACCAAGAACCCGCACGAGATGGGACTTGTTACAAAGATCGTCATATCACCTCGAGAAAGTAACAAAGCGCGTCGCAAGTTTTCTTCCATCATAGGTCCCAAAATGAAGCCCAAGATAAGTGGCGCACATTCGCAATCAAGCTTCATAAAGAGATAGCCCAAAAGCCCAAAGCCAATCGTCATCCAAACGTCAAAGACATTGTTATTGATCGAATACACACCAATACAACAGAAGGCCAAGATCGCTGGGTAAAGCCATCGATATGGAACCTTCAATAACTGCACCCAAACCCCTATCAAGGGGAGATTGAGCAAAATCAAAAAAAAGTTCCCAATCCACATCGAGACAATTAATCCCCAAAACAGGGCAGGATCGGTATTCATGACTTGGGGACCAGGCGTAATGTCATGAATCATCATGGCGCCAATCATCAAGGCCATCACTGCGTTAGACGGAATTCCTAGCGTCAGCATCGGAATAAAACTCGTTTGTGCGCCTGCGTTATTCGCAGACTCAGGCCCCGCCACCCCTCGGATATTACCTTCTCCAAAGGCGGGATTTGCCTTTGTACCCGCGAGCTTTTTCTCAAGCGTGTAGGACGCAAACGATGAGAGTAAGGCGCCACCACCAGGCAAAATACCCAAAAAGGAACCCAATAATGTACCTCGCGCAATAGCCCCCGCTGACACCTTGAGATCGTCTTTTGTAGGAAGAACCCCTTCAACTTTGATGCTAGCTACGCTACGGGTTGCACTGAGCTCAAGATTCTTCATGATTTCAGCAAAACCATAAATCCCCATCGAGAGCGCGACAAAGTCGATCCCATCCATGAGTTCATCGACACCAAACGTAAAGCGAAGCGCACCTGAATTAATATCTGCCCCAACAATCCCTAGCAAAAGCCCCACGAAAATCATCGCGATCGCCTTCAACAAAGAGCCGTTGGCTAACACCACTGCACCCACAAGACCCAAAATCATCAAACTAAAGTATTCAGCAGGGCCAAAATGAAAAGCGAGTGCAGTTAACGGTGGTGCAAAGGTTGCAATTAATAAGGTCGCAAAGGTGCCCGCAATAAAACTCCCTATCGCCGCAATCCCTAACGCTGCCCCAGCACGCCCTTGACGCGCCATGCGGTGTCCATCTAAACACGTCACCACGGCAGCAGCCTCTCCAGGGATATTGACCAACACGGCCGTCGTTGACCCGCCATACTGCGCACCATAATAAATACCGGCCAGCATAATGAGCGCCGAGGCGGGATCAAGCGCATAGGTAATCGGTAAGAGCATGGCCACCGTAGCCACAGGCCCCATGCCAGGCAAGACGCCAATCAAGGTACCGACCGTGACACCAGCAAAACAGTAGAGCACGTTCTGAAGAGTCACCGCGCTCTCGAAGCCGAGCATCAAATTCGCTAATAAGTCCATCGTCAGCTCCTCAAAGTAAGGTTGGCCAGACAGGCACCTGTAAACCAATGCCGTAACCAAAGACCACCCAACAAAGGGTTGCTAAAAAGATCGTCAAAACGCTCACTTCTTTCCAACGTGCCCCGATCTTACCGACAGCCAAAGAGGACGTAACAACTAAAATGACAATGGATGCCAAGAGCCCGAGCGTTAACAAACTCAAGGCAAAGAGCGCTACGCTACCGAGCACGAAAAGCAACACCCCCCAGTGAACAGGTGCGATCCCTCCCTCTTTTGATACAACGGATCCCATGAGCGCACGAAGACTAATCACAGCGCCCAAAAAAGCCAAGATGAACCCCAATACCGTCGGAAAAAAGCCCGGACCCATTCGTGAGAGGGTACCTAATTCGTTTTCTTGAGCCACTACTGCCGCCCCTATGCCCAACAGCATAAAGAGGACACCCGCCCAAAAATCCTTTTCGTTTTTGATTATCATTATTCGATTCCGCCGCTTGTCTACGTAATTCAATCGTCGCGATGGTAGCACAGTCGAACGTGATGACGCCCAAAGGGCTTACCTCCATCAAGAAAGTAAGACCTTTGCCGAGAACTCATTAATCGACGCGAGCACCAGAAGCTTTAACGAGGCTCGCGTACTTCGCACTTTCATCTGCCACCAATTGCGCGAAGGCTTCAGGCGTCGTTGGCGCCGCGACACCACCGAGCTTTTCAAGACGTGCGACAACGTCTGGTTCGCGTAACGCAGCCGTCAACACTTGATTCAGGTGTTGCACGACATCATCTGGAGTTTTAGAAGGAACAAAAAGGCCATACCAGGTCGAAATATCGAATTCTTGGACACCAGCTTCCTGCATTGTGGGTACATTGGGCAAAGCCTTTGCGCGGACCTTTGTGGTTACCGCTAATGGCACCAACTTACCCGCTTGAATATTCGCTGTTACGCTTGCCAAATTATCGAAAATCAAATCCGTCTGACCACCAAAGACCGAAAGTTGCGCCGGCGCTGCCCCAGAAAAGGGAACGTGCACCATATCAATGCCCGTCAAGCGCTTCACCCATTCGCCAGCCATATGACCCGCTGACCCGTTACCACCCGACGCATAGTTGAGTTTGCCAGGATTGGCTTTGGCGTAAGCAATCAAATCTTGTACAGACTTGACACCCGTCTTCGAAACAAATGCAGGCGTAACCACCAAGACATTCGGGACATGAGCAATCAAAGTGACGGGCTTAAAATCTTTTTGCGCATCGTAGGGCAAACGCTTATAGAGATGCGGATTAATCGCGTGTGTCGCCACAGCCCCCACAACCAGCGTATGCCCATCGCCTTTTTGGCGCTTGACATACCCCATCCCGACGCCACCACCGGCGCCAGGACGGTTATCAACAATCACGTTACCCAAAGCACCGGTCACTGCTTCAGCAATCGTACGTGCTGAGACGTCCAAAGGCCCTCCCGGCGGATAAGGCACCACTATTCGAATAGGATTACCGCCATCACCCTTAGACATAGCCGCACCTGCGGTCATCGGAAAATAAGCGACACTAGCCAGTGCCACCAAGCCGATGGCACTTATTAAAGTGCGACGTTGCATCATGAGAAAAACTCCTTTGAAAACAGAAAGGGCACGAAGGCTTCACCTTCATTAGAGAACGCATGATTGACTGCTCAAAAAGCGCTACATCATTCATTAGAACATCCAAAAATTTGTTTGTCAAAACTAAGATATTTGTTTTAACGAGTCTCCAAATCAATTGCAGGAGTAGTTAAATACTACCCATATAGGGTTTATACCTTAAGGATTTGCGATAACATAATGCCTCGTAGGGCATAGAATGACAAAAGGCCTAACGCATCTGGTCGCGTTAGGTTCCTTGAGGAGGAAAATATGCAACCCCTTCGTCCCTGGCCTTATGCTCGAGTAAGCGCCCACCGAGGTGCTGGTACGCTAGCACCAGAAAACACCTTGGAAGGCTTTCGTACCGGACTTCATTTTGGCTTTCATGCCTTTGAAACTGATGCCATGCTTGCCAAAGATGGTGTCCCTGTTCTGATGCATGACGAACATTTCGGTCGTACGATTCACGATACGCGCTCGGTTCCTGAACTCACGAGTCAAGAAATTCGATGCCTTGATGCAGGCAGCTGGTTTGCCCCGCAATATACGGGCGTACCCCCAGCAGGCTTTGAACAAGCCGTACGCTGGTGCCGAGCCAATCACGTGTGGCTCAATATTGAAATCAAACCCGCCAAAGGCGCTGAGCTCGAAACAGGTCGCACGGTGGGGCATCTGACGCAGTCGCTTTATGCGGACATCGTCAAGCCTAATGGCGGCACACAAGCAGGCATCGTCCCAGAGGTTCCGCTTTTTTCATCCTTTAAACCCGACGCCCTTCGCGGTGCTCTAGAAGTCGCTCCAGATATCCCTCGCGGTTTTCTGATTGACGTCATCCCAGATAACTGGCGCGAGATTCTTACTGAAATGCAGTGCGTATCCTTACACTGCAACCATAAGCGTCTTGATGAAGCGTTTGTTCGAGAAGTCAAAGCCCTGGGCTACTGGGTCTTCTGCTATACCGTCAACGATCCGCATCGCGCTCATGAACTCTTTAGTTGGGGTATCGACGGGTTCTGTACTGACCGTCTAGATATCGTTCATCCGTCTATATAAATTAGTCGGCAGACAACACAAAAAAGGGCTGTGCTCACCACCAGACTTTTCTGACACTGAGCACAGCCCTTTCTTTAAATCGAATCAGTTATTCGTCAGGACGAATCACATGATGATGCATGACATCCATGGGTATGCTTGGCGAGTGGTCTAATTCGACCGCAGACACAATGGCGCGCAAGCCTTCCGGATCAAAAATACGAACGTGTTTTTGGTTCACTTCAATCAAACCGTCATGCGAGAAGCGAGAAAGCACCCGGCTTACCGTTTCGAGCTTCAGACCCAGGTACGACCCGATTTCGGCACGCGTCATACGAAGAACGAATTCGCTACGAGAGTAGCCACGGTTTTCAAAGCGTTGAGAGAGTGCCAAAAGGAAAGCAGCTAATCGCTCTTCAGCGTGCATGGAACCCAATAAAAGCATGACACCATGCTGACGAACGATTTCTCGAGAAAGCATCTTTTGGAAATGCACACCCATCGTACGGATGCTCGTCGTAGCGTCTTCCATGCGTGAGAAGGGAATAATGCACACTTCGGTATCTTCAAGTGCTATCACGTCACAAGAATAGACGCCACTTGAAATACCATCTAAACCGATCATTTCGCCAGCCATAAAGAAGTTGGTCACCTGCTCACGGCCGTCGCTACTCATCACAGTGCTTTTAAGAAACCCTAGACGAACAGCGTACAAATTATCGAAATAATCGCCAGCACGATAAAGTGCTTCTCCCCGGCGAATGCGGCGACGGGCTGACACCAACTCTTCAACGCTTTCCATTTCTTTAAGCGTCAAACCTAGCGGCATACAGACTTCCCTAAGGTTGCAATTGGAGCACCCTATCCGCAATGTCGTAATGTTCATTGTGCCTCCTGAATCAGAAAGAACGTTGGTCTAGGTTCTTTCTTGGCATACTGTTTTTTTTATTTACCTCAGGAAAACGAGAACACAAGTCGACGCGGCAATAATATAGAAATAATCTGCCTTCGCTAGAATGCTGACATACATCCTGTAACACGGCCAGCGTGTTTTTCGTCGAAATGCTCCAAGCACCTTTGGCGTGAACGCTTGTTGATACAAGTCAACAAAGAGCGATCTATGGCTTCAATAATATCAGGAAGTTTAACCTAAGTCACAGACCAAGGAAAAAACCTCAGATGACGAACCCTGCAACTAGCGGCGTTGAGCTGCCTGAAATGGATCTTCTTCGTAAGTTCGACGTCCCAGCACCCCGTTATACGTCTTACCCGACAGCCGACCGCTTCAATGCCTCTTTCGGTATTGAGGATTATCGCAAGGCCCTTGCAGGCCGAGCCGAGGCTAAAGACCCCGCCGACCTTTCTCTTTATGTTCACGTGCCTTTCTGCAACGACGTTTGCTTTTATTGCGGCTGCAATAAAATTGTGACGCGTGACCATTCCCGTAGTGCTGAGTACATTGAGATGATTGGCCGTGAAGCCGACCTCGTCAAAGAAAGCATCATGGGCACAACCGAATTACAGCAGTTGCACTTTGGCGGTGGTACGCCGACCTTCTTGACGAACGACGAACTCACCCACATGATGGACACGCTGACTTCGCGCTTCCCGCTCGCTCAAGGTGGTGAATTCTCGATCGAAATTGACCCGCGTACGTGTGATGCCAACAAGGTGGCTCACCTCCACAAGTTGGGTCTCAACCGTATGTCGCTTGGCGTGCAGGACTTTAATCCGGACGTTCAGAAGGCCGTTAACCGTATTCAACCCTTTGAAATGACCAAGGACACCATTGAAGCCGCCCGCGCCAATGGGTTTGAGTCCATCAACATGGACTTGATCTACGGTCTTCCGAAGCAAACGCGTACCACGTTCGAACACACGATCGATCAGGTGCTCGAACTCTCTCCGGACCGTATTGCCCTTTACCACTACGCACACCTTCCGAACCACTTCAAAGCTCAGCGTCGCATTCTCCCTGCAGATCTTCCGGACACGGTTGAAAAGGTCAACATCATGTTCGACGCCATCACCCGCTTGACGGCTAATGGCTATCGCTACATCGGTATGGACCACTTTGCGAAGGAAACGGATGAACTCTCGATCGCCCAGAAGAAAGGCACCTTGCAGCGTAACTTCCAGGGCTACTCCACGAAGGCCGAATGCGACATGGTTGCCTTAGGTGTTTCGAGTATCTCCAAGATTGGCAACGCCTACGCTTGCAACCCGCGCGAACTCGAAGACTACTACGCCGCCATTCGTGAAGGTCATCTTGCCACCAACCGTGGCTACCTCTTGAATGAAGACGATGCGTTACGTCGCTATGTGATCATGACGATTATGTGCAACTTCGAACTCAAGAAGCGAGATGTCGAAGAACGCTTTGGCATCAACTTCGACGAAACCTTTGCTTATGAATTAGGCAAGATGAAGCCCTACGTCAAGCACGACCTCGTCGAACTCTATGACGACCGCTTGGTCGTGTCTGCCAAGGGCAAGATCTTCGTCCGTGCCGTCGCGATGCACTTTGACCGCTACTTGCGCGAATCTACCCGTGCTGGCGGCTACTCCCGCATTGCTTAATTGAGTTAATCGCTCAAAATCACGCCCGAGTCTCCATTTATGAACTATCCCCACTTTGTGAGACAGTTTTAACAACGGCGGTTTAGACGCCACT
>JAHHRH010000037.1 GCA_020025915.1 Sutterella sp.
ACAAATCGCGAAAAAATCCAAAAACGAATTAAAAACGGTACCTTTTTGATAAGGTACCGCGTCAAATCCGATCTATCCAGACCTTCCCTAATGATGACCAGTTCAGTACCTTATACAATATAATCAAGAGAGTACTGATGTGAGAACCCGTTCATTTGCGATAATCTTGACACGGTTCCTAAATGTAAAATTGCGATATGATTGTATTGTTTATATCCCTAGCGATCCATCGGAATTTTCGTAGTCGACAGCTCCAATCAAGACTTATTTCCAAATATAAAATAATGGCCATCAAATACATCGCCCCTATTGCGATCTTCACTCTTCTTTTAGCAGGTTGCACCAACGTTACAAATGGCGTTCATTACGCTACCTTTGACGGCATGCCGAAGGAAGTCTGTATCGTCAAAAATCCACACGTCACGATTGGCAACGCCTTACCAGCCATTCAGAATGGTTTTGAGCGCCGTGGTGTTCATACGCACATTGTAGACTTCTCTACCGACTGTCCTTGCACTTACACGGTTGAGTATTCGGCCCGTCGTAGTTGGAATGCCACCACATATCTTCGCACCGCATATGTCGTCCTCAACAAAGATAATCGTCCAGTTGCTCGTGCTGAATATACAGCGAGCCCATATACGTTAACGAAATGGGGCCGCACGGAAGAACGTCTTGACGCGATGGTGGGCGAACTGTTCTAAAAAATAGTGCACAGTATCGGGTAGGAGGCGTGGGTTCACGCCGTCCTCCCACACCACCCACTGTACGGATCCGTAGTGGGAGGTTACCTATGTTTACACTAGTCTGCATCTTGCAAGCTCTGCCAACAACACCAGAAATCCGGTAGCCAAGGCTACCGGAAATCGTTTCACGGGAGATGAAGTACATATAGACGAGCAAATTCAGTCCTAAAATCACACTGCTGTCCCGTCAGTGGTGTATCGCTTGACTTCCTTACGTTTGGCGTGCTTGAGTCCGGTTTTCTGAGCAGCCTTGATCGGCGATGATGTAATGCGCACTTGAGCGAGGCAAGTCCCAATCTATTTGTTCGAATTAAAGCCGGAATCGGCTCTCAGGACAATGGTGTAATCGGGAAAAAGTTCTCAATTACGCCGAGATAACCGTGCAAATAGCAAAGCACAGGAGCCAGCCAACAACACTGATAGTGCCCGTTGTAGGATTTTTTTCCTGATTGCCGTAAAGTTTCTTTTCCTTCAGCTTCCCAACACCGGATGCCGGCGTACCAATTCGAATTAGCCAATCTTATACGTGCTCAGAAAAATCAGGCTTAACAGGAAACGTCACATAGACCTTCAGACCACTTGGCCTAGCTAACTCAAAAGCGATCCGACCGCCATAGCTTTCAATCAATTTACGCACAATCGATAGACCTAATCCTAAGCCACCCGACTTTTCTGACACCAAAGGTACAGCCAAACGATCTAATTCCGCACGTGTTTGAAGTGGCCCATTATCTTCAACAACTAACTCCACTCCCCTCTCATGCCCAAAGCCATAAACGGTCACCATCGCATCGGGCGTTTTAGCGACACTCTCGACCGCGTTCTTGATGAGATTACGTAAAATGAGCTCCACTTCAAGCGTATCACCTTCCATCACCAAATCTGCTGGAATGTCACTATTCAAGGTCACGGGCGCCGTGGCTGACGTCTTAATCGATCCCATGATTTTACGCGTAAGATCAGCCAGACGGATCTCGGTCACAATACGCGCACGACGTCTCGCGTAGCCACGAACATGTTCAACGATATCGCTCGCACGTTCATTTTCTGAGAGAATTCGACCTAATGCAAAGTCTAAAGACTCGTCTGTTAAGGATCCATTCTCTTTACGACGACGTAAACCCATTGCAAAGTTCGTGATTGCGGCCAGAGGCTGACGCAATTCATGCGCCACAATATTGGACATCTGCGAAACGGCTGTGAGTCGCTCAAGTTCTTCAAACTGACGCTCAGCTGCACGCTGCTTTGTGACCGTTGCCATGAGTTCCGCAGAGCGTTGACGCACCATCCGTTCAGCCACAATGCTATGCCAAGCGAGGCCTAAAACGATTGTCAGCCCAAACACAACCCAGACCCAATGCTCTTTGATCATTTCGAACAGCGTTTTCTTTTGAAAGCTTCGATAGGCTTCATCTTTAACGCGTTCAGCCGCTTGATGAACCGCACGATAGTCCGCAGGCAACCCCCATTGCATCTTCGGCGAAATCGCGAGACTCAATAGTGTCGCCGTTAAATCTCGCACATTATCTCGTGGAGTTTCTAAGCCTGCCGCAAACACCCACCCCGGTAAGGGTGTCGTTGTACTCACCAAGCCTGATGCATCATCAATACGAAGATCTACTGGAATCAATCCATCAAATAAGTAGGGCGGCAATTCACGTACAAAGTCCGTTGACACAGCAATCGCATCATAGGCACCACTTTTAGCCACTTTAACCGCCTGCTCAGGACTCAAACCGCGTCCCGCCTCATGAATAATAGGGCGATTAAGTCCACGCAAAGTCATTTCGTTACGAAGCAATAAAGCAGTATCACAGACGTCACCTGCTATCACTGCTATAGGACGCTTTGCGAAGATCCCTAAGGTTAACGTATCCAGGTTGTCATGAAACTCTCGCTGCAAACGCTCGGGCGAAGCATAAAGTACCGTCGACATGACGGGCTTAGGCTTATCCGACACTGGCACATATAAAGACGCCATCGGCGTAAAGCCGTTATAGCGCTCAAGTAACGAAAAGACATGTGGACTCACGATCGCAAAATCGAGTTCGCCATATGTCTTCATATCAAAGCGTTCGTGCGACTTGATCGGACGCAACATATATACGCGATCCTCAACCACTGCATTGAGTTGATCGATCGTATGTCTAAAAAACGCCTGCTGCGTCTGAAAGATGCTTTCTTGAACACCAATGACACGCACCTCTCGCGTTGGCGGATTGGCCCATAGGAGATTGAGTCCGATAAACCAAAAGGCACAAAGGGTGAAAACGAGTCGAATCATTCGCATAAGAGAAGGGTTTTGGGTGAATTTCTTCATGATGGATGCATTCATTACACGAACTTTAGTATTCTGTCAATATCGTCTTTTACGTAGTAGACATTCACACTTGGCGAATGTCTGTGACTGGCGTAAATTTCATCTCGAAACAAAATGGAATAGTTGGTAACGTATGTCGGACTTTCGTTTAGATCGTCGAACACTCCTCAAAGCAGGGGCAGTTACAGGCCTTACTCCGCTTTGGAGTCACGCTCAAACCCTGTTGCAAACCTGGGACGAAACCGTTGATGTTGTCGTTGTGGGTGCGGGTGGCGCTGGGCTTGCTGCGGCCATCATGGCTGAAGGAGCTGGTGCGAAAACGTTAGTTCTTGAAAAGTTGGCAGATGTGGGTGGCAATACCCGCTTAGCCGATGCCTTTAATGCGGTCGATCCGTTCGAACAAAGTCGGATCGGTGTCGAAGATTCGCCTGAAAAGCACGCTCAGCAAATGTTAGAGAGTGGCTTTTGGGGCGCGAACCCTGAGTTGGTTCGAACGGTCACCTACGGGGCAGCTGTCACCCTTCAATGGTTGAAGGATTGTGGTGTGGAATTTGCACCAGGCGTCTATCAGGTTTACGGGAGTCTTTGGCCTCGTACCCATAGTCCGCGTGCCCCTTTAGGTAAAGGCTACATTGATCCCCTATTGGCTAAGTGTAAGGCCCTGAGGGTTGAGCTACGCACCCTGTCGTCAGTGCTTCGAGTCTTGCGCGAAGGTGTAGAAGGCCCAGTGCTTGGTGTTTTAGTCAAGCACGCTGATGACCACGAATACACCGTCCGCGCACGTAAAGGCGTGATCGTGACCACTGGGGGTTTTAGTGCAAATGATGATCTAGTGACTCGGTTTGACCCGAGACTTGATCATCTTCACACAACCAATTGTCAAGGTGCGACGGGTGATTTGATTCGTCCACTTGAAGATATCGGTGTTGCGACGGTCGGAATGGATCATTTCCAACTCTTACCTGGTAGCATCTCCGATGGCCGCTTTGTCGGCGCGATTTCGCCCATAGAAAACATGGTGCTTGTCAATCGCCTCGGTAAACGGTTTGTTGCAGAAGATCAACCGGGCGTCACAGTGTCTGATGCGGTGCTTTCGCAACCTGGACGACTCGCGTTTCCGATTTTAGATGCGGATGGGTATGCAGGCATGAGACCACTTTCGCGACTCGCCTTTGATGAGGCGCTAGGCAAAGGCGATGCGGTCTCGGCAAAATCATTGGGTGAACTGGCTTTCAAGCTTCAGATCCCCGTCGAAACCTTGACGCAATCGGTGCACACTTATAACAAGGCTGTGACCGAGAAAATTGATCCTTTTGGCCGCAATCCGAATATGTTAGTCAATCGGATTGTGAAAGCGCCTTTTTATGCAACCAAAGTGTCGATGTCAGTCAATGTGTCCTTAGGGGGCATCGCAATTACCAAGCGCGCCGAAGTGTTGGATCGGCGTGGCCAGGTCATCCCGAACCTCTTTGCTGCAGGCGAAGTGACGGGTGGCATTCATGGCGCAAACTTCATGGGCGGTAATGCGCTCGCTGAAGTCTTTACGTTCGGTCGAATTGCTGGCTTAAGTGCTGCACGAGGCCCTGAGCATACGCTCGCCTTTGGCCCAGAACCCGACTAAACGTTCTTATTTTTAAACCGAATTTTTGCCGCGCATCAAAGGCTTCTTTGATGCGTGCTAAGGCTTTGCGTTCCTAAAAAACGCAAGACGAACTTAAAACCCGTTTTTTCAACACCGCGACGTTGAATATACGTTGCGAATAACCATCACCCACGAGGGATAAATCATGGAATTTTTAGAATTTCTGATGCTCACCGCCTCCGTGCTGCTGCTCTTATTCAAGCCTGAAAAAGAAAAGCTTGCTTGGACGCTCCTCATTGTTTCTTGGGCCGTCGTTGTCTTCATGTACATCGGCCACGTTTCTAACGCCATTCTCGGCGTCCTTAACCTTTAAGGAGATTGAGACATGACGAATTATGCACTTCCGGTCAACGACCAGGATATTAAGAAGGCCAAGACCTTCTACGACCTCCTTTGCTGGGGCGGCTTGCTCATCGTTTTATTGCCTGTCGGTATTGCCAACATCATTCTTGGCTACTTCATGGGTGACTCCCCTTGCACGCTCTGCTGGGGTCAGCGTCAACAGATGGCTTACATCGGCGTGACGGCGCTCTTCATGGTGCGCTATGGCTTTAAGCCGAAGTACCTCGCCACGATGCTCGTGATGGCAGCCATCGGTCTTTACTCCAGCTTCCGCCACTATGGCAACCACGCCATGCGTGACGTTGGTCAGGGTTTCGGTCTCGACATCTTCGGTCTTCACACCCAGTTCTGGGCTGAAGTCGTGTTCTGGTGCGTGGTCTTCCTCTTTGGCTTGGCCGTCTATCTCGCTCCGCGTTTTGACGCCTTGATTGAAGAATTCAAGGGTAAGGTCTATCGTCCGCTCACGCAGTTCAACCGTATCGCTTTCAGCATCGTTTGCTTCATCGTTGCTTCTAACTGCTTCCAGGCCTTGTGGAGCACGGGCGTCCCGCCGTTCTGGGGTCAGGGCGATCCTGTTCGCTTCTCCTGGAATCCGAAGTACGTGGTTTGGAGTGCTGACAGCTGGGAAGGCATGTGGTCTGGCATCAACTTCCTTGGTAAGCGCGATGTGAAGGATCCTGACTTTGCCTATAAGGCTAACGACAAGAAGCTCGGCATCACGTTCGCTCACGACGCTCAGAATGCGCCGGTTAATGTGAACGGCATGTTGACGGTGGCTAACGTTCGTCAGATCGAAGGCATCAATGACAAGATCAACACGCTTAGCATGATCAATGGTCAGTACATGGTTGGTTCGAAGTACACGTTCTGGGCCCTTGACAACAACATGAAGCCTGAAACGTCTGCTTCTTATGACCCGTGGTACTCCGCCAACGTGCTCGACCTCGTGGGTATCGCTCCCTATCAGGATGGCTTCATCCTCATGGGTTCCAACAAGAGCCTCTTGCGCGCTCGCTGGAATCCGAATGCTGACGACGTCAAGGGTTGGGGCAACTTCACGGCTGGCCGTACGGAAGTTGAACAAATCGGTGGCTTGGGCCGTGCCCGTGTCGGTACCGAACGCGCTAAGTTCAGCTACATCCACTCTGCTGCCGCTGATGGTCGCTATGTCTACACCGCCACGGTGCCTGACAACAAGAACCACACGAAGCTCGTGATCTCCAAGGCTTTGATGGCTGACTGGACGCTCTCCGCTGAATTTATGCCTGCTGCTGACCTCAAGAAGGATCGTACGCTCGGCGAACTCTACATCACCGGTATGGCTTACGACAATGGCAAGCTCTACGCAGTGTCCAAGAACCACAACGTGATCGTTGAAATCGACATTGCTCAGGAAAAGGTCACCAATGCTTGGGGCTTCCCGGCTGACCTCACCGACGTTCGCGGTCTCGTCAAGAATGGCGACACGTTCGAAGTGGTTGACAACAACCGTCTTGTGACGCTCAAGAAGTAACCTCCACGCCTTGAGTGCACACTCAAGCGGCCTGCATCCCTTACCCCGGATGTTGGCCGCTTTTCTTTTGTGTCGCAGCCCTTTTTGCTGTTGTTTTGCTCCTTCCCACACAAACCGTCGCAATGCATAACACAAACTTATCTTGGTCATTTTTGTGGTCAATGATCCTTACACACTGCCACTTAAAAACACACAGAATGCGCAACTACCTTGCGGCTTTTAGAGATTCAAAACAACGATCACTTTAAGATCTCACAGATATCATTTTGCCTTTACCTCACAGCATTAGATTTTGCGCATAAGTCGTAAGCAAAACACCCATTCTCGTTAATACCTACACTCGATCTCTTATAAGTCAACCGCCCTATTTTCCTTTCTCGAACAGGGCTTTAGAGTTAAATATGAGGCATTTAATCCATGCCTCATAATCCAAGCAACAAACCTCTTAGGAAATGATTATGAACGGTCTGACTATGATGGCTGTCGCGATCGTTTCTCTCTACCTCGGTTATCGTTTTTACGGCCGTTGGCTCGAAAAAACATGGGGTGTAGACGAAAACGCACCGACACCTGCCGCTCTACGTAATGACGGTAAAGATTACCAACCAGCTTCTCGACTCTCCGTTTTTGCTCACCAGTTCACGTCCATTACTGGTGCGGGTCCCGTGACGGGTCCGATTATTGCCGCTATGTTTGGCTGGCTGCCCGCGTTGCTTTGGATTATTTTCGGCGGCATTTTCTTCGGTGCCGTTCAGGACTTCACTGCGCTTTATGCGTCTGTTAAAAACGGTGGTAAGTCCATGGGTATGCTTATTGAACAGTATGTCGGTCGCATTGGACGCCAGCTCTTTTTGACGTTCTGCTGGCTTTTCACAATGCTCGTCATTGCGGCGTTTGCTGACATGGTTGCGGCAACCTTTAATGGCTTCACCAAGACAGGTACGCCGGCAACGCCCAATGCTGCCGCAGCGTCGATCTCGATGATCTACATGGTTGGGGCTCTTCTTTTTGGTCTTTACATCAAATACATGAAGCCGAATCCTCAAGTACAGCTCGGCGTTGGCATCGTGCTTATGCTCGGCATGGTGGCTCTTGGCATCGCTTTCCCGATGTATGCGAGCACGGATACATGGCGTTGGGTGGTCTTTGCCTACCTCTTTGCTGCGTCCGTGATGCCGATGTGGCTTTTGAAGCAGCCACGTGACTACCTCTCGATGTTCCTTCTGATCGGCATGATCGCTGCGGGTGTCATCGGTGTCTTCGTTGAAAACCCGACCATCAATATGCCGGCCTTTGCGGGCTTCACGGTCAATAATCTTGATCTATTCCCGATCCTCTTTGTGACGATCGCCTGTGGTGCCGTCTCGGGCTTCCATAGTCTTGTGTCTTCGGGTACCTCGTCGAAGATGATTGCCAACGAACGTGACATGCGTCTCGTGGGTTACGGCTCCATGCTCGTTGAATGTGTGCTCGGTGTAGTCGCGCTCGTTGTGGTGTGCGCTGCCGCTTCGAACGGCCAGCTCCCTTCGGGTACACCTTTCCAACTCTTCTCGAACTCAGTTGCGGGCTTCTTAACGAACATCTTTGGTGTGCCGGCTGAAATCTCAGCCTGCATCCTCACGATGTGTGTGTCTGCCCTTGCTCTGACCTCGGTTGATGCGGTTGCCCGTATCGGCCGCATGAGCTTACAAGAACTCTGCACGCCTTCTGAAGCTCAAAAGAAGGGGCCTGTTGCAGCTTTCTTTAGTAACACGGTCGTCGCGACGGTTGTTACACTCCTGGGTGGTCTTGCCCTTTGTCAGGCGGGTTACATGAGCATTTGGCCACTCTTTGGCTCTGCCAACCAGCTCCTTTCTGCACTCGTTCTCACGGCTTTGGCTGTGTTCCTACAGAGCACGGGGCGTAAGGGTTGGATGCTCTACATCCCGATGACGGTCATGTTCGTGGTCACAATGACGGCGCTCTTGATGGCTCTCTTCAAGGTCTTCGCCGCCATGGCTAACGGTACCTTCGTCTTCATGGTGCACGGTCTTCAGGGGCTCCTCGCTGTTGCCCTGATCATCCTGGCGCTCCTCGTGGTCTACCACTGCGTGGGTCGCCTCCTCAAGGGTCGTCAAGTGCAGCCGGCCTAAACACCTCTAACCCACAAACACATCGCCCGATGGACTCACGTTCACCGGGCGATGTTGTTTTGGCTAGTATTGGCTTCGGACTACTTCAACCGATTATTCGCAGCCACACGGAATATTGAAGACCTTGCGTAAGAAGTCCTTGGCGCTATCCAAGGCCTTTTCTTGATTCATCAACGTGTGCGGCGCATCCGGAATCTGCACGATCTCAACGTCTGGGTGACCTAAAAGCGCATTACGGCAGGTGCCCGTCGCATTCTCGTTACCGATATAAGGATTGGCCTTCGAGAAATACTTGTCGGTCTTACTCATGACGTTAAGCACTGGCACTGTATCGGGAACGGCCGTACGATGCGTTTCGACGTGATAGTTGTTTTCGCAAGACCACGAATAGATGATGCGGCCTTTTTCTTGCGGCACATCAGCTGATCCCTTATAGCGCGCGACCGCCACGGCACCTTCACTAGTGCCAGCAATCACAAAGCGGCCATCAAACCAGGACTGCTTACGCAAAAAGTCCACAGCGGCCTTGAGTTCAGAAGCGCGCAAGGCGTGAATCTTTTCGTAGTCTTCTTTGGCAATGGGCGACGAATAGGTCATGCGGTCAGGCAACTGATAGCTATCGAGCGTAATGCTCGCGATGCTGAGTTCGTTTGCCATCCAACGCTGGAACTTCTTGATTTCGGGATTAATGCCACCCGAGCCATGCACAAAGATCACGCTCGGCACTTTACCCATCACCTTTGGATGATCCTTGTAGAGGCCTTCGTAAGCCTTATTACCCGTCATATTTGCTGGCAACACTGTCCACGCATTCGCCAAGGCTTCAGCCATGGTGCGATCAGTATGCGTATAGGCCGTTCCTTTAATTTGGCCTTGCGGAATCTCGTTTGCGGCAAAAGCAGGGCTCGCCAAGAGCGCGGTCAACGTCGTGGTGAGCAATAAAGATTTGAAATGCATGGTCGGTCTCTCCAATAGATAGTTGCCGAAGTATTGTACGGGCAACAAACGAACTTTAAACGATTCAGAAAATGTGAATTCTTTACGAGTCAAACCCTATGCAAACATTTACAATTAACGCTAATTTTCAACTCTCTCCAAGTCGTTTCCGGATATATTCCCACTCATGGAATACCCGTAGCCAATTCATAAAAAACACCAATAAACCCTAAACAGCAACGCCCCGACATCACGAGGACATCGAGGCGTATTGAGTGTGGAATTTGATGGCGAATTACGCCTTCAACACACGAGCCACTTCACGAGCAAAGGCTTCTTCACCCTTTTCGGAGAGGATGCCATAAAGACGCATGGCCGTGAGTTCGCAAAGCACATAGTTACGCATCGCGTTAAAAGTCTTTTCGTCCTTGACGCCGTAGGTCGTTTCAGCGAGACGACGAAGCGCCTTCACGACCCATTGGCAAGCGGGCACAGAGATGACCCAGTCGTGGTCGGCCAAATGAACCACCCAGCCTTCAATGCGACGTGGGAGCGGTAAAGTCTTACCATCCGCAGCTAAGAGACCGTGCTTCACGGGATCAACGCCTGCGATGACAGCAGCGGCACGCAACCAGCCAACCACCTGCTTTTCACCAGCGGGGCTACCCGGATGCTCATGGGCGCAAGCTTGAGCCACACAGAAGGACGGCGCAATACCGCGACGGATGCTTTCGGCCACGCTCAACACATGGTGTTCACCCGTGCCAGCGAGCGGGAGTTCTTTGCGGCAGCTACCATCGTCTTCCCACTGGAAGACCCAAGGCTTATGAAGGTCATGAAGAATTTCGCCGCCCACTGCATCATCAAAATCGATCTTCAAACCATCGACGCTCTCATAGAGCGCATAGAAGGCTTCGGCGACAGCCACATTCAAAGCGACGTGCGTGCAAAGGCCACCCGGATAGGCGTGGTGGCTGCTGTAGCCAGAGCCCGGGGCACTCCAGAAGGGTTGCGGCGCCTGCGTGGCATTAGCAAGTGGCGGATAAACGTTCGTGCGATCTTTGTCAATCAAACCAAGGCTCTTCAATTCAGCGAGCGTCGTGGCTTCGGCCGACATGTCAAGCGTCGGCACAGGATTATCAAGGATGTCGAGTACGGTCTTACGGAGGGTCGGGTTGCGAAGCTTTTCGGCAGCCGTGGTAATCATACGATAGGCCGTCTGAACCACTTCGCTATGCATAGCCATTTCAACAGGCGTCATAGCAACCACTTCCTTGAGCGTGCGTGCGGTCTTTGGTGCTTCAGCGGCCATGGCGAGCGGGCTAAAAGCAGCAATGCCCCCCATAGCAGGCAAGAGAGAGGTCGCGGCAGCGGATTTAAAGAGGTTACGACGGGAGAGATTATGAGTCATGACAGTCCTTTACATTCAACAAACACCGAATAATGAGGTCTCTTATTCGTGTCAGAGCGTATTTTGACGACTGAAGATGACGGCTTCGTCACGGGAATTTGACAGTTTGACGATGATTTAATGGCGTTTTTATGTCTACTAGATGACAATCACACTGAAGCACAACGCTACTCAATGAGTCGCCCTGGATGTGTATAAACGTTAAAGCCTTTATCTCGAGCGAACGCGACCAACGTTATCCCACACCGTTGCGCCGTTCTCACAGCTAATGCCGTAGGCGCTGAGACCGCAAACATTATTTCAACGCCACACATTGCTGCCTTTTGAACCATTTCGTAAGAGGTTCTCGAACTCACAATCAGTGCGCCATCATGCCAGCCTTCTAAGGCGCGCATCCCGAGTAGCTTATCGAGCGCCACATGACGCCCGACATCCTCTGTGCCAGAGAGCGGCATTCCATCGGAACTTACCCAGACTGCAGCATGTGTACATCCAGTCAAAGCACAAATTTTTTGAAAATGCCCTAGCTGTGCCATCAAGCCTTGATAGTTTCGCATATCAAAGTTTTGTGTTTGCTTTAATACAGGAACTGGACGGATAGCATCATTGATGACTCTCAATACCCATACGGAATATGCCAAGATACTTCGAAAGATTTTTTTGGGATCGCTCGCCGCTAGGCAGGCCTTGAAAGCTGGCTTTCATGGCTACGCCGTAATTATGCAATCCGAAGCGCGTCAAGCCGCTTTCGGTCAATGAACGGCCTCCTCTCCCCCATTAACAGGCCTTCCGGGCTTGACCCGATCAGCCGTGGAGAAACGCTCCTATAAGTTTTTTGAAGACCTGTACTACTGTCTTAAAAAATCAACTGTTTAACAGTCCTTTACGAGGCATCAGTGCGGAATTCGACAAGACCGCTCTTTCGTTAGACTCCACCACAATTTCTCTGTGTTTAAGCTAATTTCCATGGGCTCATTACCGTCGTGCAAAGGGTGGTGTCAAGGTTCATACACTGTTAAACAACGACACATTGCTACTCGAGTTCATGGTCATAACTAACGCCAAAGTTAATGATGATAAAGCGGCAAAGGATCAGGTGCTTCAGCGAGTGCCACCTCATTGCATCTTAATCATGGATCGAGGCTATTGCGATTTTGGACTGTTCAAAGCACTTGATGCAAAAGGCGTTGTGTTCGTTACTCGCTTGAAAACTAACTGGCACTTTAAGCGCACGGGACAAGGTGTCATTGACACAAACTACGGCGACTTCAAGATTCAATTCACCTCTGTCACAGCCATAAATAAGGTAGGGAAAGATAATGAATTCAGAGCTGTAAAATGGTATTCCAAGGAGGACGATCGTTGGTTCGTCTTTCTCACTAACGCTAGTGACGATATCACGGCGGAGCAGGTTGCCAAGCTATACAAAGACCGATGGCAGATCGAACTCTTCTTCAAACGCATGAAGCAGAACCTGAAAATTCTGAGTTTCGTGAGAACCACGGAAAATGCCGTACTTGTTCAAATTTGAACAGCTGCCATAACCGTCTTACTGCAGATGTATCTACAAAAATGTTCAAAGCACCCATGGAACTTCTCAAACATCGTCAAGTGCATTCGATTAAGCCTCATGACAATGATAAACTTGACGAAATGGCTTAGTCGACCAGATGTATGTTCCTATTCAGCCGAAAAAAGCACTTCGGGACCTCCTCAACAAGCCTTGCAATTTTAAGAGGGCAAATCGCAAAAGCGGTTCTAACGCTTGAAAAGA
>JAHHRH010000038.1 GCA_020025915.1 Sutterella sp.
AAGAGGTGACCTTTTAACTCTAAATCATCAGATCCATATTTCGCACCCCACCCCAATTAGCCGAAAATCCTAAATTCCTGTCATACAATCAATGACAAACATACCGCCTTTATTCGTAGATACCCAAGACACCAATTTACTTTTGCGCTGCCAATCTCCGCAGTCGCTTGAGCGTCTGTTCATATTGGACATAGGCTGGCGTATCAGGCGACATACCTTCAAGCAGTATCGAAACGGTGTTTGCTGCTGTCTTCCAATCTTGGTTCGCACTCGAGGTGAGTGCTAATAATTCAAGCGCACGTTTGTCACCTGGGAGCTTATCGACTGCCTTTTCAACGATAGGTTGCGCTTCTTTAAAATTGTTATGTCCACCGACTGTCACTAACGTGGCAGCCAGCTCAAGCAGCACCGTCGGATCATTGGCGACTTTGGTATTAACGCGGCACGCATTGCGATAGGCCTCCAGGGCTTTGTCATAAGTCCCACTTTCGACATATTGATGTGCCAAGAGCACCCAGGCACGACCATCTTTAGGATTATTTGCGAGATAGTATTCGATATCAGGCGTAGTTGCTTGGCCAGAGAGTACGTGTTGCGCTTTTTCGAGTTCAATGAGTTCCGGTGCACCTTTGGCAGCGTAAAACCCAATACTCAAAGCGACCATCCCAACAACGACGCAACCCATGACAAGGATCCGAGACACGTGTCCGGTTGTGACTGCAGGCGCAGTCGCATTCGGATCATGAAACACCGCATCATGCTCTTCGAGCATCCGACGACGAATATCGTCATTCAATTCTTGCCAACGTCCTTCATTGATAGCACCTTTGTATCGTTCTTCATCAAGTGCTGCCAACTGACGGCGAAAGGCCTCAACGATTTCTTCACCGTAAGCTTCATCTTCTGCTTGACGGTTGTCAGTCAATTGACCAATACGCATGAGCGAAGGGATCAACATGCCGACAGCAAGCATCAGCATGCCTAATAGCACGAGATAAAGCAGCATTTCGTCAGACATACAGGGGTGCTCCGATAATAAATAAAAAATTCGAACAATCACTATAGCTGAAAAACGGGCAAAACCCACTGGATCCGCCCGTCATCATAGTTCAAAGTGTCTTAATGATTACTTCTTAGCACCCTTTTGCTTATCGTCAATGGCCTTTCTCAGAAGTGCCGTTGCGTCGGTCGCTGCTTGAGCAGACTTTGCGAGACTACGAACAGCCATGTCGTGGTTGTGGAAGTAAGCACCGTTAGCTGCCGTCCAATATTCCCAATTGATATGGGCTGATTCATGCAGCTTACGTGCCTGAGCGAGCACGTCTTCAGAGACACCCACAGTCTTTGCGAGTTCGAAAGCGTTAAACATATCGTTCATGCGCGATTCAGCTTCGCGAACCTTACCGTCAAAGTGTCCCTTCATCGCATCGATCGCACCAACCATCTGCTTTTCATTCTTGTCCTTATGGCAAGAGAGGCAGGTTTCCTTGACGTAGTGCTTCGGCGACGTAGCCCAATGAAGCGTGTAGGTCTTGCCGTTTTCGTCCTTCACCTTCGGCATATGGCAAGACGCGCAATCGGCCCCCGCTTTGTCGTGCTTAGAACCAAAGTACGTTTCAGCATCCGGATGTTGCATCTTAACAAGCGTGGCACCTGTCAAATTGTGCTTAAAGTCGCGGAAACCCAATTCGTCGTAGTAGCTTTCGATCTGGTCAGCATTGACCCACGGGAAAAGATTCGTGAGCCGACTATCAAAGCCTACCTTTTCACCCGTCTTCACATTCATGCCTGGGTTGCATACATATTCAACATGGCACTGAGCACACATCAGACGAGAGTCTGGACGATCAAGATAAGCAACCTTACGCTCAAAGCCGCGCACGCCCACATTCTGAACGTCAAGCTTGGCCTGTCGAGCCGCAAAATCCTTATAGACATTTTGTTTGCCGTCACGCGTCATTGCATCAATCAAAGCGTCACGCATCAAACGTGGTTTCGCGTTATGCGGATCATGACAGAAGTTGCAGTTCATGCCATGCTGAACATCGCGAACCACATCCACTGGATTAGAACCACGATGGAACTTGGCATCTTCGACCTTGTCACCCATATAGGCCCAGTCGAGCATCAAATCGGTGGACTTACACGACCAGCACACACCGTTAGCCGCAGCAGCAGTGCCTGGCTTATGCGCCTTTTGCTCGTTATTGTCAGGATAGTTGTCCTTCAGGATGTCCCAAGCCTTATAGGACTTACCGCCTTCGAGCGTCGTATAAAGCCAACCGTCTTTCGGTTCAAAACGGCCGCCAAACGCACGGTCGACGATAAACTGATCGATTGCCATGAAGGTATGTGCTCGTGGCAGATCATGTTCTTTTGTAAAGCCATGGCCACCTAGAGCACGGTCAAAGAATGGGTCGGGCGCCGGACCGCCAGCAGCTTTTTTAGACTGGCGAGCTGGACGGTCAGACGTCATAAAGGTCGACTTATATTGAAGCTCATGGCAAGCGCCACACTGCGCTGGATCCATGTTGACTTGAGGACGCTTCTTCATGTCCTTCAAATGTTCTTCAGTGCCCTTATGGCACGAAGCACAAGCAACGTCCTTATGAACAGCGCCAGCATGTTCCTTAGCGATATTCGTATGACAAGCAGCACATTGATTGGCTGCAAACGCAGGTACACTCATCGCAAAACCGACAAGCATAAGCGCAACAGAGATTGGGGTCTTTTGCATAATTAGGTCTCCTTGGGCAATCGTCAGCACAGATGCGCCAAGATCGGTGCAGACGATCCGCATGTGCTTTGCCTCAACTCAAAGTTTAAGAAATCTTATGTGATTCTTAAACCTCCCAAATGGAGATAGATAGGGAAAGTCCCAGTTAAACCAGAATATTCTTATATTTCAAATAGTTGCATGTAACATACCTCCTGCGAGGTAATCACTATGAGAGAGATTTACCTCTCCCCCTCTCTTCCTCTTGTCGTCACGTCAAGCGCTAAACACCTTTTACACCGACACAAAATCGGCACGTCAATCTGAGGTGGTAGATCAACGCGATTGTGCCCAACCGCCCTACCCATCTACCTACAAGGGAGTAGACCAAAGCGCTCGCGACAGATCACAACATCATCTGATACACGGTCGCTTTACGTATTTACGTCGCTTTTTCGAGGCAACAACTCACTTCACCCGCGCGTATTCCCTTATCTCTTTTAGCACCGTTTTCTCTCTCTTCATGCGTCTATTCGAAAAGAAACACGATTTCTAAAATGCTCAATACCCCTCCTCACCAAGGCCTTGACATGAATTACTCATCCGTCATCATCACCACAAATCAGTCCTCGTTTGACCTTGTGATCAGCTCTTTGACCTCCACTGGTTTAGAGATTGCACACATCGACCGCGAAA
Source organism: Sutterella sp. (assembly GCA_020025915.1). Lineage (GTDB taxonomy): Bacteria > Pseudomonadota > Gammaproteobacteria > Burkholderiales > Burkholderiaceae_F > Sutterella. The sequence goes on from JAHHRH010000038.1 coordinate 3,413, forward strand.
GCGCACGACTTGTCGCGGTGATCGAAGCTGAATCCACCACAAAAGAGGCAGACATCTTTAATTACATTCGCCGAACCTCCGGCGTCGTCGATGTGAGCCTCGTGAACCACTTTTTTGAAGACGAAGCATAGGCCTCGACTCGTTACCATGCAGTCCCCCACCCGTTTAGGAGAGATCTCCATGACTATCACACCCCTCAATGAAACCCGCCGTACGCTCATCAAATCTGGGCTTGCCGCTAGTGCAGCCATGACAATCGGCATTCCAGTCACCTCCGCGCAAGCACAAGCCGCTAAAAAGGTTGAAGACGGCATCAGCTGGCATAAAGGCGTGTGCCGCTTCTGTGGTACAGGTTGCGGCTTACAAGTAGGTGTACGTAACGGTCGGATTGTGGCCACTAAGGGGGATCCTGATGCGCCGGTCAATCGCGGTCTCAACTGTGTGAAAGGCTACTTTAATGCCAAGATCATGTATGGCCGTGACCGTCTTATGCAGCCCCTCATGCGTCGTACCAATGGCAAATTTGACAAGAACGGCAAATTTGAACCCGTCTCTTGGGACGAAGCTTTTGACGAAATGGCGCGCCAGTTTAAACGTGTTTATGCCGAAAAAGGCCCTTCTGGCGTTGCACTGGTAGGTTCTGGTCAATATACGATTCCAGAAGCCTACTGCGCCTCAAAACTGTGGAAGGGTGGCTTTAGATCCAACAATATCGACCCGAATGCACGTCTTTGCATGGCCTCAGCCGTGGTCGGGTTTTATCAAACCTTTGGCGTAGACGAACCTGCCAACAACTATAGTGACATCGAGCTCGCCGACACAATGCTCCTTTGGGGTAACAACATGGCCGAAGCCCACCCCGTGCTTTGGTCGCGCGTTGCCAACCGTAAACTCACGGCTCCCAATACGAAGATCATCAATCTGACAACGTATCGCAACATGAGTTCTGATCTGTCCGATGAAACGATCATCTTGAAGCCGAATGGCGATCTGGCCGTCGCGAACTATCTCATTCGCGAATTGATCGGACGTGGCGTCATCAACCAGGCGTTTATTGAAAAGCACTGCATCTTTACAGCCGGTGTCACCGATATTGGTTATGGCTTACGCAACACCGACAAGTATGCGTATCCGGCCGAACGCGATGTCCTAGAAAAGCAAAAGCGTATCCGTTTGAGTGACGCCGAAGGGATTGCCATGGGACTCAAGGCTGGCACCGAAATTGAACAAAAGAATTCGGGCGCAAGCGCAGGCAAACACTGGCAAATCGAATTTGAAGCCTTTAAAAAAGGCGTTGAGCCCTACACGCTTGACTTCGTCGCACCCCTCGTCAAAGGCGACATAGACGAATCGTTGGGGTCCTTTAAGGCGCGTTTGGTGCGTCTTGCTGACCTAATCTGCGACACGAAGCGTAACCTTCTGAGCTTCTGGTGCATGGGCTTTAATCAGCATCAGCGTGGCGTTTGGATTAACGAACTCGTGTATTCGATCCACTTATTATTAGGCAAGCACGGGCTCCCGGGTAACGGCGCTTTCTCGCTCACAGGACAGCCCTCAGCTTGTGGTTCTGCACGCGAAGTGGGCACCTTCTGCCATCGCTTGCCCTCGGACATGTTGGTTGCCAATCCTGACCACCGCAAAAAGACTGAAACGCTTTGGCAAATTCCTGCGGGCACCTTGAACCCGAAGGTCGGTGCCTCGGTCATGGAAATCATGCGCGGACTTGAAGACGGCAGTATTAACTTCATGTGGACGCAAGTGGTCAACATCCTACAGTCGACACCTAACAACACGCACTGGGTCAAAGCCGCTCGTGATCCGAAGAACTTCGTGGTGGTCTCTGACGTCTATCCGACTTATTCGGCCAAAGCGGCTGACCTCATTTTGCCTGCTGCCATGCACTTTGAAAAATGGGGGCTATATGGCAACGCTGAACGTCGCACACAAGGTTGGCATCAGTTAGTCAAAGCCCCAGGCGAAGCTCGTACTGACGTTTGGATGATGATGGAATTTGCACGACGCTTCACAGTCGACGAACTCTATCGCGAACAAACGCTCAAAGGCGTGCCTGGCGACAAGTTGCCCGATGTCCGTGAAGGCGCGACGGCCTTAGGTTATAAGCCAGAAACCACGCTCCTTGACGTCCTCTTTGCACCTAACGAAAAGCGTCAAGCCGTTTGGCCTGATCCACTTTATCAAACTGAATTGAACGCGACAGGTGAGGCACTCAAGCTCGCATATTTCCCCGAAAAAGCGCTCTTTAATGAGTACCGTCAATTTACGCTCGGTAACGGTCATGACCTTGCTGATTTCGACACCTATATGCGTGACGACGTCCGGGGGCTTTTGTGGCCTGTCGTCAACGGACGAGAAACACTTTATCGCTTCAACGTTGATTACGACCCGTACGCCAAACCTGACAACCTTTTCTACGGCAAGCTGATGAAACCTGTGGCTAAGGGTGACCTTTACGGCGTGACCGATCCCAAAGCAGTGGCGCATCCAGGCACCGCCAAGATCTTCTTCCGTCCATACATGGATCCGGTTGAAGTACCTGATGCTATCTATGACCTTTGGCTTTGTACGGGTCGCATCCTTGAACATTGGCACACAGGTTCGATGACGCGTCGTGTCCCAGAACTCGATCGCGCAGCCCCAACAGCCGTGCTTTACATGAATCCGCATGACGCTGAACAGCGTGGCATTCTTCGTGGTAACTCGGTGCGTGTCACCAGTCGTCATGGCGAATGTACAGCCATTGTCGAAACCAAGGTTCGTAACATCATGCCGCGCGGCATGACCTGGCTTGCTTTCTTCGACGAAAAAGTCATGGTCAATGCTGTCACGATAGACGCCATGGATCCGATCTCTCTTGAACCCGACTTCAAGAAGACCGCAGTCAAGGTCGTCAAAGCCTAACGGGAGTAACTCATGGGCAAGGATCTCAAATCCTCACGCCGAGCCTTTCTCACGAAAGCCTGCGAAATTTCTGCTGCAGGCTTCGTGACCGCATTCGCATGGGGGGCGCTCTCTTTAAGAGACACCTATGCTCAGTGGACACCACGGCCACCTGGAGCTGTTGAGGGCACAGACTTTCTCGCACTTTGTTCACGTTGTGGGCAATGCGTGACAGCCTGTCCCTACCATACGCTCAAGCTCGCTAGTCCCTTTGATCCAGCGCCTGGCGGCACGCCTTTTTTTGTCCCTGAAGACATACCGTGCTACATGTGCCGTGACATTCCTTGCGTCAAAGCGTGTCCTACGGGTGCTCTGTCGCCTGGGCTCACCCATATTTCTGACGCACGTATGGGCATTGCCGTACTTGACCCAGCATCTTGCTTATCTCACCAAGGATTGCGCTGCGAAGTGTGTTTTCGTGCGTGCCCCGAAGAGGATCGCGCCCTCACCATTGAATTACACCCGCGAGGCTTATCCCATTATGCGATGTTTATTCCAGTCGTCCATCCTGAACACTGCACGGGTTGCGGACTATGTACCAAGAGTTGCCCGACGGATGTGCCTGCCATTCGCATAGTCGATCGTAAAGCAGTCCTTGGCAAAATTGGTAAACATTATCGACTCGGTTGGCTTCCTGAAGACGATCCTAAAAATATTCGTAATCATGAAACTGAAGTGTCTTCGCAGACGAATATCACTCCTAACGACGCGCCAAGTGGCCTTGACTATCTCAATGGAGGTCTCTGATGAAACACTTTCAAAAAATGCGCTATACGTTGCTACGTCGAGCGGTTCAACTCACGGTGCTCTGCCTTTTTATTGGCACTGCCCGTTGGGGTTGGAGAGTGGCTGGCGCACCATTACTAGACGGCACACATTCGGCATCGAAGGTCGCTGGCATCCTACCCCTTACTGATCCGTTAGCCACCCTCGAGCGTCTCGTTGCAGGGCATTTGCCGACAATGACCGCTGGCCTTGGCGCAGTTCTCGTAGTCATCCTCTATGGCATGTTGGGGTCACGCACCTTTTGCGGTTGGATTTGTCCTATGAACATGGTCACTGATGCCGCGAGTTGGCTTCGCAACGAGCTAGGTCTCAAAGCTGACGTCGTGCGACTTTCTCGCCACGTGCGTTACGGCCTTCTCATTGCTGCATTGTTTTTGAGTGCTGCAACGGGTACAGCGGCTTTTGAAGTCGTGAGTCCTCAAGCTTGGCTTTGGCGTGACCTGATCTTTGGTACTGGTCTAGCTACTTTGAGTGTGGTGTCAGCCATTTTTACGCTTGACCTTGCCCTCATGAAACACGGTTGGTGTGGTCATTTATGTCCACTAGGTGCCTTTTGGTCACTCGTTGGTCGATTGTCACCCAAGCCCCTCGTTCAGATTCATTTTGACGATCAAGCGTGTACGCGATGTGGCGACTGTCTGCATGTCTGCCCAGAACCCCAAGTCATTCGCTTTGTCGACCTAGCAAAGACGGGACGGATTCCATCGGGTGACTGCTTAAATTGCGGTCAATGTATTGCGGTTTGTCCAGATAAAGCGCTCGCTTTCAAGGGGCAGGGCACCCCAAAAAACAAGGCATCTACCACCCAACCAACGCACCAATAAACCCAGATTCAGGAGATAACCACCATGATTAAATTCACGTCTTTATTTGTATCGCTTGCGCTTTTTGGCGGCGTTGCTCAAGCTGCTGACAACGACATCATTGGTGCACCGAGCACTATTCCGCATCCAATCGACAGCTATCTACCGATTAAAGCGGATGTCAACAATTGCTTGATGTGCCACAAACAGGCAACGTCAGACGACCGTAAGACAGGCGAAATCCCGTTAACACACATCAAGGAAGGCAAGGTCACAGGTGAGCGTTGGAACTGTACACTCTGCCACGCGCCCTCGACACCCGCAGAAACAAAGAGCCAACCGACCAAGTAACCTAATAACAACAGTAGCCTCTCGGCAACATTCGGATAGGGGTGAAGACTTTGTGTCCCAAGCCCCTTCCATACCACACGGACGATTCAATTCGACATCCGTTCAGGCATAGACTCCAGTTTTCCCAAATGCCGTTAGGGCGGACGCTTCAGGCTCCTCATCGGTTTTTCAGCTGTTATCTGACCGTCGGCCACCTCGGCCGCCTCCTGCTATTGATTTCGACTCTTTCCAAGCACAATTTCGCTCGGTACTAAGGCCTTCGCCTTGTTTGGCAGGCTCATCCACCGTCATATGCCTGATGATACTCTTATCCATCAGCTCGGGGCTTTTCATCTGGTTACGACTCGCGTCGCATAGTTTACCTTTACTATGCGGTTGCCACTGCCACCCTCTCTCGGGACTTTCACCCATTAGAACATGCCCATGCCGAGCACACAAGCAAGGAGGCTATTGAAAGACGCTCTTTGCATTTGGCTTCTCCAAAGCCGATTTTTATTTTTTAATGCACTTCTTTTTGTTGAGCTGCCCACACCGCCGCTTCGACACGGCTACGGCAACCGAGTTTCTTGAGAATGTGCTTAACGTGTCCCTTAACCGTACCCTCAGATATATCGAGTTGGCGCGCAATGACTTTGTTGGTACATCCTTTGGCGATCAATTCAAGCACATCGCCCTCTCGCTCCGTGAGCACAGGTCTTTCTTGAACAGCCGATCGCATTTTGGCGCGAAGCGACGTCGTCAAAAACGCCATCATCGAGGCATCGACAATGATCTGACCTTCAAGCGTCTGACGAATACTTTTTAAGAAATCTTCGGGCTCCATATCTTTTAAAAAATATCCGTCGGCACCTGCTTGAATACAAGCCGTCAAGTCTTTGCCAGAATCGCTCACTGTCAGAATCACAATTCGTCGAGACGGATCCTCTTCTTTTAAGGTGGCGAGGATTTCTACACCCGAACTTCCTTTCATGTTGAGATCCAAGATCGTGAGATCTGGTTCATAACGGCGAACGAGGTCTAGCGCCTCTTCACGCGTGCCCGCCTCACCCACCAACTCAATGGAAGGCTCTAAATCTAGTAATTCATGGACACCACGTCTAAAGAGCGGATGGTCATCAACAACGACGACTGTGTAATGATCCTTGACGGTCATGACGGGATTTCCTTTGGTTACGGACACTTGACTATTTTAACGACTACGCCTCTCTTTCGGGCACTGTCAGTGTCACACAAGTGCCTTTGTCGTGACCAGGCACCACTGAAAGCATACCATGAAGCGCCTCAGCACGCTCACGCATAATCGAGAGACCAAAGTGTTTGTACTTTTGCTGCGTTGCTGCGATACCTATGCCATCATCCTCAATAGTTAATACGAAACCGCCTTCAGCGCTACGCCTCATACGTACAGTCACAAGAGTCGCCCGCGCATGCTTTTCAATATTGATCAACGCTTCTCTCAAAATATGAATGACATGAATTTGCTCGTTAGGGCTCAATTCAATCCCTAAAAGCTCATTCATCACCGTGGTAGCAATACCCGTACGATTGCGAAATTCCTCAACGGTTTCGTCCACTGCACCATTAAGCCCTGAACTATTGATCTGTAAACGGAAGGTCGTTAGCACTTCACGCAGTTGCCGATAAGCGGTCGCTATCCCATCAGACAATTCATTCACGGTCTCAAGCACTATATCTTTGGGCTCTTCTCGTTCTACAAACACTTTGAGTCGGTGAATCTGAATGCGTGAGTAAGATAACGACTGTGCGATCGAATCGTGGAGTTCTCGAGCAATCGTGGAGCGTTCTTCTAACACCGCCAACCGTCGGTCGTCTGCCTGTCTAAAACTACGTTCAATACCACGTCCAACAGTCTGTGCCATAGCTTGCGCTAGATCTCGTTGCCAGTCTTCAGGCGTTTCTTTAAAGATCACATCCAAGAATCCTGTACGCGCTTTATCGGTCGAGAGAGAAAACTGTTCACACAACGACTCAATAAAAGGATCCGTCCTCACATTATCGTTTAACACATACAGTGCAAGAACATAGTCTTTATCCCCCTGCCCCACTCGAATGCGTACCGCGGTCGCACCTAATTGTTGTGCCGATTCAGAAAGTAGACCATCAAGCGCGTGGCGCTCAGATAAATTATGCCACGTCACGGCTTGAACGACACGGCTCAAAAACTGCAATCCAGCATTACGTCGATTGAGGTCTTGCGTCTTACGGGCCACTTCGTTTTCGAGATTACCATACAAGCGCCCCAATTCATCCACCATGAAGTTAAAGCTCGCGCTCAAGCGACCAATTTCGTTGGGTGCTGGCGCCTTCGTACGAACCGAAAAGTCCCCCTGACGTACCGCATCTGCAGCGCGACCGATCTCGAGAAGAGGCTTAAAAATACTTTGTTGCATCATCAGAAGCATCACCAAACTCACGGCAATGGCTCCTAAAAGAATCGCCGTCAAAATGGTTTGTAAGAGCGCCAATCGATCATTTAGGCTATTTTCAAGTGTCTGAACGAAACGATCCACGTCTTCGACGAAGACTGGAATTTCTTCGGTAAACTGACGTCTCGCCTGTAAATTATCGATACTCGCCTCAGCCAATGGACGCACGCTGGTTTCAAAACGATCCTTGAGAGCGTGATACTCAGCCATCGCTTCATACGGAACCCCCTTCAGGAGTCCAGGACTCTTCAACTTTGCGCCAAATTCATCCAACGCACCCAAGGTTTTTTCTTTTCGCTGATCATACGATGTAAATGGATCAGCCACGGCCAAAGCGAGCTTATAGCTCTGCATACGCATGCTACCAGAAACGTTGATTGCACCACCAGATCCAGTAGACTGTTCGGTGAGTACCAAAGCTGGCGTGGCAGCCAACACCGCCAACACACTGATCACTAGCAGTGCAACGAGGTTTTGTCGGACAATCGATGCGCGAAGCCAATGAATTAACCGCATGGACAAACTTCCTTCAAAAAACGGGATCGCAGTGCGTGACAAAAACTGACAAAAAGAAAGCCTGCTGTGCTCTAACCAACCGTTTTTTGGGGGTGGCTTGAGCATCAACAGGCTCTTGACATTCGATTAACGAAACCGATCGATTACTTAGCGGCAACCGGTTCGGCCTTTGCTTCAGGCTTTGCTTCGCCCTTGGCCTTAGCTAATTCAGCATCAGCAGCGGCATAATCGTGACCAGCCTTCGGATGACAAGCTAAGCAATCCATTGGCTTCTTCGGATCCTTATCGAGGTTTTGGTGCAACTTAGCAATGAAAGGCTTCTTCGGGTTATGCATGCTAGAGATATCATGGCAACCGCGACAAGCAGAGAAGTTACGGTCAACCATCTGCTTATGAACAGCCTCGCTCATTTCCTTACGCTTTTCGAGCTGTTTTTCGGGCGTATTCAAAGAACCCTGGATTTCACCGATCAAAGAATTCGTGCCTGCTCTAGCCTTGTCAAGAAGAAGCATCGTATAGTCGACCGGACCCACGTGGGGGTTAGAATGATTCAACAAATGGCAGTCCGAGCAACCCGCCGTCGCGCCAGATGGCGTCTGGAAATGCTGACCCTTCTTATAAGCAGCGTAGGTCAAATCCATCGAGTGACAAAATTCGCCACAGAACTTATTCGTGCCAGCCCAGTGCACAACGCTCGTGAGCGAACCAACAAACACAATCCCGATAGCTACGCCGATCAGCAGAATGCCTGCAATATACCATTTGGAATTCTTACCCATTTTGAGACCTTTTTGGTTGTGTTGATCAAATCGACTGATGTGCGTTTTATAGAAAGTCGATCAGTCAACTGTTATAACGTGGTAGTGTCGATTCACCCCCCTAGGGGCGGATATGCATCAACATCAACAACTTTCTTAAAAATTGCTGATCTACTGATTATAACGCCAACCTGAACAAATGAAAATAATTGTTACGCTAGGGATCTCCTTTAGTTTATCAGGCAAAGCGATTGGTTGACCAACGCTTCTCACAAATCGTAGTATTGAATAGACACTACGTCGAAGCTTATAGGCCACTTCTCTCATAACCATTCAAAACGGGATCCAATCATCTATAAAGTAACTTTTACCTCTTACCGAGACAACTTCATCATCACCCCTCTACGTTTTGTTACAAATCAGCGGTATTTGTCAAGCTTCTTTTCCAAGAATTGTCAAAAAAACCGTTATCTGCTTT
>JAHHRH010000039.1 GCA_020025915.1 Sutterella sp.
CACCTTTTTGATAAGGTGCCGCGTCAAATCCGATCTATCCAGACCTTCCTTAATTGGCGCTACCATCCACTCCATTCTCTTCGTGTTCGATCTGATCATACCAATTACAGGTACCGATCTTAACCTCACTTCTACTCAAGTCGGTAGCATCTTGTCCACTTTAGCTCTCTCACAAGCCATAGCTAGCCTATATCTCTCTATGCATCCGGTTCAATCCGACAGGCTCTTTAACCAGTTTTTGAACAGTCTTTTCCTTGGCAGTGTTGCGTTGTTTTTTGCGTTTACAACAACAAGCTTTTGTTCTCTACTGATTGTCACACTCATCATTGGCCTTGGCTTCGGCATGATCCAACCGCTTTCGATGAGTTTAATTTATCACCATACAGAGCAAACTTCTGTTGGAGATGCATTTAGCATTCGATTACTCCTCAACAGTCTTGGGAGAATTTTCGCGCCTATGATCTTGGCTTTGTCCTTAAGTTATATGTCACCTAACACGTTCTTAAGCGTCATAGGCATCTTGATCTTGTCTGTCGTTGGAATACTTAAATGGTTGTATAAGGACGCAGATAATTAAAGGGCACTCACAATAAAGCAAGCGCCCTTATTTATTCACAAATCATTCCCCTTTCGGGTAACAATTAGCGCGAGAAGCTGTGAGCTGGATCGAACACGTGAGCCTGATAGTGCGTCGCAGCAGGCTTATCGTTATTGACGTCGATCTGTACCTTCAGTTCCTTGGTGTTGTAGTCCATTTCTGAAATACGACCAATCGTTCCAATCTTTTGGTTAAAGATACCAACAGAGCCCCAGAAGGCCATCATCGTATCCTTATCCTTCATCCATTCAACATTAGACGTGATTGGAGCGAACCATTCATACCCCTTATCCTTGCCAACTGCCCACGTCTGCTGAACTGTCATAGTCTTCGGATCGATCTTATATTCCACGATACGAGAGTAGTTCATTTCGGGCAATGCAGGCTGGTCATAGTAACGAATCTGACCATTATCGAAAACCGTCAAATTGCCACGACCGGAATGACTTGGCCAAGCGGCATGCTGCGTGTAAGTAAAGTCGAAATCTCCTTCGCATTCACCATTGGGAGAACACTTGATCGGCTTACCATTCTTATCCACAGGCTTCAGGAGTTTCTTTTCAAGGCCATTCTTCCAACCTGTACTCGGAGCCAAAATCCACTTGACCTGCTTATCACGGCCAATCTTCATGACACCCTGGTGACGAGCAGAGATGATAATGGAGTCATCCTCTGGGTCATACGAAACAGAGTTAACGTGTGCCCAGTTACGACCGGCCCCAACACCCGGAGAGTCACCGAACGGGGCTTCAGGTTCGTTAGCCACCTTCAGGCCTGCGGCGGTCACGTCCACATTCATGCAAACGGCACCCAGGTCAAGATTCTTAATAAGATCATCACGGGTATTATCGAGAATCTTATTCAAGTCCCAAACATCAACTAAGTTGCCGGAACGGTCCACTTCAAGAATATGGTCGCGAACCGTATGAACTTTTTGACCATCAGGACGGAGATAGTTCGCTTTGGCAGCACGAAGAAGGATATGACCATTAGGCATTTCCCAAGAGGCATGCGACATGTCAATGTAACCACGCGGCAAATCATGTTCGCCAACGATCTTACCCATGAAGTTCATTTCGTACCACTTCTGGCCCTGAACGAATGTGTATGTACCACTCTTCGTCGGGCGGAAGCCCATGGCATAACCTCGTTTTGCCAGGTCAATGCCACGTGCGTCGAACACGGCTTCTGGATCAAGCCACCAACGGAACTCACCTTGAGTATCAAGAACGTAATTCAAAGGTACTGTCTGGAATGGGACTGAACCACCAGACGGGTTAGCAGCTGTCTTACTTGCATTCTTCGGCTTAGCCATCACCCAGTTAATATCGGAACCCATTTGAGGACGTGTACCCGAATTCACGAAGTAGAGGCGATCCTTAAACTTGGGATCAACCTTCACCACGTGCGGCGTCGGCAATGCACTGATATTACGACTATCAATATAGGAATTCGAGATCGCGCCAGTGATAATCGTATAGGTATCCTTGATCTGCTTGCCATCCTGCTTATAGGTGACCGTCACCTTGTTCTTGTGATTCGGATAAAGGCCAAAAACAGGAATGCCGTCATGCGTCAAAAACGCACTCTTACCCACGTCGTACGAAATGTCAACGCCCTTATCACCGCGGCCATGGACCGTCACATGAATATCTTGGGCATCTTTACCATCTCGATTGATGACAGCAACAAGAGGCGTATGACCATACGGATTAACAATCACGCCACCAAGGTGCGTGCCTGCAGGCGCAGGAGCCGGCGGAAACGATTCAGCTTGTACAGCAGCTGAAGCAAATAAAGCCAGGCCGATAGCCGCGGCCGTGACAGAACGCTTAAACATGAGGTATGCTCCTTTATGGGTCAAAATAAGTGAGGTAGCGTTAGGCGGTCAAACAGAACGCTTTCCCTTGATGAGGAGCATCTCATACAAGCTCCCTTAGGAACAAGACCATAATGAGGAAAACAGTTTTGCAAAAAAAGAGAAACGATCCGTTTAATAGAATGACACTCCAACTGCTGTTGGATCTGCTGTCAACACGACATCTCGGCCTCACTTCTGAGCACCTTGGGATTAGTGCTGCAACCGCTTCACGTAAGCTTGACGCTATGCGAGAGGCTTTTGGCGATCAACTATTTATCGTGAGTGGACGTGGATTAGTACCAACGCCTTTCATGTTGTCGCTCGAAGATGATATTAGGCAAGCTGATCTTTCGATTGATCGTCTTTTTTCGCCAAAAACTTTTGACCCAGCATCTGCCAAAATCACTTTTCGCATCGCTGTTCGTGGATTAGTCGAAGCCTCTCTCTTAGGCTATCTCCTATCCGCCTTGAGACGTGAAGCACCGCATTGCCGTCTAAACCATACTTGTCGTACCAGTAACAGTTTCGAAAAGCTTCTTGCAGGACAGCTCGACTTTGTCGTCAGTACTGATGTGAATGTCCCACACATGTGTAGGTATATGCCGATCTTTCCAATAGAACTCGGGATCCTTACCTCTCAAAACCATCCTTTATATCAAACCTTTAAAGGCGAAGCACCTACCATTGAAGCACTGAATCAATATGACCGCATCGCAATACATGTCAGTAAGACAGGCCATCAAACATTTGATCATCGTGTGATAGGTCTTCCCTCAGAGCGTCTCGTCATGACAACCAACGAACCTTTAGTTGCACTTGAAATAGCACAGCAATCAGAATTTATTGTGGTTGCTCCAAAAGTTGGTACCTCGTGCACATCTGATACTTCTGGCGTCGTGTGGATGCCGCTGCCAGAGCCCCTTCAAATCAATTCCGAACATTCAGCTGTACTTGTTTGGTCTGAAGAAAATCATCAAAATCCAGCACACATCTGGATGAGAAGTTTAATTCGTACATGGTCCAACGAATTCAGGTCAATAACCCCCGCCTAAAGGCGGAGGCTTGAAAAAGCCTTGATTGACTAGCCTCAGTGATCCTTCTTCGGAAGGTGAACTACGTTGGTTTGGAATGTATAGGCACCGTGGGATGTACATCCTAGTCCCACGCTCTGCGGTCTGTGATTAAAAGCTCTGAGAGGTAGGAGCGGTGTTGCAGGCAAGAAACCCATTCCAACATTGGCGAAGGATGTTGTCTAGGCCATATGGCCTAGACAACGGAACCTGCGGGTATCCGTTAAGGGGATTACTTTGAAAGTAAAAGTCTATGTCTTATATATGCGCGGTCAGCCTTTGATGCCGTGTTCTCCTGCGAAAGCGAGACACTTGCTCAAGGCTAACAAAGCGAAGGTTAAGCACAGAACACCTTTCACGATCCAGTTGAGTATCGCCACTGGCGAAACAAAGCAGGACGTGACCTTAGGTGTGGACGCAGGATCGAAACATATCGGTCTTTCCGCAACAACGGAAAAAGCTGAAGTGTACGCGTCTGAAGTTGAACTTCGCCAAGATGTCTCTGGGCTTCAGGCCGACCGAGCGGCTTTTCGTCGTGCTCGTCGCCATCGCAAGACGCGTTATCGAGCACCGCGCTTCGATAACCGCAAGGCTTCTAAGCGCCAAGGCTGGCTTGCGCCAAGCGTAAAGAACCGCACTCAGGCGCATGAGTCGCGTATTGATGCGGTGTGTAAGATTTTGCCAGTCACCAAGATTGTGATTGAGACAGCATCCTTTGACATTCAGAAGATTAAGAATCCTAACATTCAAGGCAAAGGCTATCAGCAGGGTGATCAGCTCGGCTTTTGGAACGTGCGTGAGTATGTTCTGTGGCGAGATGGTCATGTATGTCAGCACTGTCGAGGACGTTCGAAGGATCAGGTTTTTAATGTTCACCATCTCGAAAGCCGAAAGACAGGCGGTGATGCGCCGAACAACTTGATCACACTTTGCGAGACCTGTCACAAGGCCTTTCATGCGGGAAAGATTAAGTTGAAAGTCAACCGTGGAAAGCCCTTTAAGGCGGAAGCCTTCATGGGCATCATGCGCCGAACATTGCTTGACAGAGTGCGTCAAGCGCATCCACATCTGCTTGTGGAGAACACGTTTGGCTATTTGACGAAGCATAAGCGCATCGCTTTGGGCTTACCCAAGACGCATTGTGCTGATGCTTTCTATATCGCAGGAAACCTCAAGGCACAGCGATCAGGTGTCTACTTCTATCAAAAGCAGACACGTAAACACAATCGCCAAATTCACAAGTGTTCGATTTTGAAAGGTGGCATTCGCAAGCGCAATCAAGCGCCACACCTTGTGCATGGCTTCCGACTTTTTGACAAGGTGAGGTGTCTTGATCAAGAAGGATTCATTTTTGGACGACGTGCTTCGGGCTATTTTGACGTGAGAACGTTGAGTGGCAAGACGTTGTCACCCGCTATCCATGCCAAGAAACTGACGCTTCTCGAAAAGAGAAAGACTTTTTTTAATCGAATTGAGAAAGGAGAACGGCGCTTCCTCCCCTGTCTGAAGACAGAGGTTTTCGCGCCTAATTTACTATGAATACGTGCCATACCTGTCTACACCCATTAACCAAACGCGCCTCAGGACAAAAACGTCTTGAGGCGCGTTCGGTTTGGAGTAGACGTACGATCTGCTGAACTCAGTCTAAAAAAGAATGTCCCCGCGAAAACGAACCACAGCTTCGCGGGGACAGACTCGCTATCAAGGAGAAATAGCGATTGAGGAGACGATTACTTCTTCATGAAGCCCTTGACAATCCAGCTTACAAGCATTGGGACAAGGAAGAGCGTCGCGACACAGCAAGCGAGGAAGCAGCATTCAGCCATATCCATGAACTTCCACTGCGGAATAAGGTACCAGCCATCACTACTCTGATAGAGTTCGACAAAGAACTGTTGCAAAGAAGAGAGCTCAACACCTTCAGCAGGCATCGGAGCATCGTAGCCACAATCACCCGTCGGTTTGAACCATTCAGGGGCCCATTTATCGAGCGGAAGGCCAAAATGGAACTTCGGTTCCATGGAGCAACCCTGCATACCGAACATCGCTTCAAGGTCGTCAGAATGAACGGCATCATGAATAGCCATCAACTTCCAAGAGCAAATGAACGTGTAGATCAACCCATAAAAGCCCAACACATAACCGCAAATCTTTGTCCAAACAGCTTTTGGATTAATCATGGCAATGATGGCACCTAAAGCCATCACCAAATTACCGTAGCGAATGTAAACACACTGTTCGCACGGCAACATATGCATCCAGTTTTGGAAAAGATAATGAGCTAACAACACCAACATGATCATGGCAAAGGCAATGATGCCCCACGGCCAACGACCATTCTGCCAGTCATATAAGGTGTCTAGAGGAGCGGTCTTTAACCCTTTAAAAAAGCTACACATGCTCATGGTGATTTTTTCTCTCTTTAATGAATGAATTGAATTTTGGTCAGATACGAGGAATTCAATAATGGGAATACCCATCTCCTCAAGCTTAGGGAATAGTCTATTGACTTTCTCTTTTATTGGGTACAAGGACTTTCATCGTGCTTACGTGCAATTCCGTGAAAAGCCTTTTTCACTTTCTGCATGATCCTACATATTCGGCGATCAACCGTTATCCTACCTTTTTTGATCCTTTGCACGACGACTGATATGAAAGCCTCTAGAAAAAAAAGCGCGTCGATCTTTTTCACTAGAAAAAGATCGACGCGCTTTTATAAATAGGCGAAAAATCCCGGAACTCTCTAAATAGAAACCACCCTCACGCCTTCGTCAAATTAGAAGCGCTGAACCAAACCGACCGTAGCAAAGCACTGATTAAAACGAGCTACTTCACCCAGAAGGTCATCACCTCGTGCATAAGAAATTGCACTGTAAACATTCGTACGCTTCGAGAAGTGATAACGATAAATCACACCACCTATGACAGCCGAACCATCATCGTGCTTCAAATTCGTTTTATCGCCTTCCCATTCAGCCTTTACAAACCCTAAGGCAGTGCCGAGATTATGCTTGCCCATCGGATATGTCGCCGACATATAGAAAGCATTTGTCGTCAAGCCTTCACTACTGTCCGCCAAGACCTTTTGACCATTGACGCCATTCGCCCCCCCGATGATCTTATTCAAATCACTGGCTGCGCCTAAACGCCAATCATTCTTACCATGGTAATAAACACCAGAGACAGCAGGACCACCGAAATTGTAGCTTGCAATCAAATGAATACCATGAGTGGCATCGCGCTTGGTGATATTCGACGTATTCTGTTGCATTTCATAGGAATAAACCCCACCGAAACGTAACTTCTCACCGACCCAACCTGTGGCCAATTGCCCAACATGGCGACGATCGGACCAATCAAAATCTTTTTCTTCGTCAACGCCTGCCTTGACATCACCGTTCGAATAAAAGCCTTGCAAGAAAAGCCCGTGCTTGGCATTGGTGCGGAAAGCTATCGCATTATCAACGTAGCCAGGTTGGTAAGAGAAAGCCGCAGGCGCAAAACCCTGCATCGATGTACGGGTCATATTGGCACCCAATCGACCATACACAGAATATGGATCTGAAGCAATCGTAAAGCCTGCCATATGCCCGCCAGAAACTTCTATCGTTTCATTACCAACATAAATACGGGCTACACGATCAAAAATCTTCGACCCATTGGGCATTTCACCAGAGTCTGGCTGAAAACCGCCTTCTAATTGAAAACCTGCATACCATCCATTTTGAAGGGCTTCGCGTCCCTTAATACCCCAACGGCTTTGATCAGAAGACTCCAAATCATTCGCTAACTTCAAAGTTTCGGTATCTTGATGGCGAATATGCTGATAAACCACACCCGTTGCGACCAAGCCATACATTTGCACATCAGCCGCTGATACGCACAGTGTTGTTCCGGCAAGCATTGTAGCGATCGCTACCAACTGTTTTTTTTTCATGTTCACTCCTCGAAATAGTCAATTGGCTCCCGCGGTCCAGAGCCTCACATAAGCCTAAAGGATCCATTTACATTTGCCCACACGGACTTCCATCCGTTCATCAACGAAAAGCGCATAACGATTTCTACAAGGTTTGCAAGGCAGTAGGTATTAATACCAATACCCCTCTTAATTAACTAGACAGCTACCTCTACCTTCATTGACAAAATGAAACGCCCGCATCTTCAGCTCAAAGCAAAAGAATGCGAGCGTTAAGGTAACTACAGATGCCCTAATACATGTTAGATGTGCCTTGGAGACAAGCCGGCACATCCTTAGGACTACCTATAGAATGAATTATTTAGCAGCGAGTTCACCGATGAGCTTCACCATGCCATCGAAATTACGGATGGACTTCGTCATGATGAGATACTTGCCATTCACAACATAAGCCGGGATGCCTTGCATCTTGGCGACGTCGTAGCAAACCTTCCAGCTGTCAGCCAAGGCAACAACCTTCGGATCCTTACGAGCGGCCTGGAAGTCTGCATCAGAAATACCCGTTGCATCAGCAGCGGTCTTCAAGAAGGCAGCTTCGCCTTCATTCCAACGCTGACCCTTCTTGTGATAAGCCTGATACCAAGCGCCTTTGGCCTTCTTGTAGAGAGAATCCTTATCGGTTGACTTGAGGCCAGCAGCTTCGTCACGAAGTTGGCACATAGCAAGGTATTCGGAAGCAACGCGACCATACTTACCCTTCGTTTCAACGTGCATCGGCACGAACTTCAAGCCAACTTCTTTTTCAACCTGCGGGATCACACGCGGATCAACGCCAACGTCATACTTGAAGCAGAAGGGGCAATCATAAGACCAAATCTTAATAAGGGTCTTTTCAGCATTGGGCAACGGCTTATCGAGAACGACATAGTCTGTACCTGCTTCAAAAGCAAAAGCAGAGGTAGAAACAGAACAAACCAACGCAGCGGTAGCGGCGGCAGTTAGAAGCGTACGACGAAGCATGATTATGATGTCCTTTTAATGGTCGTCTTATCTTGAAGCAAAATGCCTCAAAATAAAGGTCTAAATTAAATATGGCCTTTCAGAAACAATCCCTACAGGTCTATGTTTCACAGTATATTAAAACTAGTCATTGTGTACCATGACCATTTTCCCGAAAAGAAATTGCAGTTTACGAATAAGCATTTTTCGAAAATGACAAATTGCTCCTAACATCTCTTCAATCGAAAACTGAACTGGCACACTGCTAATGCAGCTTAACGATCAACGTCCTCAGCCACCTTTGTGGCAACTGAGGACGTGATACTGACTATTGAGAGTTAAGCTTACTTACCACCGAAAGCCTTCTTCAAGTCCACAGGCATAGCCTGATAACCCGAAGTGCTTTCAAGTTGGATTTCGACCGATGGTTCCTTGGCGCCCCACTTGAATTCGTTGATATACGGATTCGGCGCAGACTCGAAGGCACCCGTCTTGAAGTTATACGTAGCGCCAGCCGTTGCCGAATAGACAAAGATAGAGTTTTTGTCATCGTAGTATTCGGTCAAAGAGGTCACAGGGCTATACCATTCGTGGCCACGATCCTTACCGTATTCCCAGATCTGTTCGACCGTCATCTTCTTTTGGTCGATCTTATAGACAACAGCACGGGAATACTTCATATCAGGCATCGGCGGCTGTTCCATACCTCGAGCGTCACCATTATCGAAGACGGATAAGTAGAAGATGTCCTTATTGGACTTGCTGTCCACACGCCAACCCGTATGTTGCGTCCAAGACCAGTCGAAATCACCTTCACACTTAGAATCTTCGCACTTAATGGGCTTGCCATTCTTATCGACAGGTGTCAACACCTTCTTCGCAAAGTCACCCTTCCAACCTTCGGGCGCCCCCATAATCCACTTGACCTTCTTATCGCGGCCAATCTTGATCAAAGCAGACTGATGGCGAGACGAGATGATGATGGAATCGTCAGTCGGGTCATAGTCCACAGAGTTGACATGCACCCAGTTACGACCTGCACCAGAGCCCACAATATCACCAAACTTGTCAGACGTATCCATTTCAGCAAGTTGGTCAGCCGACAAAGTCTTACCAGCCTGGCTTGCGTCAATGTTTAAGCAAACTGCGCCCTGGTCAAGTGCCTTTAAAACGTTGTCACGATACGGATCGAGGATATCCCAAAGACGCCATTCATCAACAACGTTACCGTTCGGATCAACTTCGATGATCACATCACGGACTGTTCGAACATGCTTACCATCTGGACGAGCGTGGTCAGAGGATGCAACACGCACGAGATAATTGCCGTTTTGCATCGGATCCAAGGCATGAGAAAAGTCCGCGTAACCATCAGGCAAACGACGATTGAAGATTTCGCGACCCATCAAGTCATACTTCACATAGCGTTGGCCATAGCCCCAAGTGAAAGCACCGTCCTTATTTTGGCGGAAGCCCATCATGATGCCAGCCTTATAAAGGTGATCCGGATCATAAATGGTTGATGGTTCCATGTACCAACGCAGTTCACCCGTCGTATCGTAGATCGCATTTTGCGGATAACGGTTCCACTCAAGCGCACCACCCATTGGGTTATTCCACACTGCACGCGTCGTGTTCGGCGTAGCAGCGATCATGTTATTGATGAGATAGAGACGATCACTAAAGGCCTTATCCATCTTTTTCACGGTAGCCTTCGGGAAGACAGACTTCACACCAGCATACCCAGCGGTTTTGATATTGGCAGGACCGGCATAAATGCGATACGTTTCTTTTTCAACGCGCTCCGTTTTGCCTTCACTCATCTTTGTGTAAGAGACTTCGACGGTGTTGCGGTAATCAGGATATAAACCAAAAACAGGAATACCACCGTGCGTGCGAACCTGAGTGTCGCTTACCTTATAAGCAATTTCCTGACCACTCTTCTTCGGCACAATACGAACAGACACGTCAGTGACTGTATAACCACCATTACGAATCACAGCCGTCAAAGGTGCGATACCGTACGGGTTCATATTGACAGCACCGATCTTACCAGTGGTTGGATACGTCACGTGAGGGCCAGAAGCACCGCCGATCGCCATAGCGGGTCCTGACGCAATCATCATACCAGCAAGCGCACAAGCTGCTGCGAGCGCAGATTTTTGGAAAGTCATCATCTCATCCTTTTTGTACAATGTAGGCGTCAAGATTGCTAACGCCTTTGTGGTCGACGCACAAAGTTTAGATTCGCAACCTTTTTCAGACCATGCCTATTTGCCTCAGGCATCTTGCACAACATGACCAATCCTTTTTTCGAAAACTTGAAGTTCTCGTCACTCACGATTGCTGACTTGGTTTTCTTTGCGACGCTCTATCAGACCCTATCGCTTACAGAGACCGCCAATCTTGAAAATATGAGCCTCTCTACGGCTTCTCGAAACCTTAAAAAACTTCGAGAAACTTTTAATGACCAGCTTTTTTTACGCTCATCTCCTGAACTCATCCCAACATCTCGTGCAGTAGAGCTATTTCCGAAAGTGCTTTCACTCGTTAGTGAAGTTCAAAATTTCGAACCTAAAGAAATTTTTGACCCAGCGACCCTAACACGAACTTTTAGAATTGGCGTCGTAGATAACGCCATCTATTCTGTGATGACCAATGTCGTTGAGGCGTTTTTCAAAACCGCGCCTCATGCAGGGCTCTCATTTTCGCAAATGAGCGATACGCTGTTTGATGATCTTGCCAATGGTGAATTAGATTGCGCAGTCTACCCTGCGACACGTCCCTTACCACCTAGCATCAAAAGTCTGTTGCTTTATCCAATTAGCTATGCACTCTGCGTGCGCAAAGGTCATCCGCTTGTTGAGGCCTCAAGGGAACGAGGTGAAGTGACGATCGACATGTTGATAAACTGGCGAAAGATTACCGTCACAAATCGAGGCCAAAACCGCATGGAAGTGTATTGTATGGATGAAACCACCGTCTTAGGAGAAACACTTCAAGAAACAGCCATTACAGTACCTTACTTCTTGGCTGTTCCTTCACTCTTACGAGCCACTGACTTTACAGCCGTTATGCCTATGCAAACAGCACAACTTTTCGAACAACGTAACGATGTGATTGCTATCCCTATTCACCCAGATCCTTCATCAGGTCGAGGACGTGATGAATTCCATACTCGCCTTATTTGGCACGAGCGAATGAACGCCGATCTAGCCCTTCAATGGTTACGAGGCTTGTTTGTCACCTACGCCCGTTGGACTGATCCGAAACGTTCGATTGGTGGTTTTTAATTTGACTTCCTTTCTCGCTCAAGTCTTATAACCTAAAAACGGTGCCAACCCACAAGGCTCAGCACCGTTTTTGACCACATTCTCAATAAGGCAACTTAATCAAAACTCTTTTCGTCCTCTTCATCAACTGCGATGTTAAAGACGTAACCCAGTTCTTCGGTCGACAAGTCACCGATCCAATTTTCACCCGTCGCGACGGTCATTTCGGTCAATTGACGCTTTTGATTGACGATCTCGTTGATCTTTTCTTCAAACGTATTGGCCGTGATGAAACGATAAACGTTAACGGTAGATGACTGACCAATACGATAAGCACGGTCCGTCGCCTGATTTTCAACCGCGGCATTCCACCAAAAGTCATAGTGAATGACAACAGACGCGGCAGTGAGGTTTAAGCCAGCTCCGGCAGCCTTCAAGGTCAAAATCATGACGTTTTCGTCGCGGCGGTTTTGGAAACGGTCCACCATGATTTGACGCGCCTTAGAAGAAAGCACACCATGAATGAACTGCGGCTTACGACCCGTTTCAGCCTCAATCCATTACTGTAGCAGCATACCCATCTGAGCGAACTGCGTAAAGATCAAGACCTTACGACCAGCGGCCTTCATGTCTTCAAGGATGTCAAGAAGGCGACTCATCTTGCCAGACAACCTCGGGTTTTCAAAGCCTGCCGAGGGCTCAAAGAGCGCAGGCGCGTCACAAATCTGCTTAAGGTGGGTCTGAACAAATCGCTCAAAGTTCTTGCGACGGGAGCCAAGTTTT
>JAHHRH010000004.1 GCA_020025915.1 Sutterella sp.
AGGACACGACCCTTTCACGGTCGGTACCGGGGTTCGAATCCCCGTGGGGACGCCATCTTTTTTCAGTCTGTTGGCGCAGGTTGAAAGAAAAATAGCGGGCAGAAGCAAAACTGCTAAAAAAATGCAAAAACTTGAACACTAGCGCAAGAAATTATGCTAAAATTCAAGTTCTCAGTGATTGGGGGATTAGCTCAGCTGGGAGAGCGCTTGCATGGCATGCAAGAGGTCAGCGGTTCGATCCCGCTATCCTCCACCAAGATAAGGTCCCTATCGTCTAGAGGCCTAGGACACGACCCTTTCACGGTCGGTACCGGGGTTCGAATCCCCGTGGGGACGCCAAGATACAAAGCCCGACAGGTTAGCGCCTGCCGGGCTTTTGGCTATTTAGAAAAAAAGTCATTGGATAAAAGAAAAGCGCCGAACGCCGAAGTGTTCAGCGCTGATTCATAATTTATCCATCAGAGATGGAACGATGAAGTTTTAATGATGACGACGTTTTTCAGCCTCTTCCTTGACTGAACGGCGAACGGTATCAAAAGTTTCATTGAGCGCGAGCATGACGTCCATGTTCGTACGGTTGACGATGACGTCCTGACCAGAAGCCTTTAAGTCGACGCGAATCGTAAAAGCTCCCATCGTTTGGTGACCTTCCTGGCTGACTGTAACCTTGCAGGCACCGAGTTGGTTGTCAAAGCGGCGGAGTGCTTCAACTTTTTCGCTAATGGCAACCTCGACAGCTGGTGAGCGATTGATGCCGTGGAAAACGATTTGCAGAGACTGGGGCATATAACACCTCTCTTTTTGTTGTGGCTTTTCTTCAGACTGACTCAGTCTGTACTTCAAGTCTATATCCAAACCGTTTACTTTGCACAAATTGCACTGGTTATCACTTAGAATGTGCGCAACACGTAATAACGTTATTCAGAGTGAATGCGTGTGTCAGTGGCTGTACGCAGACCCCTTATATGGTTCGCTAGCTTGTTCATGATGAACAAGCGCGAGCATTTTTTTGAGAAAAGAACATGGATCGCAAACCTTGGCAGAATAATGGCCCGCATCGGGCTCCTTTTGGTGCTGATCGCCGTGAAGGCGGTCGTAGTGACCGTCGTGAAGGCGCTGGCGACCGCGGCTTTGGTCGTGGTGAACGCCGTGAATTCGGTGATCGTCGTGAGTTTGGTGACCGTCGCGGTTTTGGCGAACGTCGTGAATTTGCTGGTCGCCGCGAAGGTGAGCGTCGCTCGTTTGGTGGCGAGCGTCGTGAATTCGGTGGTGAACGTCGTAATTTCGTGGATCGCGATCGCCGTCCCGCTTTTGGTGGTCAGCGTCGTCGTGAAGAATTTGGTGTGCGTTCTGGCCCGCGCGCTCGTGCCCTTGAAACTCGTCGTTTCTCTGAACGTTCTGATTTTGCTAAGAACGCGATCGTGAAGCTTGATGCAGATTTGGCTGATTACTTTGATAGTGCTGAAGCTGTGAATAAGGCGCTTCGCATGGTTGTTCAGTTAGCTCAGATTGCCAAGAAGCCGGTTTCGACGAAGACTGAAGAAAAGGCGACTGATGTGATTACTCAAGATGAAGAAGTTACTGAAGAAGTCGAAGTGGTCGATACCACTAGCGAAGCCATGTTCTCCGAAGATGACTTTGAAGACGATATGCCTCAGTCCGACGATGATGGCAGTGAAAAGAAGGCTGAATAAGTCTCCTTTGATCAAGCCTCTCGTTTGAATGAGATAAGACAAGCCTCGAATCCACTATGGATTTGGGGCTTTTTTGTTTTCAGTTTTAAGTTACGACGCAAGTTCACATTTGTACAATGATAAATGTGTAGCAGGGAATATCCTCTAGGCAGTAAGCCTGTTTTTAGATACACTCCATCAGTCCTAATTAGATCCTGTTAAGTGTCAGATAACGCGGCATCTATCTACCAATGAAATACATTCTCTCTTTAGATCAGGGCACAACGAGTTCTCGTGCAGTATTGCTGAACCATCGAGCTCAAATTGTCTCAATGGAGCAGATGGAGTTTGCGCAACATTATCCGCAAGCGGGGTGGGTTGAGCATGATGCGACTGATATTTGGAACACGCAGATAACTTGTGCGCAAAATTGTTTGCGTAAGGCGGGGGTGACGGCCAAAGAAGTGGCTGCGGTTGGCGTGACCAATCAGCGTGAAACAACGGTAATTTGGGATCGTCGTACAGGTGAACCAGTGGCGCCAGCGATTGTTTGGCAGGATCGACGCACTGCACCATTTTGTACGGAGTTGCAACGCCGTGGTGTAGAAGTCTTGGTGCGTGAAAAAACAGGTTTACGCATCGACCCTTATTTTTCAGCCACAAAAATTCGGTGGATCCTTGATCATCATTCGGGTTTGATGCAACGTGCGGAAAAGGGAGAACTAGCTTTTGGTACCATCGATACGTGGTTAATTTGGAAGTTAACAGGCGGTCATGTGCATGCAACGGATATTACCAATGCATCTCGTACGATGCTTTGTAACTTGGTCACGGGGCAGTGGGATGATGAGCTACTAGATATTTTCGGTGTTCCCTCTTCTCTCTTGCCAGAAATCGTTCCGAGCTCTGCTTTGATTGGTAAAACAAGTTCAGAGCTATTAGGGGGCGAGATTCCTATTGGTGGCGTGGCTGGCGACCAACAAGCCGCAACATTTGGTCAAGCTTGCTTTGAACCTGGTTGCGCTAAAAATACCTATGGAACGGGTGGCTTTTTGCTCATGAACGTGGGTGATGAACCGCGTGTGAGTCAGCATCGTTTAATTGGTACGACAGCTTGGCAACTCGGTGATGATCGTATTCAATATGCGTTAGAAGGTTCTGTTTTTGTAGCTGGAGCTGTTGTGCAGTGGCTGCGTGATGGCTTACAGTTTTTCAATTCTGCGGAAGAAATTGAAACCCTTGCTCAGACAGTGCCTGATAATGGAGGCGTCTATTTCGTACCGGCATTTGTGGGGCTAGGTGCGCCTCATTGGGATAGCGGGGCACGAGGTTTAATGATTGGGTTGACTCGTGGAACGACGCGAGCTCACATTGCGCGTGCTGCACTTGAAGGGATTGCTTTTCAATGTGCCGAAGTGCTGGAGGCTATGCAGTTAGATGCAGGGACTCAGCTTAAAGAGCTTCGTGTGGACGGCGGGGCTTCCCACAACAATTTGTTGATGCAATTCCAGGCCGACCTTTTTGGCGTGCCTGTGATTCGACCTGAAATTACAGAAACTACCGCTCTTGGGGCTGCTTTCTTAGCGGGACTTTCTTCGGGTGTGTGGGCTTCTTGTGAAGAAATTTCATCTCTGTGGCGTGTTGATCGAGTATTTGAACCCACGATGAGCGCAGACAGGAGAGACTATTTGATGAACCAATGGGTTCGTGCTGTAGGACGAACCCGTAACTGGAATAAATAACCATGGCTGAAGTGAAATCAACCAATCGTGAAGCGTTGCTTGCGCAACTTCGTGAAGATACCGTTTGGGACGTCGTCGTTATCGGTGGCGGTGCAACGGGGGCTGGTATCGCTCTCGATGCTGCTTCTCGCGGTTTGAGGACTGTTCTTTTGGAAGCACAGGACTTTTCTTCGGGTACGTCTTCTCGTTCGACGAAGTTGATCCACGGCGGTGTTCGTTATATGAAGAATCCGCGTGACTGGGGGCTTGTTCGCGAAGCGCTGAAAGAACGTCGTATTTTGATTAAGAATGCACCGCATCTCGTGCATTCGAAGCCTTTCATCTTGCCGTGCTACAAGAAAGGTGAGCGCGAATTCTATACGATCGGTCTCGGTATCTACTCGGCCATGACGTATGGTGGCTATAACATAGGTCGTACGTCAAGTCTTTCTCGTGAAGACACTTTGATGCGTTTGCCAGGGGTGAAACCGGAAGGGTTGATGGGGGGCGTACAGTTTTTTGATGGCCAGTTTGACGACGCTCGTTTGGACGTGGCGTTGGTGCGTACGGCCTTTGAACATGGTGCTGTTCCGTTGAACTATATGCCTGTGACGGCTATTTGTCGCGAAGGCGGCATGATCCGTTCTGTTACGGCTCAAGATAAGGAAACGGGCGAAGAATTTGTCATTCGCACGAAGATGGTCTTTAATGCTGCAGGTGCCTGGGTCGATCCGATTCGCCGCATGGTTGATCCTGAAGCTTCGACCCTTGTGCGTGTGTCTCGTGGTTCACACATCCTTCTCGACAACTCCTTTATGCCGGGCGACACGGGGATGTTGATCCCGAAGACGCGTGACGGTCGCGTGCTCTTTGCTATTCCTTGGCATGGTATGTTGCTCGTTGGTACGACAGATGTTGAACAAAAGGATGCTGATTTTGATCCGCAGGTTAGCGAAGAAGAAATCAACTTCATGATTGAAACGGCTTCTGGGTACCTTGAAAAGCCGATTACACGCGCCGATGTGAAGGCTTCTTTTGCTGGTTTGCGTCCGCTCTTCAATCCGCAGGCCACGGGTTCCGTTGTTTCGACGGCCAAAGTTTCTCGTGAGCATGCAGTGATTCCTGAGTTCGGTAATATGATCACTGTGACGGGTGGCAAGTGGACGGCTTATCGTAAGATGGCCGAACATGCCATGTTAGTGGCTACGTTGCGTCACTTGATTCCGCCGCGCCTGTGTGTGACGAAGGATCTTCCTATTTTCCGTGATCCTAATTGGGATTATGCTTCGCTTGAAGTAGAAGCCGAAGGCTCTGAGGCCGCAGATGATAAGGTTGTGCAGTTCGCGCTTTATGCTCGCGACAATGAATTTGCGCGCACCCCTGAAGACGTACTTTTCCGTCGTTTGCGTTTAGGTCAAATGAATTCGGCTCGTACCGAAGCATTGATTCAGAAGATTGCTGAAGCTTTTGGTTTACCTATGTCTGAAGTTAAGGAAGTAGCTACTCCTGTGGAGACCTGCGACATCGAAGTTTGCGACGAGCCTAAGTGCGAGACGGCAACGCTCGATAAGGTCGACGCTGAGCCAGTTGAGGTGCAGGTCGAAGAAAAGAAGGCAGACGATCAGAAGTAAACGTCACGACGTTGAAAAAAGTTTCGTTGTCTGACGATCAAACAGCATAGGGGTGTGTTCATGCACCCCTACGCTGTGTTGAATGCTCTTAAGTAAGAGCGAATAAAAAAGTGGTGTCTTGGGGTAGACAAAACCCTATTCGTAGGGTAAAATCGCCGTCCTGACTTTGCTTCACGGATTGCTTACCCCATCTTTTTCCACTGGCGCCGTGAATTTACGCAGAGTTGGAAACGCCATTTTTAATAGGGCGAACCCACTGACCATCTCATTTTGAATTGGGTCTCGGTTCGCTTTTGTTTTTATTTAGCATTCTGTTGTCGGTGTGGGCATGTTAAAGAAACGATGCCGCGGCGCCATCCGTTAAGTACCTCAACAGATGCCTTACTTATTAGGTGAAACGCAATGAAGACCTTCTCGGCCAAGCCGCTTGAGGTTAAGCGCGACTGGTTCGTGGTCGATGCCAGTGATAAGGTGCTCGGCCGTCTTGCCAGCGAAATCGCTCTGCGCCTTCGTGGCAAGCACAAGCCCGAATTCACGCCCCATGTCGACACGGGTGACTATATCGTCGTTATCAACGCTGACAAGTTGAAGTTGTCAGCTGAAAAGGACGGTAAGAAGATGTACTACCGTCACACGGGCTATCCTGGTGGCATCTACGAAACGACGTTCCGTGAAATGCAGAACAAGCACCCGGGCCGCGCTTTGGAAATCGCTGTTAAGGGTATGCTTCCGAAGGGCCCGCTCGGCTACGCCATGATCAAGAAGCTCAAGATCTATGCCGGTGCCGAACACCCGCATTCCGCCCAGCAACCCCAGGTTCTTGACCTCTAATTTCCGAAAGGCTTGAAAGATGATCGGTAACTACAACTACGGCACCGGCCGCCGCAAGAGCTCGGTCGCTCGTGTTTTCATCAAGCGCGGCGAAGGCAAGATTGTGATCAATGGCCGCCCGCTGGAACAGTACTTCCACCGTGAAACCGGTCGCATGATCGTCATGCAGCCGCTTCAGCTCACGGAAAACACCGAAACGTTTGACATCATGGTTAATGTTTCTGGTGGTGGCGAGTCCGGCCAGGCCGGCGCCATCCGTCACGGTATTACCCGTGCTCTCGTCGACTACGACGCTGGCCTCAAGAGCGTTCTCTCCAACGCTGGTCTCGTGACCCGTGACGCTCGCGAAGTTGAACGTAAGAAGGTTGGTCTCCGTAAGGCCCGCCGCGCCAAGCAGTTCTCTAAGCGTTAATTGCTTTGCAAAGACTGCAGGAGTTTGCTCCTGCAGTTGCCAAGAAAAGGTCGCCTGCTGTTTGCAGTGCGGCCTTTTTTGTGTATGAAGTATTTTCAAATAAGAAATTCTGTTCGTCGCTGGTGTCGTTCTCTTGAGTTTTCGTGTAGGATAGGTGATCATTTTCTATCCGTTGGCTGGGATTGCAACGTCAGGTTGTGATTGATGAGAGCGACGGAAACTTCATTTACGGAGCGTTGCACGTTTGGTTGCAGCGAATATTTCAATGACCGAAGAAAAGATTGACACAGTTCAGGAAGACATGCCGGTGTTGATGCCTGATCCAATTAATTTTACCGATGCTGCTGTGGCTAAGGTTAAAGAGTTGGTGGACGAAGAAGGTAATCCAGAACTCAAGCTACGTGTCTTTATTCAGGGCGGTGGTTGCGCTGGTTTTCAGTACGGCTTTACGTTTGACGAAGTTCAGAATCCCGACGACGCTGTGATGGAAAAGGGTGGTGTGACACTCTTGATCGACTCGATGAGCTATCAGTATTTAGTGGGCGCGAAGATCGACTTCAAGGACGACCTGACAGGGGCACAGTTTGTGATTGATAATCCGAATGCTGTGACGACGTGTGGTTGTGGTTCTTCGTTTAGTGTTTAAACGCTAAGCACGTTCGACAAAATCCAGGGAAGGGGTGTTGTAAAGATCAGGATGGCCTGATTTTCGCAACACCCCTTTCTTTTGGTGGATTTATTGATAGGGATAGAGTGCCCCGAGAATGCGTGGGCCGGTGGCACGAGTTACGGCGGGTAAATTACCTGGTTGACGGTGAATAAAGCGTTCAGCAAGCCATGCAAAGGCTGCTGCTTCAACTTGCATGGGATGCATGCCAAGCGAGGATGTATCGAAGACTTTTCCTGTGAAGTGCTGGGTTAAGGCTTGTCGTAGCGTATGGTTGTAGGTGCCACCGCCACACAAAATTAAAGTTTTAGCTTCTGGCGCAAAACGTTCGACAGCGTCAATAACTGAACGCGCAGTCAGTTCGACAAGGGTTCTAGCAATGTCTTCTGGTGCAAGACCCGGATGGCGGGCGAGGTGTTGATCAAGCCAAGCAGGTGAAAAAAGCTCGCGTCCCGTGGACTTTGGAAATGGTTTTGCAAAATAGGAGTCACCCAGAAAGTCGTCAAGTAGTTTAGGAATGACTTTGCCTGTAGCAGCCCATGCACCATTCTTGTCATAGGGCACGTGGAGAATGCGTTGAGTCCAGGTGTCGATCAACATATTAGCGGGCCCTGTGTCACCGCCTAAGATTGGTTGGTCAGATTTCGTTGCATTAGCAGGCAAAATGGAAATGTTTGCAATACCACCTAAATTCAAAATGACACGCGCCTCATGACCTGAAAAGGTTCTGGCATGAAAAGCGGGAACCAATGGCGCTCCCTCGCCTCCTGCGGCAATGTCCCGATTCCGAAAGTCGCAGATGACATCAATGGCTGTCAGTTCTGCTAGAAGTGCAGGATGATTAAGCTGTAATGTAAAGCCTCGTTCTGGACGATGGCGGATCGTTTGACCATGAACGCCAATGGCGTCGACATCATTAGAGGTCAGTTGGGTTTTAGTTAAGAGCAATCGAACAGCTTCAGCATAGTGATGTACAAGAGCAACGGAGGCTTCTCCCATACGATCAATCTCATTATCACCAGGAAGCGTTAAAGCTACGAGTTGTGTACGTAAGTTGTTTGGAAAGGGTAGTGAAATATGACCTAGATAGCTCATCGTATCCTTTTCAAAAGCCATGGCCACCGCATCAGTGCCATCTAAACTCGTGCCGGACATCAGGCCAAACGTAATCGTTCTGTTCATTGCGAAAGCTACCAAAAAAGAAGCCGACCACGTGGTCGGCTTATTCAGAATTACTTCGAAGCTGAAGCTGCGTGTTGTGTTAGTTTAGCTGAAGGTGTTTCGTCTTCGTTACCAGGGTGATTGAGCAACTGGGTTGTAACAGTTGACGCTTCACGATGATGGGTTTTAATAAAAGTGGGCAAGGGAAGCGCTTCACTTTCGGCGAGTAAGTCAAAACGAGCCTGGATTGGATAGGCTAGTGTCTTTAATTGTGCTAACTGGAAAGCTGAGAGGTTCTCGGTGTCTGGTAGATCAGCCGTGCGTGGGTTGATCTGGACGCCGTTAAACATCAATTCGTAATGAAGATGTGGTCCCGTAGCAAGTCCGGAGCGACCCACATACCCAATCACATCACCACGTTGTACACGCTGCCCTTTTTTGAGTCCCTCTGTGATGCGAGACATATGTGCATATAAAGTGGTGCGACCCAAGCCGTGATCAATTTTTACGTAGCGACCATAGCCTTTGCGTTCATAGCCGACATAGCTAATGGTTCCATCTGCTGCAGCAAAGATGCGAGAGCCTGAAGGAGCGCGGAAATCAGTACCGTTATGCGGACGAAGAACGCCTGTAACAGGATGGCGACGTAACGGTGAGAATTCACTGCTGACGTCTTGAACGTCAAGTGGTACACGGATAAAGGTTTGTTGAGAGGCTCGCCCTTCAAGGGTATAAAAGCCGCCGATACGATCGTCATTGTTAAACCAGTAGGCTTCGTGAACTTCATCGTTTGCAACAACTTGAACAGCTAAAAGCTGACCATTTCGAATGAAGTTTCCACCAGCAAATTTGCGTTCATAGATCAAACGTAAGGCGTCACCATTTTTGATGGAACGAAGCGGATTATCTGCTCCATCCCAGACAACCTTAAGTTGACTGGCGATGTCTGCTGGAATTTTGAGTGTGTCAACAGTCGCTTTGAAGCCATTGGATGCTAGGCCAGAAATACTTTCTTCTAGCGTATCAAAAGCAACGGCGAATTCTGCGCTTGCAAAGAGTTCACCAGCACGAGTGACTTCGATGCGGCGGCTATCTTGAGGGTGCGGTCCTTCAAGATAAAGATGTAAGTAAGCTAAGCGTCCGTCAGGAAAAATCCCTGCGGTAACGTACTGGCCGGGTTGTGGCAAGACAAAGGGACTAAGACGTGGCTCTGATCGAATGTAAGCGACGGCCTTTGGATCTTGGATTTCCAGACGAGCCAATAAAGAACCGAATGTTTCCCCAGTACGTGCCGTTATACTCTTCGGCGTGACCGAACCGCCTCGACGCAATGCCTCTAGGGCTTCTTTGAGAACGTTATCGTCAACACTCTGTGTTACGTATGTTACTCGAGGCTTTTCTTGTGCCAACGTAGGCGCGACGCCAAGTAGCCCCCCCGTACTCCCTAGCACAACACAGGATGCGAGTCCAACGGTGGCGGCCTGAGTCAAGCGTTTGTTAGGATGACGCAACCGAGTATTTGCACTCGAGCGTAACCAAGAACGAAACGCTTTGCCTGCGGAGCGTAATTGCCTTGCAATAAGAGAGGGGGCAGTCATGAGGGGTATAGAGTTGCGAAAGGCGTGAAAAAAGGGAACAATAATAAATCTGATATTTTAAAACAGATCACCCAATCGGCCTTTAGAAAACGGGACTCAAAATGGTTACAGATTGAGCCTACATAGCTGAAAAGGGATTTGAGCCAATTTTTAGTAATAGCAAAGGGATACTGATGACTGTTGAGTTAGACAAAGCTCAGGCGGAAAAGAAGCTGCTCGTGACGGATGAGATCCGTGAAGCCATGGCGTTGATTCGTCGTGGAACGGATACGTTTTTGATCGAAGAAGAATTCGAACAGAAGCTCGCACGAGCCAAAATGACGGGTACCCCGTTGCGTTGCAAGTTGGGTCTTGACCCGACGGCACCTGATATTCATATCGGTCATACGGTGGTTCTCAATAAGTTGCGTCAGTTACAAGACCTGGGGCATACCGTGATTTTCCTGGTGGGCGACTTTACGGCCGCGATCGGTGATCCCTCAGGCCGTAACGTGACGCGTCCGCCGTTGTCGCATGAACAGATTGTCGAAAATGCACAGACCTACTTGAACCAGGCGGGTTTGGTGCTTGATCTTGAACGAACAGAAGTGCGTTACAACTCTGAATGGTGTAACGATCTGGGTTCGGTAGGCCTGATTCAGTTGGCTTCGCGTTATACGTTGGCTCGTTTGCTCGAACGCGACGACTTCGCTAAGCGCTATGCTGAACAAGCTCCGATCGCTATGCATGAACTGATCTATCCTCTGATGCAGGGATATGACTCTGTGGCACTCAAGGCTGACCTTGAATTAGGTGGCTCTGATCAGCGTTTTAACCTCTTGGTGGGGCGTGAACTCCAACGTCAGTATGGTCAGGAACCGCAGTGCATTTTGACGATGCCGTTGTTGGTGGGTCTTGATGGCCAAGTTAAGATGAGTAAGAGTAAGCATAACTACATCGGCATTACGGATGCTCCGAACGATATGTTTGGCAAGGTGATGTCGATCTCTGATGCCTTGATGTGGGATTGGTATGACCTCTTAAGCTTGCGTGGCAATGCTGAAATTGCTCAGCTTAAGAAGGAGTGTGCTGAAGGCTGCAACCCCCGTGATGCGAAAGTGTTGCTTGCGAAGGAGATCGTGGGACGCTTCCACTCGGATGCCGCTGCGACGGCTGCCGAAGAAGAATTTAATGCACGCTTCCGTGCGGGTGCGATGCCGAGCGATATTCCAGAAATGACCGTGACAGCCTCTGAAGGTGAAATCGGCATTGGTCAATTGTTGAAGACGACAGGTTTGGTAGCTTCTACGAGCGAAGCAAACCGCAACATTGATCAGGGAGGTGTCAAGATTGATGGTCAGAAGGTGTCTGATCGCGGTCTCAAGCTTCACACTGGCGATGTGATCACGGTTCAGGTGGGTAAGCGTAAGTGGGCCAAAATCACGGTCGCTTAATTGAGGTTTACCCATGATTGTGCTTGTGCAACGTGTGACCCAAGCAAGCGTGCAGGTCAACGACAAGATCATTGGCGCGGTTCAAAAAGGGCTCCTCGCATTCATTTGTGGGGAACCCGGCGATACGCCTGAAACGATTGAAAAGTTGGCGTGTAAAGTGGCGAAATTGCGCATCTTTTCGGATGACTTAGGCAAGATGAATTTGAGTGTTTGTGACGTGGGTGGTGACGTGCTTTGCGTGTCGCAATTTACACTCGCGGCAGATACGCGCTCAGGTAATCGACCGAGCTTTTCTAATGCGGCATCCCCTGAAGAAGGGCAACTGGCTTATGAGGCGTTTGTGACGGCTTTACGTGCGCAAGGACTTTCGTGCCCGACAGGCCGGTTTGGCGCAGAGATGAAAGTCTCGCTCGTTAATGATGGCCCTGCCACATTTTGGCTTAAATTGTGAGCCAAAAGTAAGTCCTTTTCCTCATGTGGTTTGTTTGAACGCAGAGGAGTTTGGATAAGCAAAATCGATCAAAGGTTGATCAACGCAATCTGATGCTATAAAGGAAGACGCTCGACGAATATGTCAAGCGTCTTCTCAAAAGACATGGAGGTGTCACTTGAAGCTGATTTCAGAAAATTTTGCTCAAGGTGAATTGATTCCTGAAGCGTTTGCTTGGGGGCGTATTGGTTCAGAAGGGACGGTACGTTCTGCAAATCTGAACCCGCATTTGGCTTGGTCTAATGTGCCCGAAGGAACTGCTTCTTTTGTATTGGCTTGTCTCGATGATGATGTGCCAACTCAGTTAGAGGAGCGAGATCTTTCAGGTGAGCTTCCTGTGTCTCAACCTCGACGCTGTTTTGTACATTGGGTTCAGCCCAATTGTCCAGTGACTGTGCGCGAAATTCCCGAAGGCGCTTTGGCGGAAACGAAAAAGTGTACCCCAGGGTTTGGCGATTTGGGTATCAACGATTACAGTCGTGGTGCTCGTCCTGTGCCCGGTGAAACGGGGACAGGATATGATGGACCTTGTCCGCCATTTTTTGATGCCCGTTGGCATTACTACCGCTTTATGGTGTTCGCATTAGATGTCGAAAAACTTGCTTTACCAGCAGAGTTTACTTGGCAGGATGTTGAAGTAGCCATGAAGGGCCACGTCATTACGTCGGCAGAATTAGTTGGTCGCTATACGCTCAATCCGCGTCTTGCTACTGAATAATTTTTGTTATTCACCCGTTAGCACATTCGATGCGTTGTGTTTCGAAGTGCTAGCTTTTCTAAGGAACTGAAGTCGTGTTCAAACGCTCCAATACTATCGCTGTGGTCGATCCTGAACTTTGGGATGTTGTCTGCCACGAATCTACCCGTCAGGAAGATCACATTGAGCTGATCGCGAGTGAAAACTATGCCTCTCCAGCAGTTATGCAGGCTCAGGGTTCTTGCCTTACCAACAAGTATGCTGAAGGCTATCCTGGTAAGCGCTACTACGGTGGTTGCGAACATGTCGACGTAGCTGAAAGTCTCGCGATCGAACGTGCTAAGAAGCTCTTTTGTGAGCCCGCTGGCGTCGAAATGGCTGTGAACGTGCAGCCGCATTCTGGTGCACAGGCTAACTCTGCCGTTTATTTCGGTTTGCTTGAGCCGGGCGATACGATTATGGGTCTTTCGCTTGCCGAAGGTGGTCACTTGACCCATGGTATGCATCTCAATTATTCGGGTCGTTACTTCAAAGTGGTTCCCTATGGCCTCGATGAAAATGAAGCCATTGATTACGACCGCGTTGAAGCTTTGGCTAAGGAACATAAGCCAAAGATCATTGTGACGGGGGCTTCTGCTTATTCGCTCCGCATTGACTTCAAGCGCTTTGCTGACATTGCTCATAGCGTTGGTGCATTGTTGATGGTCGACATGGCTCATTATGCTGGTTTGATCGCGGCTGGTGTCTATCCCACGCCGTTTGGTTATGCTGACATTGTAACGACGACAACCCATAAGACGTTGCGTGGTCCGCGCGGTGGTTTGATCTTTGTTCGTCCCGACCTTGAAAAGAAGATCAATTCTGCAGTCTTCCCTGGGATGCAGGGGGGGCCTTTGATGCACGTGATTGCAGCAAAGGCTGTGGCACTTAAGGAAGCTCTGGATCCGTCCTTTAAGGTCTATGGTGAACAGTGCATTAAGAACGCAGCTGCGATGGCCGACGAATTGGTTAAGCGCGGTCTTCGCATTGTGTCGGGTCACACAGAAAGCCATGTCATGCTTGTTGACCTTCGTTCTTTGAAGATTACGGGTAAGGCAGCTGAAGCGTTGCTCAATGCTGCTCATATCACTGTCAATAAGAATGCGATTCCGAATGATCCTGAAAAGCCCTTTGTCACGTCTGGTATCCGTTTGGGTTCGCCTGCCATGACGACGCGTGGTTTCGGAGAAGCCGAGGTTCGTAAGGTAGCTAATTTGATCGTTGATTTGCTCGAAGCTCCTGAAGATCAGGCTGTGTTTGAGCGTGTCAAGGCTGAGGTCGAAAAGCTCACGAAGGCTTTCCCGGTCTACTCTGACTAAGCAAAAGCTTAAAAAGTACCTTTAGACATACTAGGGCTGATGTTTTCTATAAAGCATCAGCCCATATTTTGTATGTAATCCCTTGATCTTTTACATAAAGAGGCGCTAAACTCAACAGCACTTCAATCTAGGCAGAGTTATCTCTGTGAGCAGTTTTAGGAGTGATGAATATGCGTTGTCCCTTTTGTCAAAATCCGGATACACAAGTAATTGATTCTCGTGCGCCGGAGGAGGGATATGTAATCCGTCGTCGACGTCGCTGTCCGAAGTGTGAAAAGCGCTTTACGACATTTGAACGTGCCCATTTGGCGATCCCGACTATTGTGAAGCGTGGCGGCGTGCGGTCAGAATACGATCGAGCCAAATTGTTGGCATCAATGTCTTTGGCTTTGCGCAAGCGTCCTGTATCGCCAGAAAAAATTGAAGAAGCCGTTGATGCGATTGAACAAGAAATGATTCTGACGGGAGAGCGTGAGATTCGTTCTAGTCGTTTAGGTGATTTGGTGTTGGCTGCTTTAAAGAAGCTCGACACGATTGCCTATGTCCGTTTTGCATCGGTGTACTTCAATATCAATGATCCTCAGGCGTTTATCACGATGATTCGTGAGGCTGCTGAATTGGCAAAAACCCCAGAACCGAAAGGTAACAAGGAAGCATGATGACGCAAGATGAAGAGTGGATGAGTTTGGCATTGGCGCAGGCGGGGAAAGCCCGTCGCTTGTCTGCACCAAATCCTGCGGTAGGGGCTGTGATTGTGCGCGACGGCTGTGTCATTGGTTGTGGACATACTCAAGCTGTCGGCGGTTCTCATGCCGAAATTATGGCCTTAAGAGATGCACAAGCGAGAGGTGAATGCGTTGCAGGTGCAACGATGTATGTGACGCTTGAGCCTTGCTCGCACTACGGTCGTACCCCCCCTTGTGCTAAAGCATTGATTGAACATCGTCTGGGCCGCGTGGTTGTTGCTATATTGGATCCGAATCCTTTGGTTGCAGGTCGCGGTGTGCGTATGTTGACTGAAGCCGGGATTTTGGTGACGACAGGGATTTGTGAAAACGAGGCTTTCAACGCAAATGTTGGTTTTATAACACGCATGACCACAGGACGACCTTGGGTTCGATTGAAGTGTGCTAGCACACTGGATGGTCGTACTGCTTTGCCTGACGGACGCTCTCAGTGGATTACAGGGAGCGATGCGCGTGAGGAAAATCAATGGTTGCGTGCTCGTTCAGGTGCCATTGTGACGGGCATTGGAACGGTTAAGGCAGATAATCCTCGTATGACGGTACGCCTTGCCGATCAGGTTCGTTTCCCGTTACGCATTGTGGTGGACGCCCAATTGGAAATCCCTCTGACGGCTCAGATTTTAGAGGGTGGAAATACCCTCATTGTGACGGCGTGTACCGATGAGAGCAAAGCGCAAGCCTTAAAGCAAAAGGGGGTCGAGATTTGGTACCTGCCAGATGAACAAAACCCTGAACGCGTTGACCTAGGTAAAATGCTTGACAGGTTAGGTGAACGTGAGGTGAACGAAGTGCACTTAGAAGCGGGGGCAGGCCTTAATGGTGCCTTCTTACACCAAAAATTGGTGGATGAGATCGTTCTGTTTATGGCACCTTGTTTCTTTGGTGCAGGAATGCCCATTGCTCACGTACCGCTACCCCAAACGCCTGACGACGCTCATCGTTGGAAAGTAACTGAATTGAGTCAGATCGGAGCGGATCTGCTTGTGATTATGAGGAGATAACTCGAAATGTTTACCGGTATTATTCAGGCGATCGGCAAAGTGCGCGAACCCGAACCTCTTGGTAATGGTGTGCGTCTCACGATCGTAGCCCCGACGTTAGGTCTTGATGAAGTGCGCGTAGGAGATTCGATCGCTGTGAACGGTGCTTGCATGACTGTGATTGAAAAGACGGATACTGAATTTAAGGTGGATGTCTCGGCTGAAAGCTTATCGAAGACGACGGGCTTGGATAGTTTTGGTGAAGTGAATTTGGAAAAAGCGATGCGCTTAGGTGACCGTGTGGACGGTCACTTAGTGAGCGGACACGTGGACGGCGTTGGTCAGGTTGAGTCGATGGTACAGGTCGCTGAATCTTGGCGTTTAGTCATTCGTGCACCGCGTGTCCTTTCCCCTTATTTGGCTTACAAGGGTTCCATCACTGTGAACGGCGTATCGCTCACGATAAATAAGGTCGAAGATACAGCCTTGGATACGTTGGTGACGATTAATTTGATTCCGCACACAGTGGAAGTGACGACGCTCAAGCATTTGAAGGCTCAGAGTTACGTCAATCTCGAAATCGATACGATTGCGCGCTATGTCGAGCGTATGATGGCGCTCAAGAATGATGAAGAATCATTCTTTTAAGCCCTCGAACGAGACATAAACAAACGAGAGCGGTATTCGACGCTCGAAAAACTTAGCTGAAATGCGGGCGAACGCGATATCTAAGCGTTCGCCCGTGCTTTCGCGCTAGAATAGTAATTTACTAACGGATACCTCTTAGGGGCATCCGTTCAGAGGGATTCTCCCTCGAACTCAGAATTTTGATAACAAATTAGCTCCCGCTTGCAGGCCTCAAGGAGACAGAAATGGCTGTTGACATTGTTCCCACTAAACTCGATGGTACGGATCTTCGTATTGGTATCGTTGTTGCCCGCTTCAACGAATATGCCGGTCGCGGTGAGTTCGAAGCCTGCATGGACGAACTTCGTAAGCTTGGCGTAGTTGATGAAGATGTGACCAAGGTCTCTGTACCTGGCGCCCTCGAAATTCCGTTTGCTTTGATGAAGCTTGCTCAGACGGCTGAATATGATGCGCTTATCGCATTGGGTGCTGTGATTCGTGGCGAAACCTATCATTTTGAATTGGTGAGCAATGAGTCTGGTGCTGGCATTACCCGCGTTGGTTTGGACTATGAAATTCCTATCGCCAATGGTGTTTTGACGACTGAAAACGACGAACAGTGTCAAGAACGTCTCGATATGAAAGGTCGTGATTGCGCTCGTTGTGCCGTTGAAATGGCTAACTTGGCCAAGGAATTCGTATCTGAAGAAGACTTCGACGAAGACGAAGGTTTCTGCTACGAAGAAGATGATAAGGAATAAAGGAATCCACGAATGACTGAACATAAGGTAGCTCACCGTAAGGGAGCTCATTCAGGCCGTCACTTGGCTCGCGTCTTCGTGATGCTTGGACTCTATCAGTGGTTGGCTGATCCAACACAGGATTACGCTAGCATTGAGGCGCATCTATCGAGCCTCCTTCATGACGAAGGTGAGCCACTAGAAGGATGTGATATTCGTCCAACTGATTTTGATCGTGCCGATAAGCCTCTCTTTACGCAACTTCTTTCAGGTGTGTTAGATCGTCACGCAGAAGTTGCTGAGATTATCGCGCGTCATGCTGACCGTGAGTTGCACCGTATTTCTTTGGTGGAACGTGCGGTGCTTTTCATTGGTACGTATGAATTATTAGCCTGTCCAGAAACGCCGTGGCGTGTGGTTCTCAACGAGTCGATCGAACTCGTTAAGCAGTTTGGTAGCGGTTATCGTTTCACGAACGCTGTTCTCGAGCACGTAGCTCGTGAAGTGCGTTCAGAAGAAACGGAAGCTACGCAGGACTGAGGCCTGACATGAGATAAGCCAAAGGGTCGTTCCTTCTGCGCGGAGGAGCGACCTTTTTTGTGCTCGGTCAAACAATGGGTTGTCTTTAAGGAGGTCAGAGGATGCGTCGAGGCGAATTCCAAATTATTGATCGTTTTTTTACTTACGAAGGATTTGGTGAGTGGCGTAGTCAAGGAATCGGTGACGATTGTGCGTTGATCGATACTGGTACAGAACGTATCGCCGTGACGACGGACATGATGGCGATCGGTACGCATTTTTTACCCAATGCAAATCCAGAGGACGTGGGCTATAAAGCTTTGGCTGTCAATTTGTCGGACTTGGCGGCGGCAGGCGCGTCACCTAGAGCGTTTTTTTTGTCTATCGGTCTTCCTGAAAGAGACGATGCGTGGTTAGCGGCCTTTTCAAGGGGTTTAATGTCGTTGGCTCAGACTTCGGGGTGCGCATTGCTCGGAGGTGATACCACTCGTACGGCGGCGGTCGGTGATGTACGTGCGCCCGTTACCATTTCAATTACTGCGATGGGGGCTTTGTCCGAAGGAAAAGGGTTGGGTCGTGCAGGTGCACGTCCAGGGGACGATATTTGGGTGTCTGGCACTTTAGGGGATGCGTATGCTGCGCTCAAACATCGTTGGGGACATTGGCAACTGATGCCTGATGCGGCAGAGAGCGTTTTTGAACGAATGGATCGCCCGACACCGCGTAATGCATTGGGGTCAGCGTTGTTGGATTTAGCTACAGCGTGTGCCGATGTCTCTGATGGACTCAAGGCGGACTTAGGACATATTTTGGAACGAAGCGAGGTAGGTGCTGACGTACTTTGGGATGCGGTGCCGATTTCGTCCGCATTACGCGCCTTAAGCGCTTCAGCGCAACAAGAGGCTGCTTTGATGGGGGGAGATGATTATGAGCTTGTTTTTACGGCGCCAGAGGCTTTAGCGCATCGAGTAGAACAGGTAGGATTGTTGACGCAGACCAGACTTACCCGTATTGGTAAGATTCGCGAAAAAGTCTCAGGCGATAATCTTACTGTACGTACACAGAACGGCGTAATCATTACGACTCCAACCAACGGTTTTGATCATTTTGCTGTCTGATACCCTCTGCATGGTGTTTAACTGTCACCGGTTGACCGGTGCTTCATTTGTCAGGAAGTAGATATGCTTCAGAAATACGATGAATCCAACCCCGCCAATCAGATTGAGTTAACCAGTCGTTTTGTTTGGTCGCATCCTGCGCATATGATCGCGACTTTCTTCGGTGCTGGGCTACCGAGTAAGGCACCAGGTACTTATGGCACGTTAGCTGGTGCGCTTGCTTTTATTGTGCTAAGCCCAGCTGTGTCAACGGCAGGTTGGGTACTTTTGGCTTTAGTCCTTTTTGCCGCAGGGATTTGGGCATCAGACAAGGTCTCGCGTGATCTTGGGGTAAATGACCATAAGGGTGTCGTCGTTGACGAAGTTGTGGGTATTTGGTTGCTCTTTGCTTTTTTGCCGGCTGGAACAGCTTGGTGGATTGCTGGTTTTGTAGCATTCCGCTTCTTTGACATCATGAAGTTGCCCCCCGTTGATGTCATTGATGAAAAGATGAAAAATGGCGTGGGTGTGATGCTCGATGATGTCGTTGCAGCTTTTTACGC
Organism: Sutterella sp.; assembly: GCA_020025915.1. GTDB lineage: Bacteria > Pseudomonadota > Gammaproteobacteria > Burkholderiales > Burkholderiaceae_F > Sutterella. Next base: position 18,945 of record JAHHRH010000004.1, read on the forward strand.
TTGGGTTGTCGTGAACATTTTAGGTTGGTTGTTGGGTTAATCCATTATGTCTGACATCACGTCCAAAATTCTGCTCGCCGCTCAACAGTTAGGTATTGTCGCTAAAGACCGACATCATATTGTTGTGACGGCCGAAAGTTGTACTGGCGGCGGTATTGCTGCTGCCTTGACCGAAGTGGCTGGTAGTTCGGCTTGGTTTGAAGAAGGATTTGTCACGTATGCTGCATCGGCCAAGGTGGCCAGGCTTGACGTGAGACCAAGTTTGATTGAAACAGAAGGTGTTGTTAGCGAAGCTGTGGCGCAAGCAATGGCTCGAGGTGTGTTGGCGCGTAGCGCAAGTGCGACGTTATCCGTTGCCGTGACTGGCATTGCTGGTCCTGGTGGGGGTACAGTAAAAACCCCTGTTGGTACAGTATGCATTGGTTGGGGCGAGCGCTTCAATGAATCTATCGTGACTTGTTCTCGAACGATCTATGTGCCTGGTAGTCGTGCAACAGTGAGAGAGGCGACTGTGTTAGTTGCCTTAGATGGATTGAGGGAACTCATGCGATTCGGTAATCCGGCCCTCATGCCATGCGAATACTGATTACAATCAAATAACTGTAAAATCGGTGCCCTGCTTGATGACTCAGGTTGGGCGCTTTTTTGTCTCTGTTATTTTTATGAATTCAGGCCAAAGGGATAAAGGCTGGTTGGTATGTCAAGTTGGTTTGATGTCTTCATTCTCGTCATTTTGATCGGGTTAAACGGCATGTTCGCGTTGAGCGAAGTAGCCCTGATTACAAGTCGTCGTGCGCGTTTACAGCATCTTTCTGAGGATGATGTGCCAGGTGCTAAGCGCGCCATGGAAATGAACGCGGATCCTAATCGCGCGCTTTCGACAATTCAAGTGGGGATTACGTCGATTGGATTGCTCTCTGGGATTTTCGGGGAAGCAGCGTTGGCCAAACCTGTCGCTGAGTGGTTAGTTTCTTTGGGAATGCATGAGTCGACGGCGTCGGCCTTAGGAACGGGGCTTGTTGTGGTGCTGTTGACGTACTTTGCTATCGTGTTAGGTGAATTAGTGCCTAAGCGTATTGGTCAAATGACACCTGAAACGCTCGCTTGTCGTTTTTCGCCTATTCTCTATACGCTCTCGATTCTTGCGGCGCCATTCGTTAAATTATTGAGTTATTCAACCTCGGCGATTTTGTGCTGGTTGCGTATCGATACGAACTCTCAGGTCCCAGTGACTGAAGAAGAAATTCATGCCATGATTGACGAAGGTGAAGAATCAGGTGTGATTGAAACCGTCGAACGCGATATGGTGCGCAATGTTTTCCGATTAGATGATCGCCAAGTGGGCTCGTTGATGACGCCTCGCGGCGATATTGATTGGATTGACCTTGAAGATGAATTAGCGGTCAATATCGAAAAAATTCGCGGTTCTAAGCGTTCTCGTTTGCCGGTTTGTGTGGGAAGCTTGGATGATGTGAAGGGTTTCTGCTCGACTCGAACACTTCTTCAGCAGATGATGGAAAAAGGTAAACCTGATTTCAAAGACAATTTAACGGCTCCTGTTTATGTGCCAGAGTCTTTGACAGGGATGGAACTGCTTGAAAATTTCCGAAAGACCGATACACCTGTGGCTTTGGTTGTTGATGAATATGGTGAAGTGCAGGGCATTGTGACGCCTCGAGATGTGCTTGAAGCCATTGCGGGTGAATTTAAACCCGAACAGCCTGGTGATGCCTGGGTGACACGACGTGAAGATGGTTCTTTCTTATTGGACGGTATGATTCCTATCCCTGAATTGAAGGATGTCCTTGATATTAAGGCTGTGCCAGAAGAAGCACTGGGTCGATATAACACCCTTGCAGGTATGATGATGCTGTTGCTTGGTCGTCTGCCTAAAGAAGGTGATATCGCAGAATGGGACGGGTGGCGTTTAGAAATTATGGATATGGACCGTCGCCGAATTGATAAAGTGTTGGCAGCTAAGATTAAGACGCTTTCATAAGTCGGTATAAGGTAATCGTATAGGAGGAATGATAATGAGTGAAAAGCGAGCTCAATGGTTTGGGGCGGCGGCGGGTGGAGTCGTTTTACTGGGTGCAGTAGCTGCCGGTGGCATCCTGTGGCAGGGCACGGTTTTTGATGAGCAATTCGAAGAGATTGGTCGTAAGCTTTCGGATGATGGTGTCAAGGTAGGCCTCTCGATCAGCGCTGAAGAAACAGCTCGTAGTATCACGGGACGCGAAGTGGCGATCACGGTGAAGGATGGTCAGTTGGCTTTTCGATGGACCGGGTGCGCGACCTTCGGTTTTGGGACAAAAGCCAAGTTGTCTTTGGATCGTGAGTTTGGATCTGCGCCTGAGTTACCTAACTTTGGTCTTGATGGATATGAAGACCAAATTAAGGTGAACGTGGGTTTAACAGGTGACGCTACGTATGAGTGGACGGTGAAACCTTTCCGTGTCAAAGACGATCCTGTTTTGTGTAGTGTGGCTGGTTTTACGTTGACGGCCGATAAGCATCTCAAGAAGACTGATTTGCTGTGGCATGGGATGACGTGTCAAGCGGATGAAGAACGTTTGGTGACGGGGCCAGTGAGCATCAAGGCGCACGAAGACGGTGCTGAAGGGCGTATAGAGGTTCAAGTCAAGGGTGGCGAGCTGACGAGCCAGGGCGTAGGTGGTTTAGTGACGGTTGAAGGGTATACATTGCATAGTCTTCAAACTCTTCAAAAGGTTGACGAGTCGCAGACCGAGACTACGATTCCTCCTCTATATGAGCAGCAGTGGACCTGGACACTCTCCCAACTTAAGCTTGACGGTCAGACAGCATTAGATGGTTGGAAGGGTAAAGTTCGCCTTGAGAATGTGCCTGAAAGCTTTATCGCTCAGATGGCCACAGGCGCCTTGGTTGATGTTGAGATGTTGATGCCGTTAATTCTTTCGAGTGATCTGAAGGCTAAGCTTGAAGAATGCGTCTTCGAGCGTCAGCAAAAGCAAGTCTCTATTACTGGCCAGCTTGCTCGTGAATCCAATCAGTTAGGAAGTTTTACGGTCAATATTGATCGTGAGTTTGCTCATGATGAACCTGTCTGGACAGATTCTGTGAAGGAATTGGTGACAGAAGGTGTTTTACGTGAAAGTGAAGGCGCTTGGGTTTCTCAGATTGAAATTACAGAAGAGGGAATTTTGGTCAACGGTCGTGTTTACTAAGCGATACGTAGACCAGTAGATAAATCAAAAGCCGACTTAAATAAGTCGGCTTTTGATTTAATGAGCGCTATTGAGCGAATTAGCAAGCGGCAACGCGAATGGCGTCACGGGTTGCGATCGCGACCTTGCGAGCTGCATCCTTCCATTCATCTTCTGCGCTAGCATAAATAATGGCGCGACCAGAGTTAATGACCATGCCTGTGTGGTTAGCTGTTTGGCCAGCCTGTACGCAAGCGTGGATATCACCACCTTGAGCGCCAATGCCAGGGACGAGCAACGGAAGGTTCGGGGCAATACGCCGGACATTCGCTAGTTCATTCGGGTATGTGGCGCCAACAACCAAACCTAGTTCACCAGACAAATTCCATTCCGTTGCAGCTAAGCGCGCGAGACGTTCATAGATGCGTTCGCCATTTACTTTCAACATCTGAATGTCGTCTCCACCAGGGTTAGAGGTGCGGCAAAGAATAAAGGCGCCCTTTTCTTCGTAAGCTAAATAGGGTTTGATCGTATCAAAGCCCATGAAAGGGGAAAGCGTGACGCAGTCAGCTTTAAAGCGTTCAAACGCTTCACGAGCATAGTGCTCAGCGGTCGAACCGATGTCACCGCGCTTTGCATCAAGAATGACAGGAACCTTGGGATAGTTTGTGTGAATGTACTCAATAATGGCCGTGAGTTCAGCCTCAGCACCACACGAAGCAAAATAAGCAATCTGTGGCTTAAACGCACAAACGAGATCAGCCGTGGCATCCACGATGCCGCAACAAAAATCATAGATCGCGGTACTACGACCCGCGAGTTCGTGCGGGAAGCGCGTTGGATTTGGATCGAGACCAACGCAAAGCATGGAACCAGCGTTTTGCCAACGCTCGTTGAGCATTTCGGTGAACTTCATTTAAGGCCTTCCGAGGAGTTATACATCGGGCGCTATCTTAACAAATTCTTTCGACATTGAGTCAATAATCTCGTAAGCTCTAGGTTAGAGCGTAAAGCAGTTTGCTATAAACGCTTCTCTCTAGACTTTTTTGGAGGCGCTAAGATGCCTTTTTCACGTCGTCAAATGCTCGCGAGCATCGGTCTATTAGGAGTAGGTGCTTTATCGAGCCCATTTGTTATGGCTACTCAAAGTCGTTGGCCCAAAAAACCAGCCGTGCCGACGGATTTTAATGCCGAAGAGTATTTTGTTGAGTTCTCAGAGCATGGCCATGGTTTAGTGTTCGGGAACCCCAATGCTAACGCAGTCGTTCTTATGACCTTTGATACGCAATGCCGTTGGTGTGTTTGGCAATACCAACAGTATGAGCCTTATCTTGACCGAGTGAAATTTGTTTGGCACCCTGTGGCGGTCTTGAATCCATGGAGTGAACTGCAAGGCGCGGCCATTTTGAGTGCTAAGGATCCTCAGGCTACATTCTTGAAGCATGAAGAATATATCCAGGATCCCAACTTCAAGGGACTTGATGTGCGTGGCATGACATTGCCCTTTGAAGCTCGTGAAGCGGTATGGACTAACACCAAGATTTTCCGACGCTCTGGGGCACGTGAAGTGCCTTTTGGTGTGCTACGCCAGTCTGATGGTCGTTATATCGCTGTGGTTGAACAAACGGGGGATTCTTTTGCAAAGTTAGCCGGTTTCTAAGCCCTTGACATAGGTACAAAAAAATGCGACAGCTATCAAACTGTCGCATTTTTATCTATAAGCTTGTGATCGTTTGTTTGAACGATCACAAAACTTGATGGCTGATGTCTTTGATTACATCATGCCGGGCATGCCGCCCATGCCGTCCATGCCGGCGGGCAACGGCTTATCTTCCTGCGGAAGGTCGGCTACCATGCAATCCGTCGTGAGGATGAGAGAGGCCACAGAAGCAGCGTTCTGAAGAGCTGTACGGGTTACCTTCGTCGGGTCGAGAACGCCCATTTCAACGAGGTCACCGTATTCACCCGTCTGAGCGTTGTAACCGAAGTTGCCTTCGCCGTTAGCCACCGTGTTCACCACGACGCTCGGTTCGTCGCCAGCGTTAGCGACGATCTGACGAAGCGGTTCTTCCATGGCGCGAAGAACAATACGGATACCAGCGTTCTGTTCGTCGTTGTCACCCTTGAGGTCACGGATGGCCTGCTTGGCGCGGATGAGAGCCACACCACCACCGGCCACGATGCCTTCTTCAACGGCAGCACGGGTAGCATGAAGGGCGTCTTCAACGCGAGCCTTCTTTTCCTTCATTTCAACTTCGGTAGCAGCACCGACCTTGATCAAGGCAACGCCACCAGCGAGCTTGGCAACGCGTTCCTGAAGTTTTTCACGATCGTAGTCGCTCGTAGCGGCATCGATTTGCGTGCGGATGTTCTTCACGCGGTTTTCGATGGCTTCAGCCTGACCGGCGCCGTCGATAATCGTGGTGTTTTCCTTCGTGATTTCGATCTTCTTGGCCGTACCAAGCTGTTCGAGCGTGGCCTTGTCGAGGCTCAAGCCTATGTTGGTAGAGATGACCGTGCCGCCCGTGAGGACAGCGATGTCTTCGAGCATGGCCGCGCGACGGTCGCCGAAGCCCGGAGCCTTAACAGCAGCAACCTTGAGGATGCCACGGATAGAGTTCACAACGAGGGTAGCAAGGGCTTCACCGTCGATGTCTTCAGCAATGATGACGAGCGGACGAGCAGCTTTGGCAACCTGTTCGAGAATCGGAAGGAGTTCACGAATGTTGCTGATCTTCTTGTCGTGAAGAAGAATGAACGGGTTGTCGAGAACGGCAGCCTGCTTCTCCGGCTGGTTGATGAAGTACGGGGAGAGATAGCCGCGGTCGAACTGCATACCTTCAACGACTTCGAGTTCGTTCTTGAGGCTCTTACCGTCTTCAACCGTGATCACGCCTTCCTTACCTACCTTGTCCATAGCTTCGGAAATGATCGTACCGATTTCAGCGTCAGAGTTAGCAGAGATGGAGCCAACCTGAGCGATTTCTTTGTTGGTCGTCGTCGGCTTGCTGATCAAACGGAGTTCTTCAATAGCGGCGGCAACAGCCTTGTCGATACCGCGCTTGAGGTCCATCGGGTTCATGCCAGCGGCAACGAACTTCATACCTTCGTCAACAATAGCCTGAGCGAGTACCGTAGCGGTCGTTGTACCGTCACCAGCGTTGTCGCTGGTCTTGGAGGCCACTTCACGCACCATGCAGGCGCCCATGTTTTCGAACTTATCCTTGAGTTCGATTTCTTTGGCGACAGACACACCGTCCTTCGTCACCGTCGGTCCGCCGAAAGCACGTTCGAGCACCACGTTACGACCCTTCGGGCCGAGCGTGACCTTGACAGCGTTAGCGAGCACGTTAATACCACGGACCATCTTGGAGCGGGCGTCATCACCGAAAAGAACCTGCTTAGCAGCCATTTCTTTAATCCTTTATCTATTTGAAAAACGTTAAATCTTGATGTGTTCTTGGCAGTGCGACTTATTCGAGCACACCCATGATGTCTTCTTCGCGCATGACGAGGAGCTCTTCGCCGTCAACCTTGACGGTCTGACCAGAGTACTTGCCGAAGAGAACACGATCACCGACCTTGACGTCGAGCGCAATGACGCGACCGGCTTCGTCACGCTTGCCCGGGCCGACAGCGATCACTTCACCCTGATCAGGCTTTTCGCCGGCAGAGTCAGGAATGACGATGCCGAAGGAAGTGGTCGTTTCAGCAGCAAGACGCTTGATGATGACGCGGTCATGCAACGGACGGATCTGCATTTGTTGTTCTCCAAATAAAACAGTCTGTTTTTTTAAGGGACTCGCAACGAATCTTTGTTGAGAGTCATCGACAATTCAGTTGTAAAAATCGGTGCCAAAATAACGTCAATATAAGGACGCTGTCTTAGCATTTACAAGTTATATGGGGATGGATACCCAAAAAACAAGGGCTTTTTTAAATTTTTTTACGTTTCTTCCATTTTCGGTTGAAATCGTTAGAGGTATCGGTGTTGTCAAACGGTAAAAAGGCGTTGATTGGAAGACGTTTGAGCTTAGCGATGTTGTTGGCGTGTTTTGGCTTGTCGGCTCAGGCACAGCCTCTTCAGGAGCTACCTGATGTATTGGTACGCGCTGCGAAGACTTGTCACGTTGACCCGCAGGCGGTCACGCTCTCAGTGGTACCTCTGAAAGATTTATTGGTGCCTGAAGATAGGCCTATGCCTCAAGTTAAACCACTGATTGCCGTGAATGCAGATCGACATGTGTCACCAGCGTCGACTGCGAAGCTCGTAACCACTTTGGCTGGTTTAGAACGTTTGGGGGCGAACTGGCGCTGGAAAACGTATTTTTATGCGGATGAGCGTCCAGATGAAAAAGGACGTGTGTCCCAGCTTTATCTAAAAGGGGGCGGCGATCCCACTTTAGTGGTTGAGAAGTTTTCACTTTTAGTGGATCGTATGGCTCAGTTAGGGGTACGTCATATCGAGGGTGATCTTGTTGTTGATCGATCCTTCTTTGATATACCTGAGGGTGATCCGTCAGCGTTTGATGGTCGCGGCTCTCGCCCTTATAACCAATTACCTGATGCAGCTGTGATTGGGTATCGAAACCTTAGTTTTGAATTTGTTCCTGATATCAAAGCAAAGAAAGCTCGTATTGTTGCAATGCCTCCTTTGGCGGGTATGGACGTCCCCACTTCGATCCCTTTGAGTAAAGGTGTCTGTGGCGATTGGAAGGAGAGCATTGGCTATAACCTCAAACAGACTAAGGACGGTCGTCTTGTTGTGTCGTTTAATGGGAAATTGCCAAAAGCGTGTGGCCCTAAAACCTTTAATGTGATTTCTTTAGAAGCGGATGTATTTTTAGAGCGTCTCTTTAGGGGATATTGGGAAAAAGACGGGCGTACTTGGAAGGGGTATGTGCGTCGTGGAGTGGTGCCTCAAGAAGCTACGATGATTGCTGGTCATACGTCTGACGCGTTGGCCGATGTAACGGCTCTCGTCAATAAGTGGTCTAATAATTTGATTGCACGGCATATCTACCTGAGTTTGGGCACATTGAAAGAGCGTGACGATGAAGATGTGCCGCTTCGCATCAAAATGGACGACGCACGAGAAGTGTTGGCGAAATGGTTAACTGAAAAAGGCGTGCCGTTGGGTGATATTTACATTGAGAATGGTTCGGGGTTGTCACGCGTATCACATGTGACGGCGCGTGCCATGACGCAACTCTTAGCGGCGGGGTGGGTCAGCCCACGTATGCCTGAATATATGAGTTCATTACCTATTTCTGGTGTGGATGGAACGATGCGTAAGCGTAAGGAAGCCCTGGGGCGTGCCCACTTAAAAACAGGATATCTTGCCGATGTACGCTCAATTGGTGGCTATATTTACGCTCAAAATGGTGAACGTTACGCTATCTTTGCGAGTGTGCACGGGGAACGCAATATGCCTGGTGGCATTCGATTCTTGAATCGCGTTATTGAATGGACGTACGAACAAAAAACTCAAAAGTAGATCTGAAAAAAGGACGATTCTGTGTGGAACCGTCCTTTTTAATTAGTACCTTATGGTTTTTCAATCGCGTCGATCACAATGCTAGGCGTTAGCAATTCGGGCAAAATATCAACAGTGCCATCAGGTCGATAGATGAGATAGAGTGGCACGCCAGAACGACCGAAATTGGCCAAGATCTCTGTGATGGCTGGGTCATGATTGGTCCAGTCACCGACCAATAACACAAAGTTCTTTTTCTGGAAAACAGTTTGAACGTCATTGCGATTGAGTGCCGCGACTTTATTTGCCTGACAAGTGACGCACCAGGCGGCTGTAAAGTCAACAAAGACTGGGCGACCTTCGGCCAAGGCAGTAGTAACGGCTTGATCGCTCCAAGGTTGCCAGTTACCGTGGCTAGCGACGTTGCCATTGCGGTCAAAGATGCCCGTGGCAATGGTGCCGATGATACTAACGGTGACACAAGCTGTGACGCCCATCAGCGCACGATTTCGACCTCGTCCCCATTGTTCTCGGCCGAGTAGCCAAAGGAATACGGCTGTTGCTCCGCTTGCCGCGAGCATGAGTAACATGCCATTCAAGTTGATTTGCTTAGAGAGAACCCAGGCAAGCCACACGACCGCAAGCGCCATGGGGATCGCCATGGCTTTGCGGAAGATGTCCATCCAGGCACCTGGCTTAGGGAGAAGACGAGACCAACCTGGGAAGATACAAAGTAGCAACCAAGGGAGTGCCATACCGAAGCCCAAAGCGATAAAGACCGCAAGGGCTTCGATCGCTGGTTGCGTCACGGCGTAGCCCAGTGCAGCGCCCATAAAGGGAGCTGTACAGGGGCTTGCGATAATCACTGCTAACATACCTGTGAAAAAAGAACTCTTGACGCCGGACTTAGGTGTATTGCGTGCTGCGCGACTATCCGCTAAATGAGTCGCAGCGGTGAACTCAAAGAGGCCAAAGAGGTTCAGTGTGATGGCCACAAAGAGAACGATCAAAAGAGATACGACCCAAGGACTTTGAAGCTGAAAGCCCCAACCCAGTGCGAGACCAATGCTACGCAATCCGAGCAGAATGCCTGAGAGGGCGCACATGGTCACCAATACGCCAAGCGTAAACGCAACACCGTGTGGAAGTAGACGTTCGCCTTGACGATAGCCTTCAACGAGTTGCAAGATCTTCAATGACAAGATCGGGAAGACGCAAGGCATTAAATTAAGAATCAAGCCACCTAAGAAGGCAAAGAGTAAGGCTGTCAAAGTCGTGATCGAGACTTTGATATTGGGAATGGGCGAGTCGCCTGTAAAAGCTGGTGGTATAGGGACAGTTCCCTTTTCTAAGGGCAACGTTGTTTCAAGCGCCCAACCGCCATTGGCAGGACCGCCGTCAGCCACGAGGACACCTGGTAATGTTGCCATGGGAGCTTCTGTGAAGTTAGGGCTCAACGTCATTGTCAAAGCAACGCTTCCGTCTTTTTCACGGGTGTAGCGTGTGCCGTCAACGAGCGAGAGAGCATATTCCTTTAGAGGGAAGAACGTCAGGTCTTTAGCAATGTGTACAGCATCAGCAGGGATCGTCACTTTAAGACGATTGTCTTCATAGATGGCACGAAGATCGGCGATGCTAGATAGTTCAGGAATGTTTTTTTGAGCGGCTTCAATGAGGGGAGCATCCTCCGTTTTTGCGGGAGCAACGACATAAGGAAGACGCAATTCTGCCGTGGCTTCGCCAGGAATGCAGACATCTTTACATGCAAGGAATGAGACGTGAACTCGGATGTTGGCCGCACGTCCTTCGGGGAAGCGAGGAACATCAAGCTCAAACGGGAAAACCGCTGTATCACTATAGCCAAAGCTCACAATATCTTGTGTAGCAAGGCGTTCAGGTAAAGGGAATTGTGGTTCTGTAACTTTAAGGTCGCTAGGTACACTAAAAGAAAATTGCGTAGGGAGTCCTGCGTCACCAGGCATACGCCAATAGGTGTGCCACCCTGGTTCATGGGTGAGAACCACGGCCAGCCGATTGTCAGCTTGTGGTGTCAGTCCCTCATGAACGGACGCAATACGAACCGTGACGTTGGGTTGGGCGAGGGCTTGTGCCCCGCGGTCTAGCGTCGAAAAAAGATTTTGGGCCCCGGAGGCCCAGGAAGTGGCCGCCGTGGCCAACGTTGCTACGGCGGCAAGCCAGGTCTTAACGGAACCCATGGTTCAACCTTCGAGTTAAAGATTAGTCAGCGATTTCAGCAAAGGTTTCGCACGCGGCCTGAATCGTGGTATCGATCACTTCGTCGGTATGCATGATCGATACGAAACCTGCTTCGAAGACAGACGGTGCGAAGTATACACCACGATTCAACATACCATGGAAGAAACGATTGAAGCGTTCGGTGTCAGACTTCATTACGTCAGCAAAGCCGTGCGGGATAGACGGGAGGAAGTAAAGACCAAACATGCCACCCACGCTATCGGCGCAGAATTCAATGCCAGCGTCCTTGGCGGCAGCCGTGAGTCCCGTCACAAGACGTGTGGCTTGAGCGGACAGACGATCATGGAAGCCAGGCGCTTGAATGCCTTTGAGTGTTGCCAAACCGCAAGCAACAGCAACGGGGTTGCCTGAAAGGGTACCTGCCTGATAGACAGGGCCGAGCGGCGCAATGGACTGCATAATGTCGCGACGACCACCAAAGGCTGCCACGGGCATGCCGCCACCAATCACCTTACCCAACATCGTTAAGTCAGGCGTAATGCCATAGTGAGCTTGCGCACCACCTTGAGCGACGCGGAAACCAGTCATCACTTCGTCAACGATCAATACGGCACCATGCTTCGTGCAAAGTTCACGCATAGTCTTCAGGAATTCTGGGTTGCCGCGAACCATGTTCATGTTACCAGCGACTGCTTCGACGATCACGCAAGCGATGTCATCGCCATAACGGTTAAACGCATCTTCGAGCTGTTGCGGGTTGTTATATTCCAGAACGAGCGTATGTTCCGTCACAGAGGCAGGAACGCCAGCCGATGACGGGTTTCCGAAGGTCAACATGCCAGAACCAGCCTTGACGAGAAGGGAGTCAGAGTGACCGTGGTAGCAACCTTCAAACTTGATGATCTTGTTACGCCCCGTGAAACCACGTGCTAAGCGGATAGCAGACATACCAGCTTCTGTGCCGGAACTTACCAAGCGGACTTGTTCCATAGAAGGAACGAGTTTACGGACTTCTTCAGCGATCAACGTTTCGCCTTCGGTGACAGCACCAAAAGAAAGCCCCTTGGAAACGGCAGCATCCACGGCGGCGATCACGTCGTCGTTATTGTGCCCCAGAATCATCGGACCCCAAGAAAGAATGTAGTCAATGAATTGCTTGCCCGTCGCATCCCACATGTAGGGACCCTTGGCGTGATCGATAAAGCGCGGAGAACCACCGACCGAGCGAAAAGCACGCACGGGGGAATTTACGCCGCCCGGGATGGAGATCTGGGCACGTTGGAAAAGTTCATCATTGCGATCCATTGTCAACTCCTGATGGGGTATCTGATGTAAACCAACAGCCGAGGTGATGAGCGTTGGTACAGTGTCTGAAAACTGAAAAAGGGCGGCCTTCGAGTCAGTCGCCCGATATTTGGCGAGCATTCTACTAGCTCAGTCTGAAAGAACCGTTAACAAACTGTGCTGAAGTAGAAAAAAGTTAGAACGCCCAGCCAACCGAAACAGTGAAATCTGTCGGCATGGCGGTAAAGAGGTAGCTGTCGTCGCGTCCTTCCACCGTACCCTTAAATCGGGCAAACGAGGTGAACATTTCAGCATTAACAAAGAGGTTCTTTGTCACGGCGTACGTGGTTCCTAAAGACAAGACGGGGTGAACGCTATCGTCTTTACGATTTTGGTTCTTCATTTGGGAATAGCCGACACCACCGCCAGCATACAGGCGCAAATGATCAAGGACGTCAATGTTGTATTGCAACTGAATAGCCCACGTTTCAAAACGGTAGTTCTTTCGTTCGAAGTTGGCACCCGAGCGTACTCCATGGGTCGAACGACGATAGGAAACGTCTGTGGCCCAGTGGCGGCCTGAGTAGTGACGCATGCCTACATGCCAAGACTGGTCGTTCTTCACAGTGGTAGGGCTATATTCTTCGCCGTTATCCATATAGGTGTAACCCCAGCCGCCGTAGATCATGTTTTCTGCGGAATTCCAGGGACTCGAGGCTGGCAACGGCAGGTCACGACGCTTCTGGTCGTCGATCGTAATCGTCGAATAGAAGAAAAAGACGTGGGTAAACGGAATATAAGTCCCATAGAAGGACACGGTGTCAGTGCCCACTTTGGCAACAGGTAGGGGCAATGGGCAAGGTAACCACATATAGTCACCGCGCATCGTCAGGCCTGCTAAGTACCCTGCCCCAACGTGAAAGCCGGTGTTGCTGATCGGCCAACGGGCGAGCCATTGATAGCCTACCATAGGTTCCATGCGGTAATTGGAGTCGACAAAGCTCGTCACAAAGAAAGTACGTTCATTGCCGCGACTGTCGATCACTTGACGACCTAAGCCCATCCCAAAGGGATAGCCATTTTCTTCGTGGCGCTTATCCCATGCCCACGTCGGGTGGTTGGTATAAGTGGGCACAATCCAAATGCTGTTGCCGTCTTTCATGATGGCCTTGGCGCCATTAACAGAATCCTGCCAGAAGGAGCCAAAGTCACCCGGACGGTCAGCAGAAGCAGATACGTAACCAGCGGGCGTTGTATCAATCACAGCGTCAAGGAGGGTATTAGCTTGCGCCTGAGTGGACATCCCAATCAGGGCGCTAGCCATGGTGATGACCAGTGTTTTCAAAATTGGATTTTTCATCTTTTTCTCTAGACAACTACATGGATAAAAAATGGCCATGTAGACGAAAAATGCTCGGGGTCTCATTCCAAGGAGGTTTGGACGCATTATTCTCGCATAAGCCTATGAATGAAGGTTCGAGATCCATGGGAAAAATCATCTAGCTTGTCTCTAGACTGCAAAAAACGTCCTTGTCGTACTTGAAAAAACTATTCAAAACACGTAGAGTGTGCCACTTGACTGCGATACTTTTCTAGACGATCGTCGGCGGATTGATCCGCGGGAGGAAAGTCCGGACTCCGCAGGGCACCGTAGCAGCTAACGGCTGTCCGCCGAGAGGCGAGGATTAGAGCAACAGAGACGAGCCGACGTTAGGGTCGGGTGAAACGGGCAATCTCTACGGGGAGCAACATCAAATAGGCAGCCTATAGTTCGGCCCGAACTGGTTGCGGGTAGATGGCTTGAGGCGGCATGTGAATGTCGTCCTAGATGAATGATCGTCACTTCATTTCGGTGAGGAACATAATCCGGCTTATCGGGAGAGTATGCAGTCAAACCCAATATAAAAAAGGGGCTCGGTGCGAAATCGAGCTCCTTTTTACTGATTGCTTGCTTGGGGTTAGAGTGCCGCGATTGCTTCGTCCTTGCGAACTTTGATGCGGCCGTCCACAGCAATCGCTTCACCATTCTTTTCAGAAATCATGAGCGGATTGATGTCGAGTTCGTCAATGAACGGGAAGTCTGTGACGAGTTGAGATAGACGCAACAACGTTTCTTCGATTTGCTCGATCTGGGCGGGCGTTGTACCACGTGCGCCTTCGAGCAACTTGTAGGCTTTGACGGACTTCACCATGTAGACGGCGTCGACAGTGTCAATCGGTGCAATACGGAATGTGACATCCTTCATCACTTCAATAAAGACTCCACCAAGACCAAACATCAGCATCGGACCATATTGCGGATCCGTAGCGATACCACAGACCATTTCTCGTGTGCCAGTCACCATTTCTTGGATGATGACACCTTCAAGCCCATCAAGTAGACCGCGTGCATCAAGTTGAGTAACGAGATCCTGATACTGAGCACGTAAAGCATTGGCCGACTGAATGTTCACGCGTACCCCACCAACGTCAGTCTTATGAGACGTGGTCTTTGAGGTCATCTTCATGACGACGGGGTAGCCAATGCGATCGGCAATCGCCACCGCTTCGTCTTCTGTCGTGGCAAAGCCAGAACGACATACGCGCACACCATAAGCGTCAAGGACATCAATACTTTCACGCGTCGTTAACTGATCACGGCCTTCGTCAAGCGCAGCCTTCATGATGGCCTTGGCTTGGTCACGACGAACATCGTAGGATGGATGTGTCCCTTCTGGGCGGTTGATCCAAAGACGCTGTTGGTTGAGGCGAGCTAAACCATCAACGGCTTCTTCAACATACATAAAGAGAGGCACATTCACATCGTTGGCTGAGAAGGCCGTAAAGAAGTCGCTCTTTGTCATAAAGACGCCGACGATCGGCTTTTCAGGGTGTTTCGCCTTGATGTCCATAATGGCCGTAGCGACATCTGTGTCCTTGAGGCCAAGGAAGGGCAGATAAATGGTGATTACCATATCAACGGCAGGATCAGCCAAGACCGTTTCAAGCGTCTTACGATAGTGTTCAATCGGTGCAGAGGCAATCATGTCAACGGGATTCTTGACGGACGCGGCAGCTGGTAAGAAACTACGCAACTGGGCTTTCGTTTCTTCAGACAATTCAGCCATCTGCATGCCGTGCTCACAAATGGCGTCAGTTCCCATGATGCCTGGACCGCCAGAGTTGGTCACAATGGCGACACGGTCACCCTTTGGAATCGGACAGTTGGCAAAAACCTTAGCCGTCGCAAAAAGCTTTTGAAGAGAGTGTTCGCGAATGACACCAGACTGACGCAACAGTGCATCGGCAGCTAAGTCAGCACCGGCTAGGCTACCTGTATGAGAAGATGCGGCTGAAGCGCCAGCTGCGGAACGTCCCGCTTTTAAGGCAAGAATGGGCTTTTTCTTAGAAATGCGCGTGGCGATTTCACGGAAGTTGGCTGGATTCTGAATGGATTCCATATAGAGCAGAATCTGACGAACATCTTCTTCGTTTTCCCAATAGGCCATGGCGGTTTCGGCGTTGACGTCAGTCTGATTGCCAATAGAGATGAACTGAGAAAAACCTAGATTAAGGTCACGCAGAATATTGAGAATGCCCCCGCCTAAGGCGCCCGACTGAGAAACAAAGCCGATGTCACCACGTTCAGGTAAAGATTCAGCAAAGCAACCGTCCATACGAATGGCTGGATGCGTATTGACGACACCTAAGCAATTGGGACCCACACAACGCATGTTGTATTGACGGATGCGCTTTAAGAGTTCCGCTTCGAGTTCTGCACCCGCACAACCTGTTTCTTTAAAGCCAGCAGAAATAATGCAGAGCCCTTGAATACCTTTTTGGTGACATTGATCAATGGTTTGAAGAACGAATTTCGCGTTAACAATGATGATGGCAAGATCGACGTCGGCTGGGATATCGAGGACGCTAGGATAGGCTTCTAAACCTTCAATGACGCCACCACGAGGATTCACAGGATAGATGTTTCCTGTGAAGCCATAATCTTGAAGTCGCTTGAGGATGTCGGAACCGATGGTGTGCGCTTTAGTGGAAGCTCCGACGACAGCGATCGAACGGGGCTTCATGATTTTGTCGAGCGTTTGCATGGCGAAATAAAAAACTCGTCTTCGTTGAAAATGGGGAAGTAATCGGACACGTAAATTGGACAAAGAATGGCATCACGCGTGCGATTAAAAATAGTGGAATTTTATAAGCCTACCACAGTCTAGAAATCGTGCTGAACGTTTAGAGGCTAATCCTTTCATGGGGTTTTTGGTGTGTCATGCCTAAAACGCGAGCGGCAACGGGAAAATCCTGAAGAAAAAAATTGTAGCGAGCCTTGACCATATGTCATGTTGACGTTAAAGTGAAGTTGGGAAAGTGGGAAAAAGTGGGAAGCTTTTCTGTCGCTCTACCAACGTCTTTAAACGGAATACTCATCATCGGGAGGTCGGAACGTGTTTCAGGGCACTTCGCTCTTGGTGTTAGATCAAAAAGGTCGCCTGTCGATGCCTGCAAGACATCGGGAGGCGCTTGCCGTTTTATGTGAAGGCAAAGTGACCATTACCCGCCACCCCGATGGTTGTCTCGTGATTTATCCAACCCCCGTATGGGAACGTAAGCGTGAAACGTTGGCGCATTTGCCTTATTCGGCACGTGCCTTTGTTCGTTATGTTCTTGGGAGTGCTGTTGATTTAACACCAGATCGAGCGGGGCGAATCTTAATTCCCGCAGAACTCCGACTCATGGGTAACTTGACCAAAGAGGTTGCCTTGTTAGGGTTGGGAGAGCATTTTGAGTTATGGAACCGAGAGACGTTGGAAGCTCGCGAGCAAGAAGCAGCAGCGGCGGGCTTTGATGCAGCGGACTTTACGTTCTGATGAAGTTTTTTTTCAATCAGTGACTGCGTGCTGTGGCGTCATTGATGAAGTTGGTTGTGAGATACGGGCGTGAGCGAGCAATTTATCCATCTGTCAGTATTAGGTGTTGAAGCCCCAGAAGCCTTGGTGACGAATCCTGATGGTGTATATGTCGATGGTACATTCGGTCGAGGCGGGCATTCGCGTCGCATTTTAGAAAAACTGTCTAGTCAGGGGCGCCTGATTGCGTTCGACCGCGACCCAATGGCTGTGGAAGTCGCACGCCAAATCACGGATCCTCGTTTTACGATCATTCACGAACCTTTTTCCACGATGCGTGAATCGCTGGTTGCGATTGGTGTTCATCAGGTGGATGGAATTTTTCTTGATATTGGGGTCTCTTCCCCTCAAATCGATGATGCCTCTCGTGGGTTTTCATTCCGTTTTGATGGTCCTTTAGACATGCGTATGGATACCACGCGAGGCATGACGGCTGCCCAATGGTTGGCAACGGCCGATGAGCGCGAAATTCGTCATGTCATCAATTTGTATGGCGAAGAACGTTTTGCAGGGCCGATCACGCGTGCCATTATCGCTTCACGTCAAAAAGGCGGTTTGCAGACAACGCGACAGCTAGCGGATTTAGTCGCAAGCGTTGTTCCGCGCAACAAAAAAGACATGGGACAGCATCCTGCGACCCGAACATTCCAGGCTATCCGTATTGAAGTGAATCATGAGCTCGATGAATTGAAGTCGGCTTTGAGTGCAGCGGGTTATTTGTTAAAGCCTGAAGGTCGTTTAGCGGTGATTAGTTTCCATTCGCTCGAAGACCGAATTGTGAAACATTTCTTTGATCGTACTGCGCATCCAGAACGTGGGTTGGATCCTCGTTTGCCACTGACGCAAGATATGTTGCCTGCACCGCTTTTTGATCGTATTGAACGCATCAAACCGAACCGTGAAGAGTGCGAGCAGAATCCTCGGGCCCGCTCCGCGATTCTTCGTGTCGGTTGCCGTACCCAAGCTCCGTGGCGTCCGGAGGATGGAGCATGCGCCAAGTAAATCTTTTTGAACTTTGCTTGGTATGTGTGCTTGGCATCATTTTGTTTGTGATGGCCATCACGCTTGTGAACGTGCAGTATCGTGCTCGTACGCTTTTTGTGGAACATGAGCGTGCGGTGGACGTAGGTCGTCGCTTGGCTGATGATCAGGCAGACCTTTTATTAAAAGTACGCAAAGCGGCGTTGCCCGGTAGTATTTCTGAAGGCGCCAGGGGTTTAGACTTAGAAGTGGCGCGTGGCGAAAATACGGTCAACTTGGTGGTTGACGAACACCATCGCGTGAGTTTTGCGCCTGATGCGGTCTTGACGAATCAGGAAGAAAACGGACGCGATCCAAAAGCAAAAGGAGGTCGACCATGAAGTTGCGCTTCCTTGATGCGCTTGAACGCTTTTTGTTGATGGTTTGGGAAATAATCATCGGTGCCATCATGCGTGACCGTCAGGCGAAAAAAGCCGAGCCTGAACGTGAGGCTGATCCTCTCATCATTATTCCGATTCCTAAATATCGTACGTATGTCGCGTTTGGGTTAATCGTCTTGATGTTTGTGATTTTGGCGTGTCGTGCATTTTATCTTCAGTACGTGACGACTGACTTTTTGCAAAATCAAGGCGAGCAACGCTTTGCTCGAACGATTTCGATTGAGGGAACGCGTGGCGAAATCTTGGATCGAAATGGCGTAGTGCTCGCTTCGAGTCAACCGTGTCGTAGCATTTGGGCGGATCCTAGTTTTTTGAAGGATGTTGATCCTGAAAAAATGAAGGCTTTGGCACGCATTCTTAATATGAAGTACACGACTTTGATGAAGAAGATTCGTCAAAGCTCGTCGCCCAACTTCACCTATCTCGCGCGTAGTCAAGATTTAGATACAGCAGAAGCTGTTCGTCAGCTTGCGATCCCTGGCATTGGTATTTCTCCTGAAATGCGTCGACAGTACCCTGATGGCCCTGCCATGGCGCATATCGTGGGTTATACGGGGTGGGATGATCGAGGGCAGGAAGGCGTAGAGCTTGCTCGCGATCGAGTACTCTCTGGACAGCGCGGTGCACGTCGTGTGATTCGCGATCGTCATGGTCGCATCGTGGATGACGTTTGGGCAAAAGAAGCGTTACCTGGACAAGATGTTTCGCTCGCGATTGATTCGCGTGTGCAGTTTATTGCTTATGAAGCACTTAAGCGGGCCATTGATAAAACACAAGCAAAAGCAGGGGCTGTTGTGGTGGCTGATGTCAATACAGGTGAAATCATTGCACTCGCGAATGCGCCTACCTATGACCCCAATGATCGTTCTACGGTGCGCTTTGAACGTGTACGAAACCGTGTGCTAACGGACCAGTTTGAACCGGGCTCTACCATGAAGCCTTTTGCGATTGCGAAGGCGCT
This sequence comes from Sutterella sp., assembly GCA_020025915.1. Classification (GTDB taxonomy): domain Bacteria; phylum Pseudomonadota; class Gammaproteobacteria; order Burkholderiales; family Burkholderiaceae_F; genus Sutterella. The sequence goes on from JAHHRH010000004.1 coordinate 38,387, forward strand.
AGACATGGGGATTGTGGACCCGTTGACGACCATTCAGACGGCGCCAGGCAAACTCACGATTGGTGACCGAACGATTGGGGATACGCATGACTATGGTCTACTGACCGTCGCAGAAATCGTGTCGAAGTCTTCTAATATTGGGACGGCTAAGATCGCGCTAGAAATTTCACCTCAAACGCTTTATGACACTTATTCAGAGTTGGGCTTTGGTAAGGCACCGCATATCGGCTTCCCTGGGGCTACCTCAGGGCGTTTACGCCCTGGAAAATCCTGGCGTCCTGTGGAACAAGCGACGATTTCTTATGGCCACGGGGTGACAGTCTCGCTTATGCAAATGGTGCGTGCTTATACCGCGTTGGCACGTAATGGTGATGTGATTGACCTCACACTCTTTAAACGTGATGCCAACGAAAAGTTGCAGGGTACGCAAGTCTTTAAGCCGGAAACTGCTCGTCGTATGCGCGCCATGATGATGGCAACCGTCAAAAAAGGTGGGACCGCTTCAAATGTGAATGTGGCCGGGTATTCTGTGGCTGGTAAGACAGGGACGGCAAACAAGGTGAAGAACGGGCAATATACCCGTGACGTGGTTGCGAGCTTTGTCGGAATTGTGCCTGCAACGCAACCAAGATTTATTGTGGCTGTGATGGTTGACGAACCTAAGAAGGGGCGTTATGGCGGTCTGGTGGCTGCGCCCGTTTTCAATGAAGTCGCTCAAGGTGCTTTACGCACATTGATGGTGTCGCCCGATGAACGTAACGTTGTTGCGGGTGGTGGACTTCTTTCGAAAGTGAAAGCGCGCCAATAAATAGATAAAGGAACGAATGACGATGGAAAAGTCAATTCAGGAGATCGTAGCATGGCTCGCTGCGATTGTTCATGAAGGAGCTCATCTCCGTTTAGATAGTCGAGCCGTTAAACCTGGCGACATCTTTGTCGCGATACCAGGAGCGAAGTCTGATGGTCGTGCGTTTATTCGTGTGGCTGCGGCACGTGGCGCTGCGGGTGTCTTGATGCAAACGCGAGAGGGGACTAGTGATGCCGAGCATTATCCAATCCCGACGTTATCGGTTGATCATTTGGCAGATCGATTAGGTGAAGTGGCGACAGCGTTTTATGGGGCACCTTCTGACCATATGACAGGGATCGCTGTCACAGGGACCAATGGTAAAACCACAACCACTCACTGGATTGCTGACCTTTTAACTAAGGCAGGGCTTGCTTGTGCGGTGATGGGGACGGTGGGTTGCCGTTTCGCTGGGCGTGCCTTTGATATGCCAACGTTAACGACACCGGATGCCATCAGTTTGCAAGGTGTTTATGCTGACATTTTGGCGGCTGGGGCTAAGGCTTTTGCAGTGGAAGCTAGCTCTATTGGTCTTGAGCAAGGACGCATGACCGGTTCTCGCTTTGATACGGCTGTCTTTACGAATTTGACCCGTGACCATTTGGACTACCACCACACGATGGATGCCTATGCAAAAGCGAAACGCATTCTTTTTGCGTGGTCTGGTTTACGCGTCGCGGTGATTAATGCAGACGATCCAGCGGGCACCCTCATGGCTGAAGCGGCACGAGAGAATGGTGTGACAGTTTGGGCGACAACGGTAGGTGGCAAGCCCACGTTTGAAGCGCACCATGTGGTCGAAGCGCGAGACGTTCAAGTGTGTGAGGCAGGTACCCGATTGACGATGGTGGTAGACGGCGTTGAAACGCCAGTGCAGTTGTCTCAAGTCGGTTTATTTAATGTTTCAAACTTCCTTCAAGCTGTTGCTGTGCTTTTGGCGCGTCGTTGTGATGCCAACATGATTGCTCAGTGGGCAGAAACGTTAGCTTCTCCGCCCGGACGTATGCAACTGATGAAGGCCGACGGTGTGCCTTTAACAGTCGTTGATTACAGCCATACCCCAGATGCCTTACAAAAAGCTTTAGAAAGCTTACGCCCTGTGGCAGAAGCTCGAGGTGGTCGACTTTGGTGTGTCTTTGGCTGTGGCGGTGATCGTGATGCCGGTAAACGACCTCTGATGGGGCGCATTTCGGCTGAGCTCGCTGATGAAACCGTGATCACGAGTGACAACCCGAGAACAGAAAATCCAGAAATGATCATTGAGGATATTCGAGTGGGTGCCCCCGAAGCTCGCGTCGAAAGCGATCGTGCTGTGGCTATTACGTTAACGGTGTCAGAAGCGCAAGCCAAGGATGTCATCTTGATTGCAGGTAAAGGCCATGAAGACTATCAAGAGATTAACGGCGTAAAACACCATTTCAGTGATGTTGAAGTGGTTCGGGAAGCGTTTAACGAACGCCGCATGCATTGGTTGCGCTCAGGAGAATCTCACCATGACTAAATTGCAGGACTTAGTTGTGGCTGTGACGCCGCTACTAGAAGCAACCGTGGGTGATTTGACGCAAACCTATCACGGTGTGAGTACAGATACGCGTATGGTTGTTCCAGGTAATGTGTTTGTCGCCTTGTCGGGTGAACGTTTTGATGGTCACGAGTTTGTGGCGTCTGCTGTTGAAAAAGGGGCAGTCTGTGTCATCGTTGAACACCCAGTTGATGTCGAGGTTGCTCAGATTGTTGTCTTGGATACGGGACAGGCTTACGGGTTGATTGCTAAAGCTTGGCGTCATCGATTTGCGTTGCCATTAGCTGTTGTGGCTGGTAGCAATGGTAAAACCACGACGACACAAATGCTCGCCAAAATCTTGAAGGCGCGCTGGGACGAATCGCGTGTGTGCGCAACCCGTGGCAACTTCAATAATGAGGTTGGTGTGCCGAGAATGCTCTTGTCGCTCGACTTTGAGCATCGTGCGGCAGTGTTTGAGTGTGGGATGAATCATCCTGGTGAAATGGCACGCTTAGCCGATTGGACGCGTCCGACGGTGGTTTTGCTGACGAACGCGCAACGCGAACATCAGGAATTTTTAAAGGGTGTTGAAGAAACAGCCCGTGAAAATGGTTTGGTGATTGCGAGCTTACCTGAAACGGGTTGTGCTGTTTATCCAACTGACGATGCTTGTGCTCATATTTGGGCCGATTTAGTGATGGCGCGTGGCGTCAGTACGTTGACGTACGCCACCCAAGCGGGGGTAGACGCCGATGTCGTTGGTCAAATGGAAGGTGATCTTTTGGTGTTAACGACACCTGAAGGTGAGATTCGTGTGCCGTTAGCGATTAAAGGGAGCCACAACATTCATAATGCAACAGGCGCAGCGGCAGCAGCGCTTGCGATGAAGGTTGATCCTAAGGCCATCGTGGATGGACTGTCGGCTTTTAGAGCATTAACGGGGCGCGGTGAACACCATATTTATGCAGGCGGCATTTTGATTGACGATGCTTACAATGCGAACCCAGATAGCGTACGCGCTTCGATGACGCAATTGGCTACGGAGCCTGGGCCTCGCACTTATGTGTTGGGCGATATGGGCGAAGTCGGCCACGAAGTCGAAGAGGCGCATCGTGAAGTGGGTGCTTTTGCAAAGTCTATTGGCTTGGATGCCCTTTATGCGTCAGGTCCTTGGTCTCGCTACGCCGTAGAAGCGTTTGGTGAAAACGGTCATTGGTTTGAAACGCGAGACGCGTTGATTGATGCTCTTAAAAAGGTCGAAGGAACGATCACGGTTAAAGCCAGCCACTATATGGGCTTTGAGCAGATCGTTGCTGCGCTTAAAAAAGAAGAATAATTTTTGATATTCGTTGTTGGGGTTTAGCCTTTAACGGCGTGATTGGATTGGCCATGTTGCTTGAACTTCTCCGTGCCTTTGCTGATACTTTTCCAGCTTTTAACGTTTTTAATTATTTAACGCTACGTGCAGTACTTGCCGCATTGACGGCGATGTTGATTGGGTTTGCGCTTGGTCCTTGGATGATTAGGCGCTTACGCAATTTGCACTTTGGTCAGGCCGTGCGTACGGATGGCCCGAAGACCCACTTAGTCAAAGACGGGACACCAACCATGGGGGGGGCCTTGATTCTTTTTGCAATTACCACCTCTACCCTTTTGTGGGCTGATTTGTCGAATCGCTTTATTTGGGTCGTGCTTTTTGTCACTTTGGGGTATGGCGCTATTGGTTGGATCGATGACTATCGTAAAGTGGTGTACCACAACCCGAAGGGGATGAGCGCGCGTGAGAAATTTACGTGGCAGTCCGTCATTGGTCTGGTCGCTGCGTTTTATTTGGTGTTTGCGCTGTCGGTGCCGGCTAATGGGACCTTGACCGAAACGGTCGCGGCTTGGGTGGAAGCGGGTTTTCCGCTCAACATTTCAGATAATCTGCATCTCTTGATCCCGTGCTTTAAGGATGTCGCCCTGCCTTTGGGGTTGATTGGCTTTATGGCCTTTACCTATGTGGTGATCGTGGGGAGCTCAAATGCGGTGAACCTCACTGACGGGCTTGATGGCTTAGCGATTTTGCCGAGCGTGATGGTCGGTGGTGCCTTGGGGATCTTTGCCTACGTGGTGGGGCGTCCTGACTATGCGTCTTATTTGATCTTTCCGTTTATTCCTGGCGCGGGTGAACTCATTGTGATTGCGGGTGCCTTATTGGGCGCAGGTCTGGCTTTCCTTTGGTACAACGCGCACCCAGCTCAGGTCTTTATGGGTGACGTGGGTGCCCTGGCTTTAGGGGGCTGTTTAGGCACTATGGCCGTCATTACACGTCAGGAATTGGTGCTTGCCGTCATGGGGGGCGTCTTTGTTGTTGAGACGCTATCTGTCATGATTCAAACTGTGTACTTCCGTCTGTCGCATGGGAAACGTATTTTCTTAATGGCGCCCATTCATCACCACTTTGAATTGAAGGGTTGGAAAGAAACGCAGGTTGTGACGCGCTTTTGGATCATTACGATGATTTTGGTCCTCATTGGTCTTTCTACGCTCAAGATTCGTTGATCACATTCGCATTGGACAGTCATCATGCAGAAGGAATCACTTCGTCAGTTGGCTTTAGTTATTGGCCTAGGCGCTTCGGGGCAAGCGTGCGCGCTTCATTTGGCGCGTCGTGGTTGGCAGGTGCGTGTTGCAGATACTCGTGAAGCACCTGTGGGTGCGAAGCAACTTGCCGAGCGTTTGCCAGAAGCTGAGATTGTGACGGGTGGATTACCCGAGTCTCTTTTGGAAGGGGTTTCGCTTTTGGTGATGTCGCCAGGGCTTTCACCTTTTTATGGGGATGCTCAACCGATCGTCTCGCGCGCGAAGACTTTGGGTATTGACGTTGTGGGTGAAATAGAACTCTTTGCAAGAGCCCTTCAGACTTTATTCAAAGAAAAGGCTTACCATCCCATCGTGATTGGGATCACCGGAACCAATGGCAAGACGACAACAACGACACTGGTGACACGTATGGCCAATGCGTCGGGTCGTTATGCAGTGGCAGCTGGCAATATTGGTCCTAATGCAGTCACGGAACTTGATAAAGCGTTAGAAGCTGAACGATTGCCTGATGTTTGGGTATTGGAGCTCTCAAGCTTTCAGTTAGCCACGACAACATCACTCGTGTGTCAGTCTGCGGCCATTTTGAATGTGACTGAAGACCATCTCGATTGGCATGGTGATATGGCGGCCTATGCGGCAGCAAAGGGGCGTATTTTTGCACCTGATACGGTTCGTGTCGTGAATCGTGAAGATGTAGAGACGATGCGACTCGCGGGCACGGGTCCACACCGTACCTTTGGATCGAACGCCCCTGAGGTTGAGGGTGATTATGGTTTGGTGCAGTGTGACGATGGTCAATTGTGGTTAGCGGCCAAGTTGCCTCAAGGTGGCGAAACGTGCTTTACGGCAGAATCGTCGCTACTCATTGCGGGTCGCCACAATGCGATGAACGCATTAGCGGCTTTGGCTTTGGTCGAAAGTGCAGGGCTACCCCTTGAGCCCGCACTTGAGGCGCTCGCAACGTATCGAGGCGAACCTCACCGTGTGGCGCCAGTGTTGACTCATCAAGGCGTGACCTTTATTGATGATTCAAAGGGTACAAATGTTGGTGCAGTGGTCGCCGCTCTTAAAGGGTTTGCGGCACAAAGTCGACGCATTTTGATCTTATTAGGGGGCGACGGAAAAGGACAAGACTTTTCGCCTCTCGTGGATGCCTTGAGAAACACCACGGGAGCGATTGCACTTATTGGGCGTGATGCTGACAAAATTGCGACGGTTCTAGCACCGCTCGAAATTCCGATGTGTCGTTGTGCCACTTTAGAAGAAGCAGTCGATTGGTTGTGGATACATCACCAAACGGGTGACGTCTTATTACTGTCACCAGCCTGTGCGTCATGGGATATGTTCCGTGACTATGCAGAGCGTAGTGAACGCTTTGTTGCTTGCGCTCATCGTATCAGCGCGGAGGGCTCATTGTGCTCGGACGCATGAAAGACGATTGGCAAGCGTCAGGCGGTCTTACTGACCCATATTCAGGGCGTGTCAGTGCGGCGTGGGAAGTGATGCTTTGTGTCACGGCCTTATTAGCCATTGGGTCGGTGATGGTGTATTCTGCGACCACGATGTTTGCTGACAATTCGCGTTATGGCGTCGATGCGGGTTACTTCATTGTGAAGCATCTGCAAAGCATCGGCGTGGGATTGTTTGCCTGCTGGGTGGTCACGAAAATTCCTTTGGCGCTTTGGCAAAAGTATGCGGTGGTTGTGTTTATCGTCGCATTGATTTTGATGGCGGCGGTTCTCGTGCCAGGGGTCGGGCGTTCGGTCAATGGGGCGAGACGTTGGATTGGTTTAGGGCTCATGAATCTTCAGGTCTCTGAAGTCATGAAAGTGGCCGCATTGATCATAGCGGCTTGGTTTACGGTGAAGCGTCAGGAGTATATGCACTCCTTCCAAAAGGGGTTTTGGCCTATGGCGCTGATCATGTTGATCATCGTGGCCTTGATTATGCAGCAGCCAGACCTGGGGGCCATGTTCGTGATTGTGGCCGAAATCATGGGGCTTCTCTTTTTGGGCGGTCTCTCGTTCAAAATTTTTGTCTCTGTGATTGTGGTGATTATTTGTTTTGTGTTTTGGATGATTATCGATACGCCATGGCGCTTGGGGCGCTTTTTTGCCTATCTAGATCCATGGGCGCCTGAGCATGTGCTAGATAAGGCCTATCAGCTTTCACACTCTTTAATTGCGTTTGGACGTGGTGAACTTTTTGGTGTGGGGCTAGGAGGGTCTGTCGAAAAGCTTTATTACTTGCCTGAAGCACATACCGATTTCATCATGGCTGTAATTGCCGAAGAGACGGGATTCGTAGGAGTATGCCTCGTCTTATTTGTTTACTATTGGCTTATTCGCCATGCCTTTGAAATTGGTCGTCAGGCGATTAAACTTGAACGTTATTTTCCTGGGTTACTCGCTCAGGGGATTGGCGTTTGGTTTGGCGTTCAGGTCACAATTAATGTAGGGGTTGCGTCTGGTTTATTACCCACCAAGGGGCTGACGTTACCTTTTGTGAGTTTTGGGGGTAGCGCACTACTTTCAAGCTTGGTTGCGATTGGACTTTTGTTGAGAGTCGACAAAGAGAACAGAATTTTGATGCGCGGAGGTCAGGTTTGAGTACGACATCTAAACATTTGGTGATTCTTGCCGCTGGTACGGGCGGTCATGTCATGCCTGGTCTTGCCGTGGCGAAAGTCATGGCCGCGCGCGGCTGGAAGATTACTTGGGTCGGGACAACGACGGGCATGGAAGCTCAGTTGGTTGAACGCCACGGCATTCCTTTTCATGGTTTAGATTTTCAGGGTATGCGTGGTCGTGGCGTCTTAGGGGCAATCAAGGGGGGCTTTAAGTTAATGGGTGCTTTTATGGCGGCCAATAAGTTGCTCGGAGAATTAAAGCCCGATGCCGTCTTTTCAACTGGGGGCTATATTGCAGTGCCCGTTGGGTTTGCTGCAAGCCGTCGCAAGCTACCCTTGGTCATGATGAACTGTGACGCGGATTTGTTGATGTCGACCAACACACTAATGCCGTTTTGTGATGCCTTGGCGTGCGGCTTTGCGGGTGGTGCACGTACGTTTGCTAAAGAAAAAGGTCGTACGACGGGTAATCCTGTCCGTCATGACATCGTGGCCATTGCGCCCCCGCAGGATCGTATGGCCGACCGAACAGGACCCCTTCGTGTCTTTGTGTTTGGGGGTAGCTTAGGGGCACAGGTCTTTAATGAGACGATGCCTCAAGTGATGGCAAGCATCCCGGAAAATGAACGTCCGATTTTAGTTCATCAGACAGGTAAGGGCCGCGATGAGCCTGTGCGTGTTGCCTACGAAAAATTGGGCGTGAAGGCAGAAGTGGTGCCTTTTATTGACAATATGGCTCAACGTTACGAAGCGTGTGACGTGGTGATTTGCCGTGCGGGTGCGACGAGTGTCTCTGAACTTTGCGCAGCGGGTGTGGCGAGTATTTTGGTGCCGTTTGTTGCGAAGACTACATCCCATCAGGTCGGTAACGCCCGTTACATGGTTGAACGTCATGCAGCCGTGATGGTACCGCAAGAAGAATTTACCCCCGAACGTATGTCCGAATTAATGACGGGCCTTACGCGCGATCGTTTGCTAGAGTTGGCCAAGAACGCGCGTGCGACCTCACGCCCGCAGGCCGCAGAAGCCGTCGCATCCTTGATTGAAGAAACCGTGGCCAAAAAGGCTCTGGCTTAAGTCGGCCATCGAAGGCACTTCAGGAGAAATAAGAGTGAAATTTTTAGTCAATCATCTGCATTTCGTCGGTATTGGTGGCGCGGGTATGAGTGGCATTGCCGAAGTCATGCTCAATTTAGGCTATGTTGTAAGTGGTTCTGACTTGGCGCGTAGTGCTGTTACTGAACGTTTGCAGTCTTTAGGCGCACGTATCTATTACGGTCACGATAAAAAGCATATTCGTGGTGCTGACGCTGTCGTGATTTCGTCCGCAGTTCACGAAGATAATCCTGAGGTTGTTGGTGCGCGTGAATTAGATATTCCCGTGGTGCCCCGTGCCGTGATGTTGGCCGAACTCATGCGTTTACGTCGCGGGATTGCGATTGCCGGGGCTCACGGTAAGACCACCACCACGTCATTAACCGCATCGCTATTAGCTGCAGGTGGCCTTGATCCAACCTTTGTGATTGGCGGCAAGTTAAATAGCGCAGGTGCCAATGCACGTCTTGGTACAGGTGAATTTTTGGTGGCGGAAGCTGACGAGTCCGATGCCTCCTTCTTGAATTTGACGCCTGTGATCTCAGCCGTGACGAATATTGACGAAGACCATATGGATACGTATGGGCATAGTTTTGATAATTTGAAGTCCGCTTTTGTGGACTTCTTGGAGCGTTTGCCTTTTTATGGGGTGGCTGTCCTTTGTGCTGATGACGAAAATGTTCGCTCGATTCGTCCGCGTGTCACTAAACCGGTTATTTTCTATGGCTTGAGTGATGATGCACAGGTGCGTGCGATTGATGTGCGTGCGTGTGGGACGCAGATGGCCTTTACGGTTTTGCGTCCGGACCATCCGCCATTGCCTGTGGTGTTGAATTTGCCTGGTTTACACAATGTTCGTAATGCGCTCGCCGCTGTCGCGATTGCGACGGTAGTGGGGGTGTCTGACGACGCAATTGTGCGAGGTTTGGCAGAATTCCGTGGGGTTGGTCGTCGATTTACGCAGTATGGCGAGATTGCCTTGCGTACGTCCGATGGTTCGGTGCGCGGTCACTATCGCTTGATTGATGATTACGGTCACCATCCGCATGAAATGGCTGCGACCTTGCAGGCTGTACGTGGAGCTTGGCCCAATCAGCGTGTGATCGTAGCTTTCCAACCGCATCGCTATACGCGTACGAGAGACTGCTTTGACGCGTTTGTGGATGTGTTGGCGGATATCGAAGGTTTGGTACTCGCTGAAGTTTATGCTGCGGGCGAAACTCCGATTGAAGGGGCAGATAGTGAACATTTAGCCAAGGCCATTGTGGCCAAGGGGCGTCACACGCCAGTGGTTGTCCCTGTGACGGAAGTGGCTCGTGCAATTGAAGCGATGGCCGAAGATGGCGACGTTGTCATTACGATGGGGGCTGGCTCGATTGGCCGAGTGGCCCCACAGATTGCTGATCAAGCACATTGAATTTGGGAAGAATTATGAAATCGTTAGGACGTGTTGTTCTGTTAATGGGTGGCGTTTCTTCTGAACGTGAGGTCTCTCTCATGTCGGGAGAAGGTGTTTATAACGCACTGCTTGAAAAAGGTGTGGATGTCACCAAGTTCGATCCGAAGACCGATCGTTTGGAAACCTTAGAAAAGGGTGTTTTTGACCGTGCGTTTATTGCGTTACATGGTCGCTTGGGCGAAGACGGGACGATTCAAGGGGTGTTGAATTACTTGAATTTGCCCTATACGGGTCCCGGTGTCACGGCGAGCGCTATGGCTATCGACAAGGATTTAACGAAGCGCGTTTGGAAGAGCGCAGGCATTCCTGTGCCTCAGGGTGTTGTGTTGGCGGCAGACGCATCTGACGATGAATTGGCTCAGGTGATTGAGACTCTCGGGGCGACGGGTTTGGTAGTGAAGCCCGCGCATGATGGCTCTTCGATTGGTGTGACAAAGTTGAATACGCCGACCGTGGAAACGTTGCGTCAAGCCTTGGCTGAAGCAGCGACGCGTGACCAGACTGTCCTCGTCGAAGAATATATCCGCGGTCGTGAATTTACTGTGGCGGTGCTTGATGGTCAAGCTTTACCTGTGATCGAAATTCGCGCTCCTGAAGGTGACTACGACTTTAACAACAAATATTTTGGCGATGCGGTGAGTTACGATTGTCCGGCGAAGTTAAACGATACCGAAACCGCTTCGTTGTCTGCAACGTGCGAAAAGGCCTTTAAGGCGATTGGAGCACGTGGTTGGTCGCGTATTGATGCTATGCAACGCTCAGATGGCTCCTTTGTGTTACTCGAGATCAATACGTCGCCTGGTATGACGCCGCATTCGTTGGTGCCGATGGCGGCGCGTGCTGTAGGTATGACCTATGGTGACCTTTGCGTTAAGGTACTGTCTCTTGCTCAGACGGACAAATGATAGGCGAGAGACCCGCGTAAAAGCAGATCTTACTCATGACAAAAACAACAAACCCGACGCCCGTTGAGACGTTAACGCCGGAAGATGCATTAGCCAAGCGCGCGAGAGATCGTGCGCTTGCGGCTAAGCGTGAATCACGTCGAGCAACCTTGCGTTTTGGTACAAAAGTTGGCGTGACGCTAGCTGTGGTGCTCGGTATTGCGTTTGGTGCCGATCGTGTGGCACAAAGCGTAATGCGTTTGCCTGTGTTTCAGTTTTCTAAACTGGAACTCTCAGGCAACTTAACGCGCGTGCCTATCGACCGCGTGAAAGAAGCCGTTGAACCCATGTTAAAGGGCAACTTCTTTACCGAAGATCTTGAGGCTGTGCGTGCGGCTGTTGAGGCCGTGCCTTGGGTGAGTCGTGCGATGGTGCGACGTGTGTGGCCAAATGAACTTCATGTTGAGGTGGAGATTTATCAGGCTTTGGCGATTTATGAAGATGGCCGCTTAGTGGATACGAATGGCCTGTTGTTTTCGGCAAACCCCGATGAACGCGACAATCCTTCTGAAGCACTCCCTAACTTTTATGGCCCGGTTACACAAACAGCCCTCATTGCACGTTACTACCGCGAGTTTGTTCGTGCACTGCAACCGATTGGTGCTACGGTCACTGATGTGACGTGTAGCGACCGCGGGAGTTGGAGTCTAGTGATGGCTTCGCCAGACATTCCGCCTACGCGGGTGGAACTTGGACAAGAGGAAGTGGGATCTGGCGTGATTGCCAAGCTCGCAGATATGGCTGCGGCTTATCCTCGTGTGGTGGAATTGATGGACGGTCCCCCAGCTTCTATTGACCTTAGGTACAATCGGGCTTTCGCGGCTACCCTTCCCGACCGCGAAGCCATGGCAAGACTTCGGGAAGCTAAAGAAGAAACGGAATCATCGGTCGAAGAGCCCGATGTGACTCAGCCGAATGAATAACCCGAATGATTATCTTGTTGGCCTAGATGTGGGCTCGCATAAAGTGCTGTGCGTCATTGCTCGCCCGGGTGATGAGCCTGGATTTTATCGTGTGTTGGGCTATGGGCTTGAATTATCTAATGGGATTCGTAACGGGATTGTGACGGACTTGGAAGCTGTTGTGAGTTCTGTCCGTGAGGCTGTTGGTCGTGCGCGTGCTGCGGCGAACATCCCTATGCCTGAAAAAGCGTGGGTTGCGATTGGTGGCAAAACTTTGACAAGCGAAAACTGTACAGGGACTGCGGTGGTGCGTGGTAACGAAGTGAGGCGTGCTGACGTGGAAGCCGCTGAAAGTAATGCACGTGCTCATAGTCGTCAACAGGGACGTCAGCTCATCAAGATGATTCCGCAAGGGTATAGTTGCGGCGATGTGTTTACGAGCTCGTCGCCCATAGGGTTGACGGGCAACAAAGTGATGGCGGTCTATCACGCTGTCTATGGGTCAATCTCTAACGCAGAAAATATGAAGCGTTGCGTGCAGCGCTCAGGGCTAGAATTGGCGGGTTACGAACCTCATCCGTGGGCCTCAGCAGGGGCTGTGTTGACGGACGCAGATCGCTATTGTGGGACGGTGGTTTTTGATATTGGGGCAGAGACCACATCGATTACGCTCTGTTATGAAAACATGATTACGTTGACAGATGTGAGACCCTATGGCGCAGAATTCTTTACGCGAGATATTTCGTCCTTCTTTGCATTGAGCTTAGAAGAAGCGGAACAACTCAAACGCGTATCGGGACACTGTACGCAAGGCGTATTGCCGACGGATACCGTTCAGGTCAAAGCCGAAGGCGAGCTACGACCGCGCTTATATTCAAAACAATTGTTAGTTCAAACCCTTCGTGCGCGTGCAGAAGAGTTTTTTACGCTTTATAAGCATCTATTAGAAAAAGCAGGGTGCCTAGACAAGGTACACTGCGTGGTGCTGACGGGCGGTGGTTCATCGTTACGTGGTATTGATGATGTAGCAAAAGAAGTATTTGGTGTCCCAGTTCGTCTCGGTCGACCGATATACTTAGAAGACAATTCGCCACTTTCGAAATTGCCTGAGGCGAGTGTTGCCGTTGGTTTGATTGCCGCTGCGGCACAAGGTCAGGCGATGCGTGATACGCGTGGCTATCGGACATTCTCGTTCCCGAGTATATCCGGAAAACTTTCAACGATATTTATTGGGGATTATTGAGCCTTCTATCCTCTGTGAAGTAGGCAGACAAGATGATTCTCGGCCATAATTAAAAGATTCGACATTTTGGGGTAGAAAATGCCTTTTGAGATCCTGCAGGAACTTGATCCTCTGAACACAGTCATTAAGGTGATTGGCGTGGGTGGCGGCGGTGGTAACGCCGTTGAACACATGATTACGCATGGCGCCAAGGGAATCGAATTTATCGCCGCGAACACGGACCATCAGGCCCTGTCTCGTTCGCGTGCCCATGTGAATATTCAACTCGGTTCGACGGGCCTCGGTGCTGGTGCGCGTCCAGAAGTGGGGGCGGCGGCTGCTCAGGAAAAGCGTGAACAGGTCGCTGAGGCCATTCGCGGCGCTCACCTGCTCTTTATCACGGCTGGTATGGGTGGCGGCACCGGTACGGGTGCGGCGCCTGTGATTGCTGAGATTGCCAAAGAAATGGGGATTTTGACGGTTGCCGTCGTGACGAAGCCCTTTAGCTTTGAAGGCGGTCGTCGTATGCGTTGCGCTGAAAAGGGCATCGAAAACCTCAAAGATAAAGTGGATTCGATGATCGTTATTCTCAACGAAAAGCTTGAGAGCGAATGCCCGCCGAATGCCACAATGAAAGAATGCTTTGAAATGAGCAACGAAGTGCTCTACAAGGCTTGTGTGGGTATTGCTGAAATCATTCATACACCGGGTACGATTAATGTCGACTTTGAAGACTTGAAGACGGTGATGAGTGAACGCGGTACGGCCATTATTGGTTTGGCAACGGCATCGGGTCCGGATCGTGCCCGTGTAGCTGCTGAGAAGGCCATTGCTTGTCCGTTGCTCGAAGGGGCCAATCTACAGGGTGCTCGTGGTTTGCTTGCTTATTTTACGGGTAACGAATCGGTGACCTTGGCCGAAATCCGAGAAGCGATGGCAGTGCTCAATACCTTCGTCCACAAGTCTGCCATTGTGATTTTCGGTTCTGCCATTTCTGAAGAAATGGGCGACGAAGTGCGTGTCACGTTAGTGGCAACGGGTTTGGATAGCCCGCTAGAAGCCACGGCACAGCCTGTGGTTTTTGAGCCAACCTTAGTGACGGAACCCAAGCCTACGGATGTGACGCCTGTGAGCCCGGTTGAACCAGCTAAGAAGCCAGCTGAACCTTTTGATCCGTCGCAGATAGTTATTCCGTCCTTCCTCAAGTAATTGGCCGCTCGGCCTCATTCAAGACTCAAGCCGGCGCCTTTGTGCGCCGGTTTTGACTGACTGGGAGTGAACGCCATGTTCAAACAACGTACGCTCAGACAATCTGTCGAAACGGTAGGGATTGGTTTACATAGTGGACGCAAAGTACGTTTGGTGTTGCATCCTGCAGCACCTGATACGGGTATTGTGTATCGCCGTGTAGATATTCGTCCTGCTGTTGATATACCAACCTATCCGCTAAACGTTAATGACACCCGTATGGCAACCACGGTGAATGTGGGACGCGCCGCTGTGGCCACGATCGAACATTTAATGTCTGCTTTGAATGGCTTGGGGGTCGATAATGTGTTGGTTGAGGTTGACTCGGCTGAAATTCCGATTATGGATGGTTCTGGGGCGAGCTTCGTCTTTTTGTTGCATCAAGCGGGGATTGTTGAGCAGGAGGCGCCAAAGCGCTTCGTGCGCGTCTTAAAGCCTGTAGAAGTTCGTGAAGGGGATAAGCTCGCACGTCTTGAACCGCATGAAGGCTATCGTTTGACCTTTAGCATTGCGTTTGGTCATCCGGCGATCGACCAAACGGAACAAGTTGCTGATGTTGACTTTTCGCGTGTGACTTATGAGCAAGCGGTGTCTCGTGCTCGTACGTTTGGCTTCGTGCAAGACGTTGAGATGCTTCGTCGGATGGGCTTGGCTCAGGGGGGGACACTTGATAATGCGATCGTGATGGACGAATTCCGCATTTTAAATCCGAGTGGCTTACGAGAAAACGACGAGTTCGTCAAGCATAAGATTCTCGATGCCATGGGTGACCTTTATGTGTTGGGGCATCCGCTTTTGGCGCATTATCGTGCGCATAAGTCGGGGCATGGTCTCAATAACCAACTTTTACGTGCGCTATTGGCAGACGAATCAGCTTGGGAATGGGTCACTTTTGACGTGGCTGAAGATTGCCCCGTGGACTTTTGGATGCAAAAGACGCCGAACACTCAGTCGAAATCTAGACCGTAAAGTTGATCTGCGATTGATTCGGCTTGTGTCGGATCAGCCTCTAACGCCTTCTCAGCTGTCAAAAGCAGGATAAGGCGTTTTTTTTGCGCTTCGGTTGGCGTGACGAGGTTCAATAGACGACGTTTTTCACGTTGGATACCTGCATTCAGGCGCGTGACGTAGTCTTGATGTTTGGGTTTGAGGTCGTCTAAGTGGCTCATCAGCGACTTTCGCGTAAGCGGAGAAGAAGTATGTCGAGCAATGGATGCAATGGCGGCTGCGGCGGCAGGTGAGGTGCGCGGTGCCGAATGTTGGGTGGGCGTCGCGTCATGATCAACCGGAACGAGTGCTGCCTCTGCGGCCTGAATGTCGACAGGTAACAAGGTCAAGGCTTGATTGATGCGATCAAGTTGCTCGTCAATACGCTCGATGGCGCGTTGGGCGATGCGCTTTTTGTCTTCTAATTCGAAACGACGATGAAGCGCACGCATGCGATCAGCTTCTAAACGAGGATAGTCCCGAACTTCCTCTTCAGAAAGAATGTGTAGCGATTGGATGGCATAGTCGTAATCGCCTAGCGATGCCGTATGACGCTGTCTCACTAGGGCTAACTGCAAGGATTCGCTTGCTAATTTTTCTTCTAAGACCTGCTGACGAGTGGTGGTTTCAGGGGTCAGTGCGTCCCTTAAGCGTGCCATGGTATCTTTAAGGGACGGATCCTCGATCTTGTTGAGTACATGTGTAATAGCGGCTGCCCCCATGGCGCTTGGCAGGCGAGGGGATGTTGGCAGTGCAAGATTGAGGCTAGGGAGCGGCTGCTTGGCGATAATGCGAACTTCGACTTCAGTAATCGGCAAGCCACCTGCGACAATCGCAGCGCAAAGACGAGGTGTGAGCTGACGCACGCGGTTTTGTTGCCCCGCATTCTCAACAAGGATCGTTAAGGTGTGACCGTGAATACGACAGTAAGCTGGATCTTGAAAGTCGATGTTCATGCGAAATGGGCGCAAAACGTTCCCGACGATACTGCCAGCCCGTTTGGCTAGCGCATACTCGCTCATCAGGGGTTGCATCTCTTCACGGCCAAGACAGGTGTTCAGCGTTTGTGCACCTATTCGGCGAACGATAAAGTCATCAGTCACGTTAATGATCTTAGAAAAAAAAGCTGTGAAACGACTAGCTACACAATGGCCTAGCTATAACCCGAAGCTAAGTTTCTGTAGGTAGTATTCTGTGCGATAATCCAAAAGCTATACTCGCCGAGGTTCTTGATAAGAGGTTGCGTTCGCAAATCGTTATTAGGAAAGAGCCCCTTGGCGGTTGTTGAAAAATAGGGTAGCACGGAATCCGTCGAGATTGAACATGTCATGAGTGTCGTTGATCACGTGTTTGCCCAAAATCCTGGTATTCATAATGTTTGACGAACTTCTGACAAAAATCTTTGGTAGTCGTAATGACCGCCTGATTAAGCAATATCGCCGTAAATGCGATGCCATCAATAAGCTCGAACCTGCGATGCAGGCACTGTCCGATGACGAATTGAAGGCGAAGACACAGGAGTTCCGTGATCGCATTGCTCAGGGTGCGACGGTTGAAGATTTGTTGCCTGAAGCCTTTGCTGTGGTTCGTGAAGCGTCTGTACGTGTCTTAGGGATGCGACACTTTGATGTGCAGTTGATCGGCGGTATGGTCTTGAATGACGGTAAGATCGCCGAAATGCGCACCGGTGAAGGTAAGACTTTGACGGCTACATTGGCCGTTTATTTGAACGCGCTTTCAGGTAAGGGTTGCCATGTGGTGACTGTGAATGATTACCTCGCCTCTCGCGACGCGGAGCAAATGGGGCGTCTTTATAACTGGTTAGGGCTTACGGTTGGTAAGATCCTTTCGAACCAAGATACGGAACAAAAGCGCGTGGCTTATGCTGCAGATATTACGTACGGGACGAATAATGAATTTGGCTTTGACTATTTGCGCGACAACATGGAATATGAGGTCGCCAATCGTCGCCAACGTCCGCTGCATTACGCCATTGTTGACGAAGTGGACTCCATTTTGATTGACGAAGCGCGTACGCCACTCATTATTTCTGGACCAGCTGACGATAACACTGAACTCTATCAGGCCATTAATAGCATTCCTCCGTTGCTCACGCGTCAGGCGGATGAAAAGGCCGATGGTGACTATTGGGTTGATGAAAAGGCCCATCAGGTCTATATCTCTGAAGCTGGTCATGAACATCTTGAACAGATCTTGATGGAACGTGGTCTTGTGCAGCAGGGGGATTCGCTTTATTCGCCTAAGAACATCATTTTGATGCACCACCTCAATGCATCTTTGCGTGCGCATACGCTCTTCCATCGTGATCAGCACTATGTGGTTCAGAATGGCGAAATCGTCATTGTGGACGAATTTACGGGTCGTTTGATGCCAGGTCGCCGTTGGAGCGAAGGTTTGCACCAGGCGGTCGAAGCGAAGGAAGGAGTGAAGATCCAGCAGGAAAATCAGACGATGGCGTCGATTACTTTCCAGAACTTCTTCCGTATGTACGAAAAGCTCGCAGGTATGACAGGTACCGCTGACACGGAAGCCTACGAATTCCAAGATATTTATGGCTTGGAAACGGTCGTCATCCCGACGCATCGCAAGATGGTTCGTATTGACGAGCAAGACAAGGTTTATCGTTCGGTTGACGAAAAGTATCGTGCCATCATTGAAGACGTGAAACGTTGCTATGCCAAGCAGCAGCCAGTGCTTTTGGGGACGACCTCGATTGAAAACTCTGAACTTCTTTCTCAGATGCTGACGAAAGAAGGGATTCCGCACAACGTGTTGAACGCTAAGCAGCACGAAAAAGAAGCTCAGATCGTTTTGGATGCTGGTCGTCCGGGGATCGTGACGATCGCTACGAACATGGCTGGTCGTGGTACCGACATTGTGTTGGGTGGTGGCATTAATAAGACGTTGGATGCTATTCGTGCAGATGAATCGTTGACGCTCGAAGCACGTGAAGCTCGCGTGGCTGAAATCAAAGAAGAGTGGAATAAGCTTCATGAACAGGTGGTACAGGCTGGTGGCCTTCGCATCATCGGTTCTGAACGTCATGAATCTCGTCGTATCGATAATCAGTTGCGTGGTCGTTCTGGTCGTCAGGGTGACCCGGGTAGCTCTTGCTTCTATCTCTCGATGGAAGACCAGTTGCTTCGCATCTTCGGTGGTGACCGGATGCGTGCCATCGCTGACAAGTTGAAGCTCGAAGACGGTGAAGCGATCGAATCCAAGATGCTGACCCGTATGATCGAATCTGCTCAGCGTAAGGTGGAAGGTCGTAACTACGATATCCGTAAGCAGTTGCTTGAGTTTGACGATGTTCAGAACGATCAGCGTCATGAAATCTATGGCTTACGTAACGAAATTCTCGAAAGTGATGATATTTCTGAACTCGTGAAGAACCTCCGTGAAGGTCTCTTTACGGATCTCTTCCGTAACTACGTGCCACCAGAAACGGTGGAAGAACAGTGGGATCTACCTGGGCTTCAGACAAAGCTTTCGGGTGACTTCGGTATCGAAATCGATCTCCTGAAGATGCTTGACGAAAACGACCAGATGACGGATGACGATCTGTTGCAGGCCGTGATCGAGAAGGGTAATGCACTCTATGAAGCCAAAGAAGCTTTGGTGGGCCATGAAGGCTTTACGAACTTTGCCCGTTCTGTCTTGTTGCAGATCCTTGACCAGTTGTGGCGTCAGCATATTGCTGCGTTGGATGCATTGCGTCAGGGTATTTATCTGCGTGGCTATGCCCAGAAGCAACCGAAGCAAGAATATAAGCGTGAAGCCTTCAATATGTTTGAACAGCTTCTCGACCAGATCCGTGAAACCTTGGTGAAGGTGCTCATGCACGTTGAAATTCGTATGCCTGAGCCAGAACCTGAACCCGCACCGGTGCAGGCGCCGCAAATCGCACAGGGTAGCGCACTCGATCAGATGGCCTCTGAAGAGTTTGATCCCGCGATCTTTGCTCACGTGGGTCGTAATGATCCGTGCCCGTGTGGTTCAGGCCGTCGCTTTAAGGATTGCCACGGTCGCTTGGCCTAACGTACTAAGACGATAGTCGTCAAAGGAAGCCCGTTTTCCTGCCGGAAGACGGGCTTCCTTGCCATTGAGGAATCTTTATGTATCAAAGCGCTTGGGTATTACCTGATGTCACATGCGGTGTCGCCAATACTGGGGATGTTGCTCTTTTGACGCTTCCTAAAGGGACCGTGACCGCGATAGAAGTGCCTCAGAGTGGCACTCGAGATGGGACAGCTGACTATCTGGCGAGCTTTTCGAGGGCGGCGCCGATGATTCGTCAAGTGGTTTTAGGGCGAGGGCATGCGCTCTTTGGTTTAGGCGCACTTTCAAATGGTGCTGTGCATGCTTTTGTGCATGAAGTAAGCCGTACGTTGAGGTGTTCGCAGGACGCTCTGCTTCCGCTCTTTGTCGGAGAGCGTGACGTATTGACGCCGATGGGGCCATTGGTCAATCGTCTGGCTATGTGTCAGCAGGCACTTGAGGTCGAGCCAAATGGTGAGGGTTGGATGGGTGGCACGATGCCCTTTATGACGCCGTGTGGCCTCATGACACTTGGGAATCTCAGTGTTGGATCACTTCAGTCAGGGACCAATCGCGTGATCTATCTCGTCACGACGGCACGTGTAGCGCCTGAGGTTTTACGCACGATTGCGCATCGCTTAGCCCAACCCCTCTTTGGATGGTTAGAGGCCATTGGTGTACAAAGTTCAGCTGATGCGTTGGTGTTGTCGGCCACGGGGACTACGCCTTCGATCAATATTCAATCGATTGAAGATCCTCAAGCGATGATATTACAAACTGCCTTGTCGGTATGGGTCGAAAAAACGATAGAGACTTGGGGACGAACGAAAGGCCTTGTGGCGCGAGTGCACCTCGAAGGTGCGCTCAATGAAAAAGAGTTAACACGCGTTGTACGATCAGTTACGGCGGCGGGACGTTGGTTAGGGACGGTTGAACGGATAAGCGCCTTACGCGGTGTTGTGCTTGAAGCGATTCGTTGTGCGACTTTGATCAATGATAGTGAGGCTGATCGTTGGATAGCGATTGGGGATGAATCTTTGAGCCGTCAAACGCAAGATGAAGCCCTTTTGTCGGCATTCAGAGGTGGCGAATTACGACTCACGATTCATCTTGAACGGGGACCATTTTCTACGACATTTGTAGTGTAGAGGAATGCTCGCGAAGCGAGTAAGATTAATAAAGTGTGCCTCGCCTGAGGCTTTTTCAAAAAGGAAAAGTGACGTGAGTGAAGACAAAGTTGTAGATGTTGCCGTTGGTGTTTTAATCCGTGAAGACGGTCGAGTACTGCTTTCTTCTCGTCCTGAAGGTAAGCCTTGGGCGGGTTACTGGGAATTTCCTGGTGGAAAGTTAGAAGAAGGGGAGACTGTTCATGCAGCGCTCGCGCGAGAGCTCGATGAGGAATTAGGCATTCGGTTAGCTGATTCTTTTCCTTGGTTCGTGAAGGAACATCGCTATGACCATGCGCACGTGCGTTTACACTTCCGTCGCTCTCGTGACTTCTTTGGTGATGTGACGCCAAAGGAAAAACAAGACTGCGGCTTCTTTGCATCCAATGAACGTACGCCTGGTCTTTTGTTGCCTGTGGACGAAGCCATTGTTAATCGCGTTGACTTGCCTGATGTTTGGGAAGATAGCACCGAGATTTTGACGCTCTCAGAAAACGCTCTTCATGCGACCGTGGTTCGCGATCGTAAATACCGGTTCGTGGGGACGCGCGCGGGTTCGTTAGACGATGTGCTGAAGGCAGTGGCCATGGACTTTGACTTCGTGATCGTGGAGCCAGAACTCTTTGAAGCCACCCTTTGGAATGGTGAACCGCGCTTGCCGACATATGTCGAAGGTGTGACAGCCGCTGATTTACGTCTTTGGCAGGGTCGTGGTGCCCACGGCGTAAAGCCGTTATCTTCAGCATCTGCATGACAAAAGCCCGAGCAATCAATGATCTGGACCCCGAAACTTGGACTACAAAATAAAATCCAAGTTGAGTGCGGTCGATTTTAACGCTCGTCGCTTGGCATAGCCTGGACACTCAAGTCCCGACTATGCCAATAGCGTATTTTATCAGGGGCGCGTCAAGGGAGGACCGAACAACTTAGATCCTCCCTAGGGATCCCTCCAACTTCTTCGGTCAACCCTTGCCCCGATTCATGGCTTTCAGACCACTGAGAACACTATTACTCCGCTTCAACATAACGTTGACGGAACTCGGACGGTGCGTCCCCATCCTAGCGCTTCTGAGGTCTCTTCGTGTTCCAATGGTCGATATAAGCCGTTAGATCACTCTTGAAGGCGTCAAAGCCATCCCTGCGTTGTCCAAGCGAGAGATGCTTCGTGTGATGTTGTGTTTCTTGGTCCATCAAATTCAGGCCGGATTCTCCACTTCATATCGCTGTGAAGAATGGGGCACGCCTTTGGTATCTTCTCGATGGGTGTCAACTCTTGCGCAGGTTTCTGCTTGGCCTCTCCCGGACGGCCAATTTTCTTCGGTTGCAGACCTACTTCGCCATGCTCGCTGTAAATCTTGCAACAACGACGGAGAAGCTTGGGTGTAACGCCATATTTGGCCATGATGTCTAGGTGTGGAATCTGATCTTCTACATAAGCCTTAACTGCTGCCAGCTTGGTTTCATAGGAATATTTCGTTTTGGACATCTGTGCCATCAGGAATCGAGAAGCGCCAAAAATAAGAATTGTATCGCGCCAATCTCTGAAGTCATGTTCATCTCTCTCTAGCTAGTTTTTTATCTCAGGACAGCTTGCACCAGCCTCATAAAGCTCGAGGAACCTCCGCTTTCGAACCTCGACTATATCCTTCCACGGTCCCATAAAAATGGCCCCCAATTTTTTGTCCAAGAATCGGGGACCACATCATCAAACACTCGGGCTTTTTGATTGTTTAGCGGCGTCGATGGGTTGTGCGACTTTCGCGTTCTGCCGTATAGCGAGCGACGCTATCTAACTCTTCAGGTGTCATGCGGTCGGCCGATCCTGGTGTACCTTCAATGACATAGTCTTCAGAGGCCCAGGCGCCTAGGTCAATCAGTTTGCATCGTTCGGAGCAAAAGGGACGCCAAGGATTCTTGGGGGTATATTCAGTGGCTTTGCCACAGGTTGGACATTTAACTTGCATGGCAGTGATTAAGAAAGGGTACAAAGTCCAAGACGGAAGGGGATAACTTCGGTTTTGGCTAAATGAAGTTTGTGATTTTCGTCAGGACGCGAAAAACGAATCCAAAGCATATATTTGTTGGCGCTGACTTCAGGGACGAGACCGTTGTCGATAGGTAACCATAATTGCGCCAAAGCGCAGTTTTCACTACGGTTCATCGGAAACTGATAAGTGCCGTTAGTAGCTGTCAGGTTTTGCGTACGAGAGCTCGCACGGAGCATGCGTAATAAGAGCGCAACAGCTTGACGAATCGGTTGTAGTGTGCTCACGTAATCTTGTAATTCGCGACGACGAATCTCGGCTGCTTGATTCATCCAGAGATGTAATTGCGGCAGGTCGAATTCGCAGGTGCCCCCTGCAATACTTTGGCGCGTGCGAATAATTTGAAGCCACTGATTTTCACGGACACTTTGCGTGGTACGACCAACGGAGTCAGCGACCGCGGAGATTGCGTCACTAATTTCAACCTGGGTGTCACGTACTTGATCCCAACTGTCAGAACCAGCCGCTTTATTGAGATGCTGGCGACGGCGTTCAAGTTCTTGAATTAACTCATGACGAAGGTCGGAGCGTGCGGTGGCATCGAGTAATTCGAATAAGGCTGAGATGCCAGCTTGATGTGCGATCGCACTATCCTGAGAACAGAACCAGTCGTAACGCTGAAAAAGAGATTCCAGACGAAGGTACGTGCGAATTTTCTCGTTACAGGGATATTCAAACAGGAGTAAGTCGGCCGTAGACATGTCAGCGTGCGCCTCGAAAAAGGAATGAGTGTACCTAAAATACCATACACCGCGCGAGTGGTCGAAAACTTATCTTGGAAGTGTGAGCCAAAAGGCTTGAAGATCGGCAAGTTTGCTTCGTAAAGTGGTTTCGTCGTCTTCGTTAAGGATAATGTCGTCAGCAAAGGCCAAGATGTCTTCGCGGCTAGCTTGTGCGGCCATCATGCGACGTACGGTATCAGGAGTCATGCCTGGGCGCTGAAGGATGCGATCAAAGCGCGTTTCGTCGGATGCGTCGATCACAAGGATACGATTGATGGCCTTGTGTTGGAAGTTGGGGCGCCAAAGCATGGGACAGTCGTAAATGACGAGAGGCTGATTGGCGTACGTATGAAAGGCTGCGTCAATGTCTACGCAAATCAATGGGTGTAAGCAATTTTCGAGGCGCTTGAGCGCAGAAGGATCCTTGAAGACTAGGTCACGCATACGTGCGCGATTCATGGCGTGCTCTGGGGTGAGAAAGTCTTCCCCGAAAAGTTCAGCAACGGCTAAAGAGCCTCGAGCGCCAGGACCCGTGATGGCGCGAGAGATTGCGTCAGCATCGACAACGGGAATGCCTTGTTCACGAAAGAATGTGGCAGCAGTGCTTTTGCCTGCGCCAATACCACCAGTCAAGCCAATAATGAGTGCCATGGGGGCGTCTCCTGGAACAGATAATAAAAAAGGCACCGTCAACAGACAGTGCCTTTTTTGGAAACCTGGTCGGGGTGAGAGGATTCGAACCTCCGACTCCTACGTCCCGAACGTAGTACTCTACCAGGCTGAGCTACACCCCGATGCCACAGATCAACGATCTCGTTGAACTGTGAAGGCGAGCAATTCTAGCAGAGAATCTCTGAAAATGGAAGGGGGAAGGATCGCTAAGGCTTGACGGCCGCGTTCCAATTCTTGTTCAGCACGTTGTGCGCATAGTGTAAGAGCTTGAGAACTTGTGACGATCTTGGCGATGGTCTCAAAGTCACCAGCCCCTACACGGATCGCTTCGTCAATGAGTGCGCGTTCTTCAGGGGTGCAGCATTCACGGGCATAAATAATCGGTAATGTGACCTTACCTTCACGGAGGTCTGCGCCTAAGTTTTTACCTGTGTCAGCCGAGTTGCCGTGGTAGTCAAGGACGTCATCCGCAATCTGGAAGGCGTTACCAAGGGCCAAAGCGTATTCGGCAACCGCTGCTTCTTCTTTGGGGCCACAGTCAGCGATGGCCGCAGCCATGCGAGCACCTGCCTCGAAAAGACAAGCTGTTTTGCGTTCGATGACTCGGAAGTAACGCGTTTCGTCTACACTCGGGTCATGTGCATTGACCATTTGAACTACTTCGCCTTCGCTTAAACGGTTGGCTGCGTCAGAAAGCGCTTCCATGACACGAAGGTTACCGGCCTTAACCATCATTTGGAAGGAGCGCGTGTAGAGAAAGTCACCTACAAGCACAGCTGCACCATTACCCCAACGGTTATTGGCAGTCGGGCGGCCACGGCGCATGTCGCTTTCATCGACGACATCGTCGTGCATCAAAGTCGCGGTATGCAAAAGCTCAATCGTAGCACCTAAATACTGGTGGAGCGTACCCTGATATCCAAGTGCGCGACAAATGAGCATCAATAAGGCCGGGCGCATACGCTTACCGCCAGCGCTCGTGATGTATTCGCTGATTTCTTTCATGCGTGGAACATCGCTAGCGAGCTCATTACGAATAATCGTGTCAACAGCCGCCATGTCTTCAGCGATGGGGGCAAGCACCTGCTTGATGAGCGCTTTAGGATCCTGTTTGGTTTGCATATCGGACTATAAAAGTTGGTCTAAATGAAGGTTAATGCCCAAAGTATAACGAACGAAAATGAGCAACGGACAAGGGGATAGGTACAAAAGACAGAAATGCTAAAGAAAACGATAGGTTGCGCTTGACGGGGCTTTCTATTCGTGTGATAATCCCCGACTTTCCACGCACTCGAACGTGCAGACGCGTCGTTTGAGGAATCTTCTTCAAGCGCGTTCACGCTTATTACAAAAAGGTTTTGCGTAGTTATTCAAAAGAATAATGAAGTAGAACGGGCGAGGTTTATTACATGTACGCTATTATCAAGACTGGCGGTAAGCAGTACCGCGTTTCTGTCGGCGATAAGCTCAAGGTTGAATCCTTGGCTGTCGAAGCCGGCGCTCAGGTGACCCTCACCGAAGTTCTCGCTGTTAGCGGCGAACAGGGTCTCAAGGTCGGTAATCCGACGATCGAAGGTGCTGCGGTCACCGCGACTGTCCTTTCCCACGGCCGTGGCGAAAAGGTCCGCATCTTCAAGTTCCGCCGTCGCAAGCACTCCATGAAGTCTGCCGGCCATCGTCAGAACTACACTGAGCTCAAGATCGAAGCGATCGCGGCTTAATTTGCAACCGACTTTTTATAGAGAAGTACTAAAATGGCACACAAGAAAGGTGGCGGATCTACCCGCAACGGTCGTGACTCTAAGGCTAAGCGCCTTGGTGTGAAGGTTTTCGGTGACGCCGCGATTAACGCTGGTGGCATCATCATTCGTCAGCGCGGCACGAAGTTCCACGCCGGCGACAACGTTGGCATGGGCAAGGATCACACGCTCTACGCTCTCGTTGACGGCGTCGTGAAGTTCGAAGTCAAGGGTGCTTTCAACCGTCATTATGTGAAGGTTGAACCGATCGCTGCCTAATTAAGGGCAGGCGTCTACTCGGACGCAGACGAACGAATAAAAAGCCCAGTGCGGATATTCCGTCTGGGCTTTTTTCTTGATTGGGTTTTCTGATCATCGAAGCCTAGAATCTGCTATTGTGGCAGTTGTTCGTATGGTGATACGAACGTCGTGAAGCTTCTTAAGAGAGGCTTCCTTTTAATCGAATTTTTTCTCCCGTCCGAACCGCTGGACGTGGGGAGGCAACCTTAGAAGGTGACCTCGTGAAGTTTGTTGATGAAGCAAAAATTGAAGTCCAGGGCGGCAAGGGCGGCAACGGTGCGGCAAGCTTCCGCCGCGAAAAGTTCATTCCGAAGGGCGGTCCTGACGGTGGCGACGGTGGTCGCGGCGGCTCGGTTTATGCTGTTGCTGACCGTAATATCAATACATTGGTGGACTATCGCTATACGCGCAAGTTCTTTGCCCCGAATGGTGAAAATGGTCGTGGCGCTGACTGCTACGGCGCTGGCGGTGAAGATATCGTGCTTCGTTTGCCGGTGGGTACCTTGGTGCGTGACACCGATACGGGTGAAGTGATTGCCGACTTGAATGTGCATGGCGCTCGCCAATTGCTTGCCGCAGGCGGCAAGGGGGGCTTAGGCAATCTCCACTTCAAGAGTTCTGTTAACCGTGCGCCTAAGCAAGCGACGCCGGGGGAACCTGGGCAGTATCGCGCGCTCGAACTTGAACTCCAGGTGCTTGCTGATGTAGGCTTGTTAGGGATGCCTAACGCAGGTAAGTCGACTTTCATTACCGCTGTTTCTAACGCTCGTCCGAAGATCGCTGACTATCCGTTTACGACGTTGCATCCGCATCTTGGTGTGGTGCGCGTGGGGCCAGAACAGAGCTTTGTGTTGGCTGACGTTCCGGGTTTGATCGAAGGCGCTGCAGAAGGCGCTGGTTTAGGTCATCTCTTTTTACGTCATCTTTCTCGTACGAAGATCCTTTTGCATATGATCGACGCTGCGCCGTTTGATCCTGAAACCGATCCGATCCAGGAAGCCAAGGCGTTGGCATTGGAACTCGAAAAGTATGATCCGGCCCTTGCTGCTAAGCCGCGTTGGATTGTGCTCAATAAGGTTGACCTTGTTGAAGAAGCTGATCGTGACGAACTCATCGAACGTTATCGTCGTGAACTTGCCGCTGATGGTGAGCCAGTCTTTGTGATTTCGGCCGCTACGCGACAGGGTTGCGAAGAACTCGTCAAGGCATTGGCTCAGCGTATCGATGATGATCGCCGCGAGGACGTGGCTTTCTTAGACGATGCGCGTTTTGACCCGACCGAAGATCGTTAATTCAGAAGTTTATTTCTGAGCTGAAGGAGACTCACCTGCAAGAGGCAGGTAGGGTCTCCTTTCTTTGTTGATGCTATCTATATTGGCCATCTTGTAAGGATCCGACATCATGTTGCAGTCAGTCGTTGATCGTTTTTTTGGGTTGAAGGAAAATGGGACCACGGCGTCTCAGGAGATCTCAGCAGGGATCACAACCTTCATGGCGATGAGTTATCTCATCTTTGTCATTCCTGGGATGCTCGCTGATGGTGGGCTTCCACGCGATGCTGCTACTTCGGCTGTGATTATGGTCACGGTTGCAGTGACGCTTTTGATGGGGTTGTGGGCTCGCTATCCCGTGGGTGTTGCGCCAGGGCTTGGGATTACGGCCTTCTTTGCCTACTATGTCTGTGGGCCAGCAGGTTTTAGTTGGCAGGCGGGTTTAGGTGCGGTTTTTATTTCGGGGATCGTCTTTTTCTTACTTACGGTGACACGCATCCGCCAATTCATTGTGAACTCTGTTCCATTGGATTTGAAGCTTGCGATTGTGGTCGGGATCGGTGCTTTTATTTCATTAATTGGGATGAAAAGCGCAGGCCTCGTGGTGGCAGATCCCAGCACGTTTGTGGCATTAGGGGATGTGACAAAGCCTGAAGTGCAGCTCGCTGTTTTCTGCTTTTTCTTGACGGCGGCTTTGATGGTGGCTGGTTTTAGAGCCGCGATGCTGATCGGGATTTTGGCAACGACGGCCGTGGGGGTGATGTGCGGTGTGACGCCGATGCCCGAAGGCAGTTGGGTGAGCTTGAATTTGCCGGATATCTCGAGCGTCTTTATGCAGATGGACTTGAAGGGCGCGCTCTCTCATGGCTTATTAAGCATCATTTTTACGCTAACGATGGTGGACCTCTTTGACAATATGGGAGTTCTCATTGGTTTGGCACGTAAGTGCGGCTTTATGAAGCCTAATGGCGATATTCGTAATTTGGATCGTGCCTTTATTACCGATTCAATCGGTACGATGTTCTCGGCTTGTATGGGGACGACGACGGCAACGTCTTACTTAGAAAGTGCCTCAGGGGTAGCTGCTGGTGGTCGTACAGGGTTGACGGCTGTTGTGACGGCGGTTTGCTTTATTTTGGCGCTCTTCTTCATTCCTCTCGTTGCTGTTGTGCCTGCTTATGCGACTGCGCCTATCTTGATTTTGGTAGGTGCGCTCATGATGCAAGAGGTCGTGAATATTCATTTTGAAAAGCTTGAAATTGCGATTCCTGCCTTTTTGACGATCGTGGCAATGCCCTTTACGTTCAATATAGCGACGGGTTTCGGTTTTGGCTTTGTGAGCTATGCGCTCATCCATATCTTCATGGGACGTTGGCGCGATGTGACGCCCTTTATGTATCTGATCTCCGCTTGCTTCGTGATTAATTTTGCGTTGCGTGCGTAGTCGATAGAACAATTTGTCACGACTTTTGATGGCGGCCATTCTGCTGGGGATTGGTCGCCGTTTACGTCTATGAGCAAAAGCGAACGGTTTGCGCTATGCTCAATACTTCCCACTCAATTTTTTATGGAAGTCTTTCCCCATGGAGTCTCTTCTTAAGCATGCGCGACGCGTGGTCGTCAAAGTTGGTAGCGCCTTGGTGACCAATGATGGTCGAGGTTTGGATATTGAAGCCATTGAACGTTGGGCAACGCAGATTGCTGAACTTCAAAAGCTTGGCAAAGAAGTCATCTTGGTGAGTTCTGGTGCCATTGCAGAAGGCGTGTTGCGGTTAGGGTGGGAAAAGCGACCGTCGCACGTGTACGAATTGCAGGCCGCTGCTGCTGTAGGTCAAATGGGGTTGGTTGAAGCCTATGAGCGTCATTTTCGCGCACATGGCATTGGTACAGCACAGGTGCTTTTGACGCATCAGAACTTAACGGATCGTGAACAGTATTTAAATGCTCGTATGACGATTCGTGAATTGTTGCGTTTAAAAGTGGTTCCTGTTATTAACGAAAACGATACGGTGGTGACGAGCGAAATTAAGGTGGGTGACAACGATACCTTGGGTGCTTTGGTAACGAACCTTGTCGAAGCGGATGTGTTGGTGATTTTGACAGACCAGCGCGGGCTTTATACGGCGGATCCTCGCTCGAACCCTGATGCAGAGTTTGTTGCTGTGGCAACGGCAGGCGATCCGTCACTCGAAAAGATGGCAGGCGGCGCCGCAAGCTCTTTATCAAAGGGTGGCATGATTACCAAGATTCTTGCCGCTAAGCGTGCCGCGCGTTCTGGTGCGGCAACTATTATTGCCTCTGGGCGTGAACGCGATGTCTTAACGCGTTTAGCTACAGGTGAAATGATCGGGACGCAATTAAATCCTTCGTCGACAGTGTTGCACGCGAGAAAACAGTGGATTGCAGACCATTTGCGTGCTTCAGGCCGTTTGTTTTTGGACGACGGTGCTGCGCGCGCTTTAGTCGAAAATCATACGTCGCTTTTGCCGGTTGGTGTGATTGCCGTTGAGGGTGAGTTTGTCCGTGGCGAAGTGGTGAGCTGTATGACCCAAGCTGGCGTTGAAATTGCGCGAGGCTTGGTGAACTACTCAAGTGACGATGCCTCTCGCCTTTTACGTGCGCATACTGAAGAAATTGAGGCTCGTCTAGGCTATATGGAGCAACCAGAGATGATTCACCGAGACAATATGGTGGTACTCACTGAACAATAGGGCTTGTGGCTCGTGAAACACATCGTGTTCGCGAAGTTTCGACGCTATTGTTAAAATAAACAAAGTCAATCTTTTTTTCACGGCGTCCGTTGGCAAAGTAGTCAAAGACGCCGTCCTTATTTCAGAAACCATTACGAAAGACTTATGCGCGCTCGTTCTTATTTCCTTTCGACGCTGAAAGAAGCGCCTGCCGATGCTGATGTGATCAGCCAGCAGTACATGATTCGTGCCGGCATGATTAAAAAACTTGCTGCCGGTGTTTACACCTATATGCCGGTTGGCCTTCGCGTCATCCGTAAGATCGAAAAGATCATCCGTGAAGAAATGGACCGCGCTGGTGCTATCGAGCTCTTGATGCCGGTGGTGCAACCCGCTGAACTGTGGCAGGAATCTGGTCGTTGGGAAAAGTACGGTGCTGAATTGCTCCGTTTTAAGGATCGTCATGACCGTGACTTCGTCATTCAGCCGACGTCTGAAGAAGTGGTGACTGACGTTGCCCGTCAGGAAATTAAGAGCTGGCGTCAGTTGCCGGTCAATTTCTACCATATTCAGACGAAGTTCCGTGACGAACGTCGTCCTCGTTTTGGTGTGATGCGTGGCCGTGAATTCACGATGAAGGATGCTTATTCCTTTGACCGTGATGCCGAAGGTGCTGCTCGTTCTTATGACAAGATGTATGAAGCCTATCAGCGTATCTTTACACGCTTAGGTTTGATGTTCCGAGCTGTGCGTGCCGATACGGGTGCCATCGGTGGTAGTCGCTCGCATGAATTCCAAGTGATCGCCAATGCGGGGGAAGACGTCATTGCCTATTGTCCAGAGAGCGACTATGCTGCCAATATCGAGTTGGCTGAAGCCGTGTCCGTGATTGCTGAACGTGTTGCTGCCAAGGAAGAAATGGTGAAGCGTCCGACCCCGGGTAAGGAAAAGTGCCACGACGTGGTCGAATTCTTGGGTCTCCCGCTCACGAGCTCAGTTAAGAGCGTTGTCTTGGCCGCTGATCGTGTGAGCGAAAAAGGCGAGCCGTTGCCCGCTAAGATCGTAATGATTCTCTTGCGCGCTGATCATGATTTGAACGAAGTGAAGGCTGGCCACTTGCCCGAATTGAAGGAAGGCTTCCGCTTTGCGACCGACGACGAAATACTCAAGGCCTTTGGCTCGAAGCCGGGCTACTTGGGTCCTGTTGGCGTGAGCGAAGACATCACGGTGTATGCCGATTTGACGGTGGCCAATATGTCTGACTTTGTTTGCGGTGCTAACGAAGAAGGCTATCACTATACGGGCGTCAATTTCGGTCGTGACTTGCCTGAACCCAAGACGGCTGATTTGCGTAATGTGGTCGAAGGCGACGTGTCGCCCGATGGCAAGGGTACGCTTCGTTTGCAGCGCGGTATTGAAGTCGGTCACGTCTTCTACCTCGGCACGAAGTATTCTGAAGCGCTCAATGCCACCTTCTTGGATGAAAATGGTCAACCGAAGGTGCTCGAAATGGGTTGCTATGGCATTGGCGTGACCCGATTGGTAGGTGCAGCTATTGAGCAAAGTCACGATGAAAGGGGTATTATATGGCCCGATGCCATAGCACCGTTCGAAGTGGTGATTTGCCCGATGAACTATTCGAAGAGTGAAGCTGTGCGTGAAGCCGCTGACAAGCTCTACGAAACGCTCAAGAGTCAGGGTGTCGATGTGATCCTTGATGACCGCGATATGCGTCCGGGCGTGATGTTCGCTGACTGGGAACTCATCGGTGTGCCGCACCGCGTGGTGATTGGTGATCGTGGCCTCAAGAATGGTGAAGTTGAATATGCCGCTCGTCAGAATCTCGCTGAAAAGGTGATGGTCAAGACTGAAGAGGCTGTTGACTTCCTCTTGAAGCAGATCAAACGTTAAGAATTTAGCCAGGAGAGTTAGGACATGGCGATTCGTCGCCATGTTCCATTCATAAAAAGCAAAAAAAGGAGATCCGAGGATCTCCTTTTTTTGCATCTGCCCCTTTAACGTCGATCGTCGACAGGGTCAAAGCGTAAACGCACTTCCTTAGGCAAGTTGTACTTGTTGTCTGGAATCGGGAAGGGAGAACACTTCAAAATCGCATTACGTACGGCGTTGTCGTAGGCCGGCCAACCAGACTGTTTGACCTGAGCGGGGGCACCCGCAAGTTCCCCATTGGGGAGCGGACGAACCATAAATTCTGCGATAAATTGGCCGCGACGGGTGCTCGAAGGCACTTCAATCGTGATGTTCGGGCGAACACAAGCGATAATGCGCGCGTTGTAACTTGCCAAGGCTTGACCAGTCAGATTCTGACGGCGGTTACGCTTATCGCCATTAGGTGTGCCCGAGCGATTGCTGTTAGGGTCGATCTCAGCATTGAGACGAGCCAATTCTTGCTGACGCATGGCTTGACGAATACGTTCACGCTGAAGACGTTCTTCTTCAGCCTTCTTCGCAGCGGCAATACGCTTAGCTTCGGCCTGACGCTTTTGTTCGGCAATGCGAGCCTCTTCGGCACGCTTTGCTTCAGCGAATCGCTTTTCTTCAGCAAGACGTGCTTCTTCAGTACGTTTGGCTTCAGCTTGGCGACGAGCTTCTTCTGCAGCCTGACGTTCTTTCGCTAACTTTTCTTGCGCTAAACGTTCAGCTTCTTTTTGAGCGCGTTCCTCTTCTGCACGACGTTCAGCTTCAATGGCATCCTGACGTGCTTTTTCGATGCGTTCGGCTTCAGCGCGTTCAGCGGCGAGACGCGCTTCTTGAGCACGACGGGCTTCTTCGGCTTGTCGAGCTTCTTCAGCACGTTGTTCTGCTTCAACGCGTTCGCGTTCTGCTGCCTCTAAGGCTTCTTGACGTTCCGCTTCGCGGCGAATCGCTTCTTCTTTCATCAAGGCTTCTTGAGCAGCTGCCTCACGTTCAGCTGCTTCTTGCGCTTCCTGAGACTCTCTTAACTCATCTTCTTGGTTGGGTTGAGGCTCTGGTACGTCAGGCACTTTGACCGCCGCCCCTTTTGGGTCGTTCCCAGCAGAGATAGCTTCAGGTGCCCAAAGTTCAGCGTAGACAGTCTCAGAGTCTGTAGACCACTGAAAAACTGAGAAGAGCCCAATGAAGAGGAGAACGTGCACGCAAGCCGAAAGGGCGACAGCGGGGAGTAGGTCTCGCTTGTCTTGCTTTTTATAGCGTTCGTTGATCTCTTGATCCTTCATAACAGTCGTTCGTCTTTGTTATCGAGCTTCGGCACTTCGTTCAATGCGTAGGGCGAGACCTACGCGCGGGACATCTGCGTTTTGGAGTGTTTTGAGGACGTTCACGACGTCTTCATAACGCACATCTTTGTCAGCGGCAATGACCACAGGCGTATCAGCTTTTTCACCTTGAGTGGCCTTGACGGTCGACACGAGACTAGGCATATCAACGGGCTTTAAGTCTTTTCCCTGGCGCATCGAGAGATGACCATCGGGATAGACGATCAGTTCAATCACTTGTTCAGGAGCTTTGGAAGCCTTGTTGACGGAAGGGAGATTCACGACACTAGGATTCACAAAGGGGGCGGCAACCATCAAAATCACCACCAACACGAGCATCACGTCAATGTAGGGGACGACATTCATTTCAGCCATCAAGCTACGACGTTTGTTGTTTCCACGTAGCGACATGACTTAGCCTCGCATTTGCTGGCGCTGAAGAATGTTCAAAAATTCTTCGCTAAAGCCTTCGAGACGATTCGTGAGGCGACCTACACGATTGTTGTAATAGTTGTAGGCAGCTACAGCAGGAATAGCGGCAAAAAGACCAATGGCCGTGGCCACAAGGGCTTCAGCAATACCCGGTGCAACGACAGCCAGGCTCACGTTATCTAAGGTCGAAAGACCCGTAAAGGCGTTCATGATGCCCCAGACTGTCCCAAACAAACCAATATAGGGTGAGGTTGAACCAATGGACGCCAAGAGCGGAAGGTTACGTTCCAAGTGATCCATTTCACGGTTGTAGACAGCACGCATCGCGCGCGAGACACTATTGAGCGCGTTGGGATCTTGACGGCTCTGCTTCAGGTATTCTGTCATACCAGCGCTGAAGATACGTTCTTCAATACCGGCAGTGTCGTGGTTACGCTTTGCGCTTTCGAGCAACTGGTTGAGTTCAGTACCGCTCCAGAAACGGCTTTCAAATTCTTCCACTTGACGAGTAGCGCGAGAGATCGTGAAGTACTTTTGGAAAATCACGGTCCAACTGGCGACAGACAGAAAAATCAAAATGGCCAAGACTAACTTCACGACCAAGCTGGCATTGGCGACAAGGGTCAGAATGGATAAATCGGCGGTGGGATTCATTTTTTTAAAGAATGTCAATGGATCTAAAAAAGAGAAGAGCGAGTCAAGGTTGCTTTAGGCTTCAGCCCACGGACGAATCTTTTCATAAAGATCGTCAGGAATCGGGGTTGGCATATGAGAACGCGCACCAATCACACCGATGCGAACTTTGCCTGTGGTGATGCGTTCTTTGCCTCGGAAAATGTTTTGCTCAAAAATGAGTGACGCACGGCCAAGTTTTTCTAAACGCGTGACGACTTCAAGATCGTCATCGAGTTTAGCGGCTCGATGGTAGTTGATGTTGAGCGAAGCAACGACAAAAAGAACACCATCATCGCGATCACGTTGCGCATCTTGACCAAAGCCGAGTTGACGCAAGAGGTCACTGCGAGCGCGTTCCATAAACTTCAAGTAGTTGGCGTGGTAGACAATGCCACCAGCATCCGTATCTTCCCAATAAACACGAATGGGAAAGCGAACATTCTGCATGACTAATAGCGTTAATTAAATGGTGATATGAGGCATAGCCTAAAAACTCATTCAGTATAGGCACACGCACCTAAAAGCAACAAAAGACTCAAAGAAGTTTTTCAAACTGATGCGATTCTTTTGCGAGTGAGCCATGTATTGAGCACGATGATCCAAAAGCCGGCACAAGTAAGCCACGGACTCCAACCGAAAAGAAGCGCCATGATGTCTTGACCACTGGCCGTTGTCCCTAGAACGTGCCAGTTAGGCCACAAAAGGAGTAACCACGTTGCCACCATCCAAACCACAACCCCAGTGAGCATGGCAGGACGCCAATAAAAGCTTGAGAGCATCTGAATGCCTTCGGTAAGCGATTGACGACGTCGGGCACCTAAAATGGCGGCCGTAAAAAGGATGCAAGTAAAACTCGTCACTCCACCGGCAATCGCTGCAATCAAAGAATACTTTGTGATGTGAACGGCTTTGGAGCCCCCCGCTTTGAGTTTTTGTCCCGCGTACTTGAGGGGTTCACCAGCCTCATCGTGTGTTGCAAAAGGCGTGCTAGCGCGCGCTTCAGGTTGCCCGGCGCCTGTTGCTTCAATTGTCACTTGAAGCAACGTGTCTGTACGGCCTTGACGCTCAAGCGGGATCGCACTCAAAAGGGCGCTGGTCATGCCAGCGAGCACAATCATCAGAATGGCTTGCATCAATGGGCGCGCCAAGACGTTGTGAATCACTAGGCGTAAGGTAAGGTGACGAAGCACAATGATCGAAAACACAATCATCGACGCAAGGGTCAACCACACAAAGGCTGAAAGCATGGGGGAGAAAGGCATAGTGGTTAAGCGCCGTAAGAGCCAAAAAGGTCTCGAGCCACCGGCGTGGGTGGCGCTAGACGGAAATGTTGCCAGGATTGCGCTGTTGCGACACGGCCTCGTGGCGTACGTTGCAAAAAGCCTTGTTGAATTAGGTAGGGTTCAACGACGTCTTCAAGCGTGTCGCGATCTTCGCCGACTGCAGCAGCCAAGTTGTCAATGCCGACTGGGCCACCTGCAAACTTTTCAAGAATCGTAAGCAAAAAGCGCGTGTCAATTTGGTCAAGCCCTTCTGCGTCAACGCTCAGCATACTGAGCGCATCAGCGGCAATTGCTTGTGTGATATGACCGTCGTGCTTGACTTCGGCGTAATCTCGAACGCGGCGAAGCAAACGGTTGGCGACACGCGGTGTGCCACGACTTCGGCGAGCAATCTCATATGCCCCCTTCTCGTCAATCGCGACTTTAAGTAATTGAGCTGAACGCTTGACGATGCGAGAGAGTTCTTCAGGGGTATAAAACTGCAGTTGATTGACGATGCCAAAGCGCGCACGTAATGGGTTTGTCAACGACCCTGCACGCGTCGTCGCACCGATCAACGTAAAGGGAGGTAAATCGATTTTAATGGAACGTGCGGCCGGTCCTTCGCCAATCATAATGTCGATTTGATAGTCCTCAAGGGCAGGGTAGAGGATTTCTTCAACGACAGGTGAGAGACGATGAATTTCGTCAATAAAGAGAATGTCGTGAGGCTCTAAATTGGTGAGCATCGCAGCTAAGTCGCCGGGACGCTCGAGGACAGGGCCAGACGTTTGACGCAAATTCACGCCCATTTCATGAGCTACGATGTGGGCCAACGTGGTTTTGCCTAACCCAGGAGGGCCAAAGAGCAACAAATGATCCAAGGGTTCACTACGACGCTTAGCTGCTTCGATAAAAATATGGAGCTGCTCACGAATGGCTTCTTGACCTACGTACTCTTGAAGAGCTGTTGGGCGTAAGGCACGGTCGACATTTTCTTCGTTCGGACTCGCGGTTTGCGAATCGATCACACGGGCTGTGTCGGTCATGGGTGAAACTTTCCTTATCGTGCCAAGGCTTTCAGGGTGAGACGAATGCCGTCATTGACCGTTACGTCTGGCGGTAATTGACGTACCGCGCTTTGTGCTTCACGTTCGGAGTATCCCAATGCCAAGAGCGCACTCACAATGTCGTTGTGAGCGTCAGAGGCTGTAGTTCCTTGTGTCGTCGCAAAGGCCGAGCCGTTGAGTTTACCCTTGAGTTCGAGCACAAGGCGCTCTGCTGTTTTTTTCCCAATACCTGGGACTCGTGTGAGTAAGCCAATGTTGTTTTGATCAACCGCGTCAGCGAGATCATTTGGACTCATGCCAGAGAGGACGGCTAATGCGATACGAGGCCCAACCCCAGAAATACGAATGAGCGCACGGAAGGCTTGGCGTTCAGAGGTGGTTGCAAAACCGTAGAGCAACTGAGCGTCTTCACGTACCACCAGGTGGGTCAACAGTGTGAGGGGTTGACCTTCTGTTGGTAAATTGCAAAAAGTCGACATGGGCACATCGACTTCGTAGCCTACGCCATTGACATCGATAAGAATTTGAGGAGGGACTTTTTCAATCAATTTGCCCTGAAGTCGTCCAATCATGCCACTTGTCCTTTGTCTTTCAATAATGCCGTCCAGGCACTACGTGCCCCTGCTTGTGTGCGTCCTCGCCGAGCGGTTGCATAGGTTCTTGTGGTTCCGCCAGACTTTTCGAGTGCACGTAATCGAAGCGCATTCGCACAACACATGGCGCAGGCGAGTGCGTCCGCTTCGTCTGCTTGCAAAGGGGTATCTAAGTTAAGCAACAAACCCATCATGCGTTGCACCATGGATTTATCTGCGCGACCTGAACCACAGACCGCTTCTTTAATTTCGCTAGGCGTAAATTCTTCGACAGGAAGCCCTGCGAGATTGGCTGCCACTAAGGCTGCTCCACGTGCTTGCCCAAGCATCAACGTACTTTGAGGATTGATGTTGACAAAGACGCGCTCTGCGGCGGCTTGTGTCGGTTGTGTACGCGCAATGACTTCCTGTAGCGCTCGAGCAATGTGCCCAAGGCGATCAGCGAGTTCACCTTTGGGCACATGAATGACCCCGCTTTCGACACGGGTATAGGTGCCAGAAACGACATCGATGACACCCCAACCAGTATGATTGAGGCCAGGGTCAATCCCGAGAATGCGTAGAGTCACGGTGATGTTAGCGGCCGAAGCCACCCATGCCAGGAAAGCCGCCACGACCAAACTGGCCGAGGGCGCGCATCATTTTGCCTAAACCGCCTCGCTTCATGCGTTTCATCATTTCTTGAGACTGTTCAAACTGCTTGAGGAGGCGATTCACTTCTTGAACTGGCACACCTGCCCCAGCGGCAATACGCTTCTTGCGACTAGCTTTAATCAGTTCAGGTTTGCGACGTTCAAAGGGCGTCATACTGTCAATGATCCCTAAGGTGCGACGCACGGAACGACGCGTTTCTTCTTCATTGACCTTAGAAGCGGCTTCTTGGAATTGAGCGGGCAACTTTTCAAGGAGCGAACTGAAGCTATCCATGTTGTTCATCTGTGCCAGCTGAGCACGGAAGTCCGTGAGGTCGAACTTATCGCCCTTACTGAGCTTCTGAGCCAACTTTTCGGCTTCAGCAATGTTGATGGACTTCTGGACGTCTTTTACTAAGCCAACGATGTCACCCATCCCGAGGATGCGAGAGGCCATGGCTTCAGGGTCAAAGGTGTCAAAGCCCGTCAGCTTTTCAGCGGAACCCACGAATTTAATAGGCTTTCCCGTGACGTGACGAACGGAAAGCGCGGCACCTCCACGGCTATCGCCGTCGACCTTCGTCAAAATCACGCCTGTGAGCGGCAGACGTTCGTTAAAGGCCTTGGCCGTATTGACTGCGTCTTGACCGAGCATCGCGTCGATCACGAAGAGTGTTTCGGCAGGCTTCAAGAATGTGTTAAGTTCAGCCACTTCGGTCATCATGGCTTCGTCAATGGCCAAGCGACCGGCCGTATCGACGATGAGCACATCAAAGAAGTGACGACGTGCGTGATCCATAGCGGCCGCAGCAATGTCCAAAGGCTTCTGGTCCGTGGTACTTGGGAACCAAGTGGCCTTAGCTTGTTCGGTCACGGTCTTTAACTGATCGATAGCGGCAGGACGATAGATGTCAGCAGAGACGGTCAAAACCTTCTTACGCTTTTCTTCGATCAAGTACTTGGCAAGCTTCCCTGCACTGGTCGTTTTACCAGCTCCTTGCAAACCCGCCAACAGAATCACGGCGGGCGGCTGAACGTGAAGGTTGATTTCGCGTTCAGATTGCGGAACGTCGCCCCCAATAATGGCGGTCAGTTCACGCTGAACGACCCCCACAAGGGCTTGACCAGGGTTGAGGTTACCAACGACCTCTTCACCCATGGCTTTTTCTTTAATACGGGCGAGTACTTCACGGACGACGGGAAGAGCGACGTCAGCTTCAAGGAGCGCAATACGCACTTCACGAAGCATGTTCCTCGTATTTTCTTCCGTCAGGCGGGCTTGGCCGCGCATCGTTTTCACGATTTTAGAAAGGCGCTGGCTTAAAGAGTCGAGCATGTTTTCGTTCCTAGCGTTGGACTCTGGTGGCTTTGGCTAAGGCCAACACGGAGTCTCTTTCCGACAAATGTTGCCGAAAGCAGGCATCGGCGAAGCGTCTTCGGTTCGTCGGGCCTATGAAAAAATTTGAGCTTGATACGTCGATTTCAGTGACTCCTAAGCCCGATAAGGCTAGAATCAGAAATACAAGGCGTGTCATCAATGCTGATTGGTTCAACCGTTGGTCGGAATTGCAGACTCATGGATTGTGTTCTGCCCCTCAACAACGTTTGGCAAACCTCATATTTTAGTGGTTACGCATGACTTTTGCACCGTTCATAGGGTTCCTTTCGGGGAATCGATGCACAGAGCGCCTTGTTCCTAAAGCTTTAGAAGAAAAAGAGAATACAGAATGTCTATTCTTACCATTTGTTCCGTCCTCGCTGCTGTGCTTTATTTCGGCTCTGGCGTGGCCATTATTGGCTCCATGAAAGGAAGGGATGCTAAGGCGTCTGGCCTGTTGCGCTGGCCTGTGTATGCAGCCCTCCTTTTGCAAGCTTATGCGCTCCATGGCGAGATGTTCAAAGAAGGTGCCGTGAACTTTGGATTTGGTTATGCCTTATCGGAAATGTTCTTCTTTGCGGTCATCATTCTTTTGATTGAAACCTGGATTCATCGTCTGCATGGTCAGTTTGGCATTGTGTTGATCGGGGCGGCAATTGGTACGTTGAGTCCGTTGCTTTTTGTGGGGCAGGCGATCACGTCAAGCATTGAATGGACGACGCTTTTCCGGTGGCATTTGATTCTTGCCATTGCGGCTTATGCTTTCCTCATGATTGCCTTTGTGCAGGCGGTCTTGATGGCTATAATGAATCGTCGTTTAAAGGCGATTAATGTGACCAAAAGTTCTTCTACATTCCTTGATTCGATGCCTGGTCTTGTGGTGATGGAACGTATCTTTTTCCGTATTGTTGCAGTAGGTTTCCTTTGCATTACGTTGACCTTGATCGTTGGAGCTTTTGCAACGCAAGAGGCTTTAGGAACTTATTTCAGCTTCGACCATAAGACCGTCTTGACGTGGGTTGCCTGGATTTTCTTTGGTATTTTGCTTGGCGGCCGTCGTATGGCTGGCTGGCGTGCCAAGACGGCGTTGAATTGGTTCTGGGCTGGTTTTGTGGTCTTTGTCGTGGCTTATTTTGGCTACAGCTTCGTTCAAGAATTAATTGGCTAATCGGAGCGTAGACTATGGGACGCATCCTCTTTTTTGTTGCGTTGATCGTGGCGATCTGGATCGCGTGGACGCTCAACCGTCGACGTAATCGTCTCGATAATGAAGAGCGACGTGAGTTGAAACGACTTCGTGACAAAGAGCGTGAAGTACAAGGTCGTTCCCGTCAGACCGGGGAATTGATGGTGAAGTGCGATCATTGTGGGATGTACTTTCCAAAAAAAGAAGCTGTACTCTGCCAAGAACATGTTTATTGCTCGAAGCGTTGTCGAGCCGCCGATCAACATGACTAATACCATGATTTGCGAAAAAGACGGTTGGCTCACTCACGTTAAGCGCCGACCGTCTACGCACTACAACGAGCGTCCAAAAGGGGCGCTCGTTTCGCTTATTGTTTTGCATTTTATTTCGCTTCCCGCTGGCACTTTTCGGGGAGAAGATGTCGATGACCTCTTTATGGGGCAACTCAATACAGAGGTAAATCCTGATTACGCATCTCTCAAAGGGCTACGCGTTTCATCCCACTTTTTTATTCGTCGTGACGGTGAAATTCGCCAATATGTGAGTGTCAATGACCGAGCTTGGCATGCGGGACTTTCGACCTTTGAAGGGCGCGAAGGATGTAACGACTTTTCGGTTGGGATTGAGCTTGAAGGAACGGGTGAAGTGCTTTTTGAGGATGCTCAATACGTGGCATTACGTGAGGTACTTGAGACGCTCGATGCTCGGTTGCCGATAGAAGCAGTTACGGGACACGAACATATTGCCCCGGGGCGTAAGGCAGATCCTGGTCCTTATTTTGATTGGTCGCGTGTTAGACAATGGGCTAAAGGTCGCTGGCGAGTGGTGACAACACCTCAATAAAGTTTCTCACTTTTGCGGGATTTGCTATAGTCAACAGGACTTTGATTTTTTAGATTCTTTACGATGCTTTTGGGTCTTCTTCAGTTTGTGGTTGGGGTTGTGACTTCCCTCTTTGGCGTATTGTTGCTTTTGCGTGCTTGGACATACGCTTGGGCGCTATCCCCTCGCCACCCGTTTGTGCAGTTGTCGCGACGCGTGTCCGATTGGTTGGTTGCCCCCCTTTCAAAGGTAATTCCTCGCCAGGGTGGCTACGATTGGCCGAGTTTGTTGGCTGCACTCTTAGTTGCCGTTGTTGCTGTGTTATTACAGCGCGTATTGACGGGTATGCCTATGACGACGATAGGTTTAGTGGTGGCACCTTTGGCCACGGTGTTACGCTGGGCTTTAGAAATGATTTCTTGGGGCGCTTTTATTTGGGTGGCTATGACGTGGCTCAATCCGCAGAGTCCGATGACCTATGCGTTGGGCACTTTGATTGATCCATTTATTCGTCCGATTCGTCGTGTTTTGCCAATGTTCAGTCGCTTTGATTTTTCGCCGATCGTGGTGATCTTGCTTGCGAATCTTGCCTTGATTTTGGTGACACCAATTTCGCACGGGTATATTCCGATCTAAGACGAGCTGATCGAAGATTCAAAAACCTGGTTCATTCAACGTGAGCCAGGTTTTTTTGGTGCGCCCAGCGGCGCACGTGTGTTTATGTGGTGAAAGTCCACTGA
>JAHHRH010000040.1 GCA_020025915.1 Sutterella sp.
AGTGGACTTTCACCACATAAACACACGTGCGCCGCTGGGCGCACCAAAATAAAAAACGCGGAGCGCCCATCACAGGTCTCCGCGTCTTATTCGTCATCAATGCATTATTAGAGCTTCTTCACGAATTCGCTCTTTAACTTCATCGCACCAAAGCCATCGATCTTGCAGTCGATGTTGTGATCACCTTCGCAAAGGCGAATGTTCTTCACCTTGGTACCGATCTTAAGCATCGAAGAGGCACCCTTCACCTTGAGGCTCTTGATGATCGTGATGCTGTCGCCGTCAGCCAAAAGCGTACCGTTCGCGTCCTTTACGATGAGCTGATCGTCTTCCTGAGCCACAGGTTCGGCATTGCTAAATTCGTGGCCGCATTCCGGGCAAACAATCATACCGTTGTCTTCGTAGGTATATTCGGACTGGCACTTCGGGCAGGGAGGCAAAGAGGTCATGTCGTTGAGATCCTGTCTGAGGGAAAAAAATCAAAATAGAAAAGCCGTCCAAAGTTGGCAGGACGGCTTAAAAACTCACGGCATTGTATCAGAGCCTCAGCGTCGCTAAGGCACTAATCGTCGTTTTTTCTTTGGTTAAAGCGTTAAAGGCGCTTTTTTAAAGACGCATTACCAGCTACCCCCAAAGAAACTCTTAAAGAGTGACGCTGCGCGATCAAGGTCTAACCGGTCAGGATGCGTTTCACTTGCCTTACGACGAGCTTCACGCTCAGGCGTCACCGTGCCACCCAACATCTCCGTCATGCGATGGAAAACTTCTGGGTCAATACGGCCTCGGCAAAGGAAAGTTTCAGCCAATTGGTTGTTTTCGCCCATATTGACCAGCTTTTCGCTTGTTTTACGCATCCAGGCTTTAGCGCGCTCCCCTTCGGCATCACCGCCCATGGTGGCAAAGCAACCTATCGTCTTACCTTTGATGCGTGGCGCAATGGCGAGCATATCTTCAGGGGCATCGCCACGATCACACCAAAACCCTAAGAGCACAGGGTTATAAGGAGTCAAATCGTCAGGGATGTCCTCGGGCTTGACCATCACGGCACCGGGCAATGCATCACAAACCGCATGACCAACGGCCATGGTGTTACCTGTACGAGAACTAATAATGATTAAAGGCTTTGTAGACATGATGTTGACATCTTTAGGCTTCTTCCGGTTTTTCTTCAACGAGACCTTTACGCCAGGCGCAGATACTCTTACTTTGCTTATCGGCCTTATCGAGGATCTTTTCGTGTTCAATCAACTCTTCGGGTGACGCAGGGATCACATAGAGTTTCTCATTAGGAATCCTAGGCAAAAGACTCGGGTCAATCAAGTCATCTAAGCCAATTTGTTCCTGACCACGAGTCATGGTCACGAAGACTTCGGCCAAAATCTGCGCGTCAAGCAAAGCCCCGTGAAAGACACGAGCCGAATTGTCGATATGCAAAATAGTACAGAGCGCGTCCAAACTAGCGCGACGCCCCGGGAACAATTCATGGGCAATTTCGAGCGTATCGGTAACACCGCGCACATAATCTTCGACGCGACCTTTGCCTAAGCGCGCAAGCTCCATATTCAAGAACCCAATGTCGAACTTTGCATTATGAATGAGGAGTTCTGCCCCACGAATAAATTCAATGAATTCATCCGCAATGTCAGCAAACTTCGGACAATTCGCCACCTTTTCGTTGGTAATCCCGTGAATGGCGATCGACTCTTCGGGAATTTCACGTTCCGGGTTGATATAGAGCTGTAAATAGTCTTCCGAGCGGTTCGTGATATTACGGCCATCTAAGCGCACGCAACCAATTTCAATAATGCGGTCACCAGACTCAGGATCAAGCCCCGTGGTTTCCGTGTCAAGCGCGATCTGCGCAAAACGACGGCGAACGTCATCAGTCATCGTGTATTCACCTTTCATAAAATATGTGTGCTCTAACTATAGCCGAATGCGCGTCAAATGATGTCCTTCTTCGACATCACTCGTCACAAAACCTCAAAAGTGGCTGTCACTTTGCCTCCAAAACCACACGCTTCACGCGCATACTCTTTCAACAGCACATCTCGCCTTGACCTATACTGCAACCGTCACCCTTCATGCGAGGTCGTCATGCTAACAAGATGCTTTACTCAGACTACTCAAAGCAGAAGGCATTTCGTACGAAATCACGCATCATCCTGCGGTCTTTAACATGGCCGAGGTTGCGCAAAACGAGTTTTCATACCCAGAAATCAACGCCAAAAATCTTTTTGTGCGTGATCATACGCGTCGTGACTATTACATGATCACTGTTTTAGGGCATAAGCGCGTTGACCTCAAAGCCTTTCGTCATGCCCACGGACTTCGTGCCCTCACCTTTGCAACGCCTGAAGAGCTTCTCGAGATGCTCGGTCTGATTCTAGGTGCCGTTACGCCCTTTGGTCTACTCAATGACCAATGTGCCAAAATCCATCTTTATATCGATAGTAACCTTGTAAAACCTAATGGTCTCATTGACGTGCATCCTAACAACAATCGAGCCACACTTTGGCTCAAGACTGACGACTTGCTGGCTCTCATTCGCGCGCACGGCAACACTATTTCAGTCGTTGACATACCTTGAGCGAAACGGC
This sequence comes from Sutterella sp., assembly GCA_020025915.1. GTDB lineage: Bacteria > Pseudomonadota > Gammaproteobacteria > Burkholderiales > Burkholderiaceae_F > Sutterella. The sequence continues at coordinate 2,601 of JAHHRH010000040.1, forward strand.
TCACACACATTCACAACACGGATTTTCATCACTCGAAAACGCAAGCGTCTATCAGTAAAATTAAAGATTCACTCTTTGCTTTCTACTCTAGATTAGACATGGCACTTCTTAACGACTATCTCAAAGACCTCGCAGAACTCGTCAACCGCGACTGTGGTACCACCAATGTCGCTGGCGTCACTAGCGTCGCCCAAATCATGAAACAGCATTTCGAATCCATTGGTTGGGAAGCGGAACTCGTTGACTTGGGTCCAACGGCGGGTAACGGCCTTCTTTGCAAAAACAAGCCCAGCTCCACCGAATGTGACGTGCTCTTTAATGCGCACTTAGACACCGTCTTCCCTGACGGCACGGCCGCAGCACGCCCTTTCACTATTGATGGCGATATGGCGCATGGCCCGGGGTGCTCCGACTGTAAAAGCGGTGTCTTAGCGATTTACTACGCCTGCCGCGAAGCACGCAAAGAAGACCTCGATCGTCTTTCGATTTGGTGCGTCTTTAATCCTGACGAAGAATTGGGCTCTCGAGCCTCTCAGGGTTGGCTCAAAGAAATGGCCTCTCACGCCAAGGCCGCACTGGTTTTTGAAGCCGCTCGTGCGGGCGGTGAACTCGTGCGTTCTCGTAAGGGTGTCGCAGCCTATCACGTCGTCTTTAAGGGTTTGACCGCGCACGCCGGCAACAATCCACAGGACGGTAGAAACGCCAACGTCGCTGCCATGCGTTTTGCTTTAGCGGCTTGTGAACTCGCGGATGCCGATCGCGGCACGACCGTGAACCCTGGCTTGATTAAGGGCGGCATAGGCACCAACATCATTTCAGACCACTGCGAAGTGAGCTTTGACCTTCGCTTCTGGAATGACGAAGATGGTCGTGACTTAGCTGAAAAGCTCCTCGATTTGACTGAACGCACCTGGGTCGATGGCGTCACGCAGACTGCTGAACGCCTGAACTATTCGCCCGCCATGCCGCTTTCTGAAGCGACCAAGGCACTCGTTGAAAAGATCAACGATGCCGCCAAGGAAGCGGGGTTTGAAGCGCGCTGGGTCGATGCCGGTGGTGGCTCCGATGGTAACCACATGGCTGAAATAGGTCTTCCGGTCGTTGACGGCTGTGGTCCTGCGGGTGGCGGTTTCCACTCTGAACGCGAATTCTTGCGCCTTGACACGGTTGAAGAGCGCATTCACATGATCGCGAATCTTTTGAAGAATTTGTAAAGCTCTTTTAGGCTGAACTAAACACAAAAGGAGTGTTGGTCAAAGTTAACGTTTGAGTTTGACCAACACTCCTTTTCTTATATCGAGGCGATGTATCAACCGAATTCGATTGTCACGCCACGTGGGTTCGAAGGGATTAATGCTAAACAACGGGAAAACACTTAGCCGCAAAAGAGGCGCTTTTGCGCTTTTGTAACTACATCGTATTACAATTTACCGACCCAATTTTTACCCTTCATAAAGCAAGAGCAACAAAATGATGAAGCAGTCTTTATGGGCATTGGCAGCGGCCGCACTTTTTTCTGTGATGGCGGCGTTTGTCAAGCTCTGTAGCGATAACCACGGCCCTCTCGAAATGGTTTTCTATCGTTCCCTTTTCGGAGTTCTCATCATCGCCTTTTTCGTGTGGAAAAATCGCAAAACCCTCACGTTACGTACCGAACATCTTCGAGGCCATATCACACGCTCGGTGCTAGGCACTCTCTCGATTATTCTTTGGTTCTTCACGCTAGGTCAGATGCATTTCGGCACATGCATGACCCTCATCTACACCACACCCCTATTCATGGCGGCAAACTTTGTAATTCTCGCCCTCATGCGGCACAAACCCGCGCCATGGGCTTTGGTACTCGCAACCATTGCCGGTTTTTCCGGCGTTACGATGGTCTTGCAACCGAGTTTCAACGAAGGTGAACTGGTTCCAGCCTTGATTTGTTTAGCTGTCTCACTCCTTGACCTTGCGATCTATTGGCAGATGAAGGAACTCGGCAACCTCAAAGAACCTTCGTGGCGTATCGTGTTTTATTTCACGTGCTTTGGCACCATTATGGGTTTGATTGCTACCTCGATTTTCGAAGGCGGCTTACACATGCCTAACCAACAAGGTCTCATCGGCATCATCGGCATGGGCATCTGCGCTACGTTAGGTCAAATCTGCACCACGAAGTCCTATGCTTACGGCAATATGTTGCTCTCATCCTGTCTCGGCTTTTCAGCGATTCCCTTTTCGGTCACGATCAGCTACTTCTGGTTCGGTGAAAGCGTGACGATGGCGACACTCTTTGGCGCTGCCGTCATTCTTTGCTCGGGCATGATCGCAACCATTGCCACGAAGCGTACAGAAATTGCTGAAAAAGAAGCGGCCGAAAAAGCTACGACGGTTGTCTAAATTTCACGCTCAAGCTTCAAAGCCGTGTTTCATCTCGGCTTTGCTTGTCCTTGATCGCAGCCCTTCGACACCAAATCGATAGCAAAAAGGCTACAGCCCGAAAACTGTAGCCTTTTTCATCTCAGGCTTCTAACCTATTACGCATCAAAGGGCGCGTGATTCTTGGGCGTACTCGCCAAAAGCGTGACGACTTCGTTTTTCACATCCGTCACACGCTCAAGTCCCATCAACACATCAGCCAACTTTTGTGTGGTCGCCTCGTCAAAGACCATACCCACCACACCTGAGAATTTCTTTAAGAGTGCTTCGTCAGTTACCGGGTTAGTCGGGGCACCTAAAGGCATCGGGACGTGTTCTTCCCAGCTTTGACCATTCTTCAAAGTGACACGTACCGTCGGTTCATCGTCATCCTTTTGCGTGTGATCCACGTCGAAGCGAATGCGTGCCATCATATCGATCACGCGTTGATCATCTCGACGCGATCGAGCAAAGCTCGGCAACCCGACAGATCCAAAAACAAGGTCAGCCGCAAGGCTATAAGGAATAGAAAGCTGAGCTGAATTCATAGGGTGACGCGTTGCATGACCGCACATGCCAAAGACGAACGGATTGATGCGCACCAGAATTTCTTCGATATCTTCGGCGCTAAACCCATGTCGCGTACGAAGGTTATCCACTGCATCAATGGCTGCGTGCGTCGAACGGCAAGAAGCATGCGGCTTAATCGAAACACGCGCAAGTTTCCAATTGTCGCCAAGTCCTCTTAAATACGCGTCGGGATCGCTCGACGTGGGCGCAAAACTATGGTTAAAACCACCCCACACTTCTTCAAACACTTGGCCTGGCCCCGTATACCCACGGCGTGCGAGCACTGCACTCATCAAACCGCCGTAGGCTGCGTGCCCTGCGTGAAGGCGTTTACTCTGAGCACCATCATGCACACAACACCAAAGCCCAGAAGAAAAAGAGGAGGCTAGCCCCAGTGCGTTTTGAGTTTCCTCGACGTCTAAACCCAAAATACGCGCCGTGGCGGCTGCCGCACCAAATGTGCCACAGGTCCCCGTCGAATGAAATCCAGCGCCATTATGGGGCTCATAGGCACCACACGCTTCGAGCGGACGACGTGCAATGTCATACCCAATCACGACCGCATCAATAAACTCACGCCCGGTCACTTTTCGCTTAGCCATCTCAACAGCCGCGAGCGCCGCAGGCACAACCACCGCACCCGAATGGTCACAGCCACCCGTATCATCGAGCTCAAAAGCATGAGAGGCCGTTCCGTTAACAAGCACAGCATTTAAGGGCGTCATCGTCGAGCCTTGCCCCCAAAGCGTTGCGCAACCTTCACCCTCACCTTCTTCACGTAGCGCTGCGGTGAGCCTTTGAGCCTCCACAGAAACGGCACCAGCAACACCGGCACCGATCGAATCCAAAATATGACGCACGGCCTTTTCAACCATTGCTTGCGGAATGGCTTCAGAGGGCGTCTCAACGATAAAGCGTGCTAAGACTGTGCTCTTTAATGCTTGTTCGCTCACAGCGAGGTCCTTCTAATGTGATCGATTAAAAAAATGATTGTTTGGTCGATGAGGTTGATTTTTGCTTGATTAATTGAGTCACCGAGACTCAAACTGACAGGCGTCGGCAACCGTCGTCAATACACATCATATACCTTTCAGCAAGCATCGCGATCTTTAATTAAAGTGAAGCCGATCACATCAGACCGGCTTACTCAAACCAAAAGAACGCTTATTTTCGTTCGACTTTTGCCTTCACTAATTCGCTCGTAATATACGACCAGGCGGCTTCATTCAAGGTCGATCGTTTGGGATTCACACCAAACTTACGCGTATAGAAAAAACCTTCAAGTGCCATGACAGCGACAAAGGCAGGGACGCGCTCTTCGTCAGGCAAAGCATCAATACGATGAAAGAGTCGCTCGTACCATTCATAAACGGGCGCCATCAGTTCTTCGTCATGCACAAACTGAGAGAGGAGCGCGACGCCCACGTCAGCCCAAGCACGGCTATCTTTTTCAAACGACTTAAACCACTCCACAAGACCTGGTACCAAGGTCTCATCGGGTCGCCCTTTAAAGAGGGCTTCGTGCCGACGTTGCTCTTCTTCAAGATGGTAAGCATAGTCGGCAATGAGTGCAGCATAGAGTTCGCGCTTATTTTTGAAGTGATACATACAAGCGCCTTTACTTAAACCAGCCTCCTTCGCTGCGCGATCCATCGTTAACGCATCAAAACCATCACGGCGAATGACCTCTCTCGCGGCCACTATAATGGATTCACGCGTTCGTCTGGCTTTATCACTTATCATCACACCACGGCTCCAATCGTTCGACTGTCTCAAAAAAAGAGAGTATTTTAGCGTTTTTGGGCGATAAAACGCCCGCGGTCTTACGGCACGCGGGCGTTTTATTGTTTTTGGCGGCGAGGAATCCGCCTTATTGATTAGCGAGCAGACCCTTACTTAGCAGCTTGAGCAGCGGCTTCGCCTGCGATACGACCGAAGACGATGATGTCAGTGTAGGCATTACCGCCCAAGCGGTTCGTACCATGCGTGACACCCGTCACTTCACCCGCAGCCCAAAGCCCCGGGATCACCTTGCCTTCAGCCGTCAAGGCCTGAGCCTTTTCGTTGATACGTACGCCACCCATGGTGTGGTGGGTCGACGGCACGGCCTTAATCACATAGTACTTGCCCTGGGACATATCCATCAGGCCAGCACGGTGGTTGAAGTCCTTGTCGTTACCCTTGCCAGCCATATCAGTGACGCGCTTAACAGTCGACTGGAGCTGATCAAACGGGATCTTCGTGAAGTCAGCAATGCACTTCAGATCGTCACAGGTAGCCATGATGCCCTGCTTCGTGAAGGCTTCGTATTCATTGGCGTGTTCCTTCACCGTGTTGGAGATCTTGCCGATGTTGTCGTTCCAGAGAACCCAGCAATAACGACCCGTCTGATTGAGGATGGCTTCAGAAAGGACGTCACGGCGCTGAAGTTCTTCAACAAAGCGCTTACCTTCTTGGTTAAGCATGATAGCGCCGTCAAAGCGAGCGTCAGCGATCAATTCAATCGCGCCAGACAAGGGGTCACAAATCGGATAGGTCTGGATATAACCCATGTTGACAAGTTCAGCACCGGCTCGTTCGGCCATATAAAGTGCTTCACCCGTAGAGCCAGGCGCATCGGTTGTCTTGAAACGTTCATCAATCTTCGGGTTATACTTCTTGACCATTTCAGCATTAGCACCGAAACCGCCCGTAGCGAGCACAACACCGCCCTTGGCATTAAAGGTATATTCGGCACCGTCCATCGTGGCCTTCACACCAACCACACGACCGTCCTTGTCCTTGATCAGTTCCTCAGCCTTCATATTCGTGATGACTGGAATGCCAAGTTCGTCAGCCTTAGCCTGGAACTTCGCAATGAATTCCGTACCCGTATGACCCACAGGAATCAAAGCACGCTTACGGCTATGTCCACCAAAGAAGAAGAGGTTGTCGTCTTCAAAGCGAACGCCCAAATAGTCGCGGCACCACTTGGCAGCGTCAAGCGCTTCGTGCGTCATCACATTGATGACCTTCATGTCACCCTTTTCGTCACCGCCCTTAAAGGTGTCTTTAGCGTGAAGTTCGGGGCTATCGTCATTGATATTGAGCTTCGGTTGCACCCAGTTCTTGGCCACGTTCATTTCAGCGCCAGAAATCAAAGAGTTACCACCGACAGCCGGCATCTTTTCAAGAAGCACCACATTTGCGCCTGCAGCCTTTGCCGTAATCGCAGCCGAGAAACCAGCGCCACCAGCACCAATCACAACCACGTCGTAGTTGCTCGTCTTAGGCAGATCGCGAGCCACCTTCTTCAAGGCCTTCTTGTCAGCCTTAGCCAACGTGACTCCAGCCTTTTTGGCTGCATCGTTTACGGCATCGACAAAACCCTTTGAAGAGAAGGTCGCACCAGAGATCATGTCGAGGTCCGTCGAACTCTGCGCGATCACCTCATCCTTAAATTCAGAAAAGACCTTCTTTGCAAGAATGGGGTTCTCAGAAGACTTCAGAACCTTGATGTCCTGGATCTTGCCATTATCAAACGTCACGGCGACCGTAATGTCGCCATGCTTACCCACACCCGTGCCTTCCGTGGTCACCGGCGCAGCAAAAAGAGAAGCAGAAAGCGTACCCGCCACAACCATCGCTGCGGCAGACAGCATTGTTTTCTTGAATTGCATGATGTTTGGTCCTCAATGCATGACAATAAGAGATTGACGTCATGTTACTCCGAAACCGACTCATTGGTCTTTTTTATCCAGGTAAATCACCTTAGTATTAACCCCATCTAAACCATCTAGAAACGCAATTCTTCTCCGCTTGTACAGGCGTTTTTTGACTTTAGATGGTTTTCCCTATTAGTACTCTTCCCAAGAGTTAACTAACTAACCGTTGAATCGGATTTTAAGGGGGATGTCTGCTTTTTATCGAACGAGATCGATTTTTCCCTCACTCAAAAGAGTCACTAGTACACCTTGACGGATCCATCAAGGCGAACTTCGTTAAACACAATCAATACAAATTTGTACTAGTCAAATTTGTACTAATCTCGCCGTTACAATTTTTCCCTAAAAATCAAGTTATTTGTCGGCAATGTGTGTCCGAGAATAATTTAGCCAAACACATCCCCGCAACTCTTCACACAAACGGATACAATGGAAGGTTACCATCATTGACCATATCGCCTTACATCGGTCAACAAAACGATGGATACACCCTTTTCTCCAACCCCCCTTACAAAACAAAATGGATATGGATTTTAATTTTTGGCTACAGTTCGCCGTTGTCATGGTGTGCGTAGCCCTTGGTGGCCGCCTTGGCGGCGTTGGCCTCGGTGCTGCCGGTGGTCTTGGTGTCTCTATTCTCGTTCTCGGTCTCGGCGTTCCTCCAGGCTCTCCTCCCGTTTCTGTACTTCTCATCATCACAGCCGTGATTGCGTGTACATCCGTACTCCAAGGTTCTGGCGGTCTAGACTTGATGGTACGCATCGCTGAAAAGATGTTGCGCAAGTATCCACGCGCCATTACGATCGTCGGCCCCTTTGTCTGCTCATTCTTTGTGATGTTGGTCGGCACGGCCTATGTGGCTTTCGCCGTTTACCCTGTGGTCGCTGAAGTAGCAGCCTCCGCGAAAGTGCGTCCAGAACGAGCCGTGTCCGCCTCGGTGATCTGTGCGGGTATTGGTGTCATGGCCTCCCCGATGTCTGCTGCTATGGCAGCCATGGTGGGCATCATGAGTGTGCAAGGTGTGTCGTTCGGTCAAATTTTGGCCGTCACGGTGCCAACCTTCCTCTTGTCTATCGTTTGCGCCGCACTCTCCGTTTTCTGGCGTGGCAAAGAACTCGAACAAGATCCTGAATTCCAACGCCGTGTCGCGACGGGCGACTACACGTGGCTTGCCGTTAGTGACCACACGAAGAAATTCACGCCCATGCCCTTTGCTCGCCGCGCTGTTGGCATCTTCTTGTTGGGTATCTTAGTGGCCATTCTCGTTGGCTCCGTCTCTGACCTTCGTCCGTCTTGGACGGTGGGCGACAGCACCAAACTGTTGCCGGTGCCTAATATCATTCAGATGGTGATGCTTGCTACGGCCTTCTTCATCATCATGCTTTGCCGCGTGCCGAGCGAAAAGTTTGCCTCGGGCTCTGTTTTCCGTTCTGGCTTGATCGGTGTGGTTGGTGTCTTCGGTATTGCCTGGTGCACGGGTACATTCTTCGACCAGCACACCAAGGTGCTTGCTGACGCCTTCGCTGGCATTGCTCAGGAAGCCCCGTTCATCTTCTGTATTGCCGCTTTCTGCGTTTCGACCGTTATTTTCTCTCCGACGGTTTCTACATCCATCATGATGCCGCTTGGCCTCAAGTTTGGTTTACCGCCTGAGTTTCTCGTTGGCACCTGGGCTTGCTGCTATGGTGACTTCGTGATCCCGGGTGGTGCTCAGATTGGTTGCACGGCCTTTGACCGTACGGGTACAACGCGCCTTGGTTCGTTTGTGATCAACCATTCCTACTTGCGTCCTGGCCTCGTCTTTGTGGTTTGTGGCACATTAATCGGTTGGATCATTTCCAAGTTTGTCTTCTAACGAGCGTTTAGCGTTCGAACCTCCAAACAAAAGCCTCCAGTTTCTCGACAAGACTGGAGGCTTTTTCCTAGACCAAAACCAAACTAAAACGTCAGCATCATGTCGTACCACTTGGCACCGCCATGCTCGGACTTAGAGAGCCCCATATTAACAAAGCCATAACCCTCATAGTAGTGAATGAGGCGCTCTTTACAAGTCAAAATTAAACCTTTACGACCTTCGGCTTTCGCCTTTTCGATATAGGCGTTCATGAGGATCGGCGCACTACCTTGACCGCGCTCTGAAGAGAGCACACAAAAGCCAAAAATCGACTGCCAAGCGCCTTGCGGATCGTGCAAATTGGCATCTTCAAACATCGGATCAGAAATCACGGTGTCGTTTGTTACCATCCCGTCGATCAAGCCTACAGGCTCACCATGACGGCAAAGCAACAAAAAGCACTCTGGAAACACCGTCATACGTCGCTCAAAACTCTCGCGAGTCGCCTTTTCTTCAGGCGGAAAAGATTGCGCTTCAATGTCGGTCATCACATCAAGGTCTGACATTCGAGCGGGACGTACGGTATACATAGCGATTCCTTTATGTATTTTTGAGGATACAAACAATGAGAGAACTCCATTATAGGTGCATCGTGCTATCGTTTTAGATGGCGCTCGTTTTCCAGCGCCTCGCACAACACCTGTGTTGATCAATTCGCAGGCTGACTTTTGTTTCGTTGACACGCACTATGAACTATACCAATCCCGCCGAGTTCCCCCTTGTTGCACGTTTTCTTCGTTACACACAGTTTGATACGCAGTCCAATTTTGAACAAATGGCCCGCGCATTCTCGCTCGTTCACTGGCGAGTCAAGCAGGCCGACGATTTTGTGAATTTCTCCGTAAGGCTTTAGAGGTTTTAATTGCCTTTTCGCTGGGAGGGGTCTGTTGTTGTTCGATATATCGCTGCACAACCTCAATGCTCGCTCCTCCGCAAGAGACTACACAATAACTAGCCTGCATCTTGCAAGCTCCGCTAACAACGCCAGAAATCCGGTAGCAAT
>JAHHRH010000041.1 GCA_020025915.1 Sutterella sp.
CGGTCAGTGGACTTTCACCACATAAACACACGTGCGCCGCTGGGCGCACCAAAAACAAAAGCGCTAAATTCGTGAGAATTTAGCGCTTTGGGTTGAGGCGTGACTAAAAAATTAGTCTTCGACAGCGATCATAACGTTGGAAGCCTTGATCACGGCATAAGCCTTGCTACCTACTTTGAGTTCGAGGTTCTTTGCGGAGGTCGTCGTAATGGAAGAAACGATCTTTTCGCCAGCGGGCGTTTCGATGGTTACTTCGGTAGAGACGGGGCCTTCGTTAATGGCAACAACGGTACCTTCGAGGCAGTTACGAGCAGAAATTTTCATTCTGATTTTCCTTTCTGGATGAAATAATAAGAAAGTAATTTCTACATCATACTCTCTTTATGGGGAGGTGCTCAAAAAAGGGATGTGAATTTGTGTTTATTTAATCTGTAGCAGAGTTGATTTCGACGCTGATGGATTTTTCGTTGCGCATCAGGTGTAGATGCGAAAGCCCTTTTTCTTAAGATGATATAAATATCCTCTGACTACAATGTGACATCTAAGGGCGATTGTTGCTCGTTCATTTCATTAATTCATTGCACTAAGGCCTTTATGTCTACTGCGCGTCAACTGACTGTCATATGCCCTCATTGCAAGGGCAAATTATCTTGTACTGCTTTTGAGAGTATCAATACGGAATTGGATGCAACGCTAGCGTACCAAGTGTTAACGGGGGATCCGTTTACTGTGCATTGTCCGCATTGCAGTCGCCCAGTGACGCCTAATTACCCAACGCTTTGGCATGATATGAAGCGCCACGCCATGATTCAATACACGGCGTCGGATGACGAAGGAGTGATTGCTGAACATATCAAGTCAGCAAAAGAGGCTTTTGAACACTTCCGTAAGATGGGGATCACTGTCAAGACGGAACTCCGTATTGTGACGAATCGCGTGGAATTTCGCGAAAAGGCAATGATCTTTCATGAAGGGTTAGATGACCGCGTGATTGAAATGATGAAGCTTATCATTTTGAGTACGTTGGATCGTCAAAAGGACGAGATGCCTGCTGAATTGCACTTCTTTGTGTCAAATAAACAAAGAGGATTTGCGGCCGTGAGTGATGCAGGTGAATTGATGGGTACAGTACCTTTCTTAAACGATATGTATTCTGACTTTGTACAGCTTATGATGTTTGAAGATGATGAGTCCAAGGACTATTTTGTCAATGTAGGTTGGGCTACGGACTATCTTCAGGCACATCCCACGCTCTTTGAAGACGAAGCTTAAGGGCATCATGTAGATAAAAAATGCCTCGAACTGGTCAACCCATCCGAGGCATTTTACTATAGGTCTTAATGGTGTGGCACACGATACCGATTAACGGTACTTTTCGGGGAACGTCATGTCGCTATAGCGCACAAATCGCGTTTTCTTGATGAACTTATAAGCAAACCAAACAGACAAGAAAAGCGGAATCCCAATGTATGTTGCAATCACGCTACCCCAATCAATCTTGCCTTCTAAGAAGGCCGTGTAGTTCTGGCCAAGCATGATGATTATGCAGAGCGCAAAAGCGAACATCGGTCCATATGGGAAGAAGCTCGAATGATAGGGGAGCTTGGTGACGTCATAGCCATTCAATACATAGCCACGACGGAAACGATAGTGACTAATTGCAATCCCAAGCCAGGCAATAAAGCCGCACATTCCAGAGGTATTTAAGAGCCACAAGTAGACCGCCTGGTTATCAAAACGAGAGGTCAAGAAACATAAGCCTGCGACTGCTGTCGTCGCAAAAAGGGCATTACGAGGCACTCCAGACTTCGAAAGTTTAGCAAAGCATTTCGGCGCATCACCCTGGCAAGCCAAGACGAACAGCATACGGGTTGACGCATAAAGGCCAGAGTTACCCGCTGACAAAACAGAGGTCAAGATGACGGCATTCATCAAAGCTGCGGCTGACAAGAGCCCCGCGTGCTCAAAGACCAACGTAAAGGGACTCACAGCAATGTCAGATACGTCATTACGTAAGAGACGTGGGTCGCTATACGGAATGATCATGCTGATGATGAAGATCGAGAAAATATAAAAGAGGAGAATTCGCCAGAAGACTTGACGTACGGCTTTAGGGATATTCTTTTCGGGGTTTTCAGTTTCACCCGCAGCAATCCCAATCAGTTCAGTCCCTTGGAAAGAGAAGCCTACCACCATGGCTACGCCAATCAAGGCTGGTAACCCACCCACAAAGGGTGCATCCCCAATTGTCCAGTTGGCAAAACCTGCTGGGGTATCACCCGAAAGGATGCCAAAGATCATGGCAAGTCCCGTACCAATGAAGAAGATCACTGTGACGACTTTGAGCAAAGCGAACCAATATTCTGTCTCGCCAAAGCCTTTGACAGAGACGTAGTTCAATAAGAAGATGAACCCTAAAAAGAGGGCGCTCCATAGGGTGCCTGGCACATTGGGGAACCACCAACCCATGACAAGCTGAGCTGCCACTAAGTCGACGGCAACGGTAATGGCCCAGTTGTAGCAATAGTTCCATCCGAGCGCAAAACCGAAGCCTTCGTCGACATAACGACGGCCATAGGTCGAAAAGGAGCCTGCAACCGGTTCATAGGCCGCAAGTTCGCCAAGGCTCGTCATCAAGAAGTAGACCATGAGGCCAATGATGGAATAGGCTAATAAGGCGCTCCCAGGACCTGCTTGCGCAATTGTTGCACCAGAAGCCACAAAGAGCCCTGTCCCAATGGAGCCACCCACTGCAATCATCGTGATATGACGTGCCTTAAGGTCACGTCGAAGTCCCGAATTTTGACGGGGGTCTGAATCTGACATGGTGGAATAATCCTCCGGAAAGAAAAACGTTCGTTGGCGTGATAGGGAAGAGCGTCTATGGGTGGACGGAAACGATAAACGACTCCGTGATGTGCGACACACATCCTGAACGAACTTTCCGAAAGACGTGACCCAAAAACCTTGCGTAGGGGCAAGGACGGGCCGTCGTGAAGGTGCGAACCGACTGGTCAGCCGACAGCTCCTCCGCATGAAGCTTCTCTCAATGAGCTTTATGCGGGAGTGAAGCGGATATTCTCCGCAACCCCAATGTCCGCCACGTGTCCGTGACGTCATTTCGGCAGGCTGTCCTTTCAATCGGTGTCATTGAGTACCCTCTCGACCGTTTACTCTTACAGAGTTCCTGCGCCTCTATCTCGCTAATGGCGTTTGTCTAGGTAAATATCCTTAGATGAACGCGAAACGTGCATTTTGACACATTCGCGAACGCTTGTGGCAATAAAGGCGTAAATTTTACTTTTAGGATCGTGTTTCTGACGGTAAGTCTCAGTAAAGTAAGCCCTCAAGTCCGAGATTTTTCGTGCATACTCTTCTAAGAACAACGTGTTGTGACGCGGCGTGCTGCAAAATATAAAGAGTCGCGGAATGTCTCAAAAAACTGTGACGTCAAAAGAAGTTAACGGTGGTGTTGATGCGGTGTGTTTGCGTCTTTTTGGCGAGGAAAGGAACTAAAAGTGAGAAAAGTCGAGCAAAACAAAGTTGATATGCTTTGGAAAGAATTGTTGGTTTGGGTCTTTCAAGCGTTAGGGTCAGGTCAAAGAGACAAAGCAAATAAGCACGCAAGAAAGCTTCTTTTGAGATGGGGCTGTAAAGAAAGTACCAAAGGAACGTGGTGGAAGAGAGATGAGGTCTTAAGGCACATTGAGAAAATGGAACGCACCATGGGGCCCATGAGTGTCCATTACAAGATTTTCGTCGACTACATCTTCCTCAATCATTCACGTTTTAGTAAGCGACTTGGTGAATTTCTCTTTAATGGTGATAGGAAATCTTGGACGAAAGAGGAGTTTTTTCAATTCTGGACGACGGCTGATTTGCCTAGCTGTGCGAAGAAGCCGACCTATTTTATCCATCGATATAAAGACATTGCCAATCAAACCATTGATCAGGAAACTCTGATTTTAGACGTGATCTTAGTGTTGTCATTTGGGCAAGCGCCTAGTATGGGTGCGTGTCTCTTAACGCAAATCAAAGCTTTAGAGGAGCACGGTCCGCACGCGTTGATTTGGGATCCAAAATGGCTAGAGATCGCTAATGAGTACGAACAAAAGCTTGAAGAAGCGGCTCAAGATGATGATGTTGAAGAAGATGAGGTCGACATTGCTGACGACGAACTGCAATTAACGGAAGCGACTGAAACTGCCGTTGAGCCTGAAGTAGAAGAAGGGGCAAGTGTTAAAAGTGTTAATGATCAGGCTGCGACAGCCGAGGTTGAGAGCCTGGTAGAAGAAGCGTCTCAAGCCGAGACTCAGACGCTTGCTACTGAGCCTGTCGCCGTGGTGGACGGCATCTACGAGAGTGACCTTGAACCAACGGTGCCCGTTGGGTCTAGTGTTGCCACCTCAAGCGACGTGGTGTCGGCTGACACGTTGGCGTGTCCTTTTAAGTCTAAAGACCGTCGACAGGTATCGGTACGAAATTATTTTGAAAGTGAGCGTAAGGTGACGTTGCCGACTTTAAAGCCAGGGCTTGGTCGTTACTTAGGGTACGTGCGTAAAAACAGCGGAAACTTCCAGAATTTTTATTTTGTCGCTGATTGGGCGCAGGATCGTTTTGGTGAAATCGAAGCGATTCTTGCCAAACAACGCTTCCCAAAGTGGGGGGCAGTGAATTTGGCGATTGAGCAACGCAAGGGACCCAAAGAAGGGGGCTTTTTTGTGATGGATGTCGATGAGTCCGAATGGGAACTCAATCGAGATGAAAATCATGAACCTCGTCAGGATTATGTCTATCGTGTCAACTATAACCGCTTACTGAGCGAAAGGCGTTTTTTGCCTGCTAGCGCTTTTGGGATTTATCCAGTGGTGCGTCCAGCGCCTACGATGTCACAACCTTTAGATTTGACGCGCGCGGTGGACGTGATGTTTACCGATCGAGCCGCCGACGAAGGGCATGTGGAGCTCTCAAATGAATGGGTTATGCTTGAAGCCAATGGCTTACTTTATGGTCCCGTTCGTGTGAAAGAGTCAGCCAAAAAGCAACCATATGTTCAGCTTGTTGATCGGATGGGGGTGGTTGAAGGCTTCAAAGTTGAACGACGTTATTACCATTCGGTCGCGCAGTTTGTACGAGGAACCGAAAGTACAGGGAACACCTATGTGTCGATGCTCTGTGTCGATACGCAGTTCATGACGCCCATTGATATTGACATTTGGTCAGATGCAGAGCTTGTGAAGCATTTGACGTCGTCGAAGTCTTTTAAAGATGTTGGTGCGCTTGCTGAAATGATTGAAAGAGGCGACGTCTTCTTCTCGTCTAATCCTGATATTTCGCTCGCTCGTCAGCAACGCTTGAAGAACATGATTTTGCGTGTGAATCAGTGTGTGGATACTCGTGAGGCATTTGCTGATTTTTTAGCGCGCGAAGTCCTTCAACGTAAAGACAAAATCTTGACTGCTGTGGTGCGTTGTATTGCCAACGACAACGAATTACTCAAGGTTCTTACGCAAAATGCCACAATCGGCAAAGAAATGGACGGTCTCAAGGCTTTACATAAGTCCTTGAATGAGCAAGTTGCTACGCGTCGTCAAGAGGTCAAAAAGGCGCTCAATGAAGTGCAACATCATGAACGTCAGGTCGCTGAACTTCAAAAGAGTATTAATGCCAAAACGAAAGTGCTCGGGCTCTTTGACGAAAATACCGACATCATCGATGCCTTTAAGTCGATGGATGCACGCATAGATGAGGCGCGGCAAGAGTTAAATCGTTTGAAGGCTTTACAGGATCAAGTTCTAGAAGACATCAAGGCTGAGATGACGAAGGCGTCGTCTAAGGTCGAGGACGCTTTGCCTCTGAATGTGACTCAGGCTGTGCAATGCTGGGATGAAGCGCAAGAGGCACGTCGTGTGACGGACGCGGCAGAGGCGGTCAATGAGATGTCCTATCAAGGACCAACCGGGCAGAGTCTTGCCAATGCGTTGGTTCGCTACGTTCAGAGTCAACGTGCCTATGACGACAACACGGTGCTAAATCTCTACTTGTCGATGGTGCAAAATTTCTTGACGGTGTTGTCGGGGGGGCCAGGTGTCGGTAAGACATCGATTTGCGGCATCCTTGCTGAATCGTTAGGGATGAATACCTTTAACGAGGTGTTAGATGAGTCGCTTCGCGCCCGTATATCTGCGAACCGTTTCTTATGTGTGCCAGTGGAGTATGGCTGGACCACAAAGCGCGACTTTATTGGGTATTGGAATCCATTGACGAGTCGGTTTGAGTCGCCCGATCCAGATCGTTGGCAGTTGATTCGTCGTTTGGACGCAGAAGCACGCAGTGAAAAGGGTTCGGTTTATCCAGCCATGATGCTCTTAGACGAAGCCAATTTGTCGCCAATGGAATATTACTGGTCAGATTGGATGCGCCTTTGTGACGAAGAAGCCTTCCCGGGTGACGTGCGTCTTTGGGATAAAGCGATCACGAAGGTGCCTGAAACCTTACGTTTTATGGCGACCATCAATAACGACAATACGACCGAAGGTTTGTCGCCTCGTATGATTGACCGTGCGGGCATTATTACGTTGTCTGATACGGAAGACACCGTTCCGACCGTGCCAGCTGATCGTGTGACGGTTGTGCGTGCGCCGTGGGAACAATTGAAGTCTGTCTTTGGGGCGCGTGAAATCACTGACCACGCACAGCAAACGCATCAAGTCCTCGATGAAGTCTATCGAGCATTCTCGGTAGTGGGCATTCGTTTCTCACCGCGAGCCCGTCATCAGATCACGGGCTACGTGGGGGCTGCAACCAATGTTTTTAAAGCTAAGCATGCCAAGCCCGCGTACCTTGAAGCGATTGACTTTGCTGTGATGCAAAAGGGACTCCCAAGAGTGAGTGGTACGGGAAGCAGCTATTGCGAACGGCTTGAGGGGCTTCGTCAGGTGCTTGATCACTTATCGTTAGATCGTTCGGTCGCCTTACTTGATCAAATCATTCAAGAAGGCAAAGACGCGCTTGACTGTTATCGCTTCTTCTAAACTAGTGAGTCAATGATGGTCGAGTGTGATCCTAAACTCTCGATTCGGTTTAAAAATGGCGAAGAGGCAGTGGATCTGCCTCTGTGGTCAGAGGGATGTGCGCCATTATTTGACGAGGTGGCCTTGCCTTGTGTGGATGCTGATGCGACTGTTGAATTTTTGTTGCAAGGCATTGCCGTTCCTCGTTTTTTGGTCAGTGTGGCTATTGGAGATGTCTCGATTGCTGTGTCATCCTATGATGATCCACATGGCTTACGTCTCGTACCCACCGAGACGGCTTCTCCCTTCACAGACACCATTGGTCTAGCAAAGCTCACAATTACAGTCAATTTTGGACCGAACGAAAGAGATATCTATGAGGCGATGCCCATTAGGGTTCGCCTGCAACCAGGGTTAGCCGCTGAAAATTTGATGGCTATGTCTGCGACGGTCGATACGCTCGCTGATGCGATCTTCGGTAACGACCAGATGCAAACAAGGACATTGGACGATGCGCTTGAGGCGCGCTTAAGGTTCTTATCTGAAGTGGCTGATCTTTATGATCGTTACTATCCGTATTTCAGAGAACAACCGCGACACCGTTTGTCGATGGTGGTCACGCGTCAAAATATCGATCTCTTGAGAGAGGTGACGCCTGCTACCCTGCAGTGGATAGCAACGCATCCATATGAATTGCAACAGGTGTCACAAGGAACGGGGGTTCGTAGCAGAGGTCGTACTTGGATGCCTCGTCATGTGCCTATGCGTACGACTGTGCAAGATCGCGATATTGTTGAAAATCGTGCGGTCTTGGGCTTTGTGGCGAAATTGGTACAAGAGAGCAAGACTATAGTGGCTTCTTTGAAGACGCTTGAAGACAAAAGGGGGGATGCTGTCAGCCTGGCTAGAGCTTCTCGTATCCTTGAGTCGCAAATCCAAGCGATTGAAGAGGTAGGCCAGCGTTTACAACGTCTTGTGACGATTTATCAGGATGCCCTAGGCGTACCTATTGAAGTACTCCAACGAGTGCCAGCCCCTACGGCGCACTTTTTAGAGACTGCGCAATATCGGCGTGTCTATGAATATATGCGTCAGTGGTTTACGCTGCCACCGATTGATACCGATCGGATTGTGCAGCGCTTAATGAGTGTCACGAGTCCCAAGCTCTATGAATACTTCTCGTTAGTGACCTTTTTGCGTGGGCTTCATGCCGAAGGTTATGAACTCACGGGGCATGGGCTTCAAGTCTATGACTGGGCTGGGGGTTATTACGACGATCATCGCAGTTCGGCAAAAATCAATACTTTTGTCTTTACGAACGGTGAACGACGTGAAACCATTCGGCTTTGGTATGAACCCGTGATTGGTGGATTGCCTCATCAAGGTTGTGTGGGACCTAATGGCTTAGGTCTTTTTAGAGCAACAAGTTGGTCGATGAATTCGCGTGAACCAATGGTTCTTGAAACTAGTGAACGTTGTTGGTATTGGCCTGACTTTGTGGTTTCGCTTGAAGTCGACGGTCGCACGGCGTGGGGTGTTGTCGATAGTAAATATTCGACGATCAATACGGTCATCAGGTTTTACGGCGTTTCGCAGGTCTTTAAGTACTTGATGTCGTTACGTCCTATCAAAGCAGAAGACGTCTTTGCTGGGCTCTGGTTATGGTGCGGTAGTGTGACGCCGGATGCGAGCCAAGAAGGGTCTTTCTTTGATGTGGCTGAAGCTGGCGGCGTCATGATGACGCCAGACTTAGTATTACGTCGCTTGAATGGTTTGATGCCTAATGACGGCGGGGTCGTAAATGAAATTGTTAATCGTCTTCGTGCGGTTTTGGCTCATAGATAAAGAGGACAAAGGTGTTTTTTCGATGTTCAACCTCTGAACTGCCTCAGGCGATTTATCTAGGTAATGAACTGTTAACGGCTGAGGCTATGACAGTGCGATGCAAAAGCATTGCGTGCGGTTGAGGTTTGGCGGGAAACGAACGTCAATGCATGTTATCGACGATTGGCTGAAGCCAATATCGGCTTGAACGATAGACGGAAAAAATCAGCCTAACGGCTATTGCAACCAAAACAAATGCCCGACGTCGGTGGACGTCGGGCATTTGTGGTTATGTCAAGCGGTAATTAACGTGATAGGCAGTCGATTACTTCTTGGTAGACTGATCAGCCTGAACAGCGTAGATGTAGGACTGCTGACCTGCGATACGGCCAAATGTCACGATATCAGCTTGGGCATTTCCGCCTAAACGGTTGGCGCCGTGGACGCCGCCCGTGATTTCACCTGCGGCGAAGAGCCCCGGGATGACCTGCCCCTTAGCATTGTAAACCTGGGTCTTCGAGTCGATCTTGATACCGCCCATTGTGTGGTGGACAGCCGGGGTCACCATGATGGCGTAGAAAGGACCCTTGTCAAGGTCACGCGGCATGTCGGCACGACCGAAAGCGTCCTTGCCAGCGGCCTTGCCCTGCTTCCAGGCGTCAAGAGTGGCCTTGAGCGTTGCGGCATCGACACCCATCTTCTGAGCGATTTCGTCCATCGTGGCGCCCGTTAAGCAGAAGGACTGCTTGATGTACTTGTTAGTCGCCTTCAAGGACTTCTGCATTTCGGAGTCGAAGAAGAGGTAAGCTACACCGTCCTTCTGCTTCAAGATCGCAGCAGACACGGCGTCGCGGGTATTGAGTTCGTTGAAGAAGCGCTTGCCTTCCTTGTTGATGAGGACAGCGCCGTTACCGCGAACGGCTTCGGTGATCATTTCGCCAACCTTAGGTACAACGGTCGGATGGGTCTGGATCTGATCCATATCGATGAGCTGAGCACCAGCCTTTTCAGCAAGCTTGATGCCGTCGCCCGTAGCGCCTGGATGGTTCGTCGTCGCGAAGCCCTTCAGACGAGAGACATACTTAGTGACGAGTTCGTTGTTGGCACCGAAGCCACCTGCGGCGTCAACAACAGCCTTGGCGTGAATCGTGTAGGTGCCATCCTTCTTGCTCGTGACCTTAAGACCAGCAACCTTGCCGTCCTTCATGATGATTTCAGTCGCGGTCGTGTTGGTGCGAAGGTCGATATTGCGAGTCTTGGCAGCGGTGTAAAGCGTACGGATGACTTCAGGGCCGACCAAAGCACCACCAGTTGGGCGATGCGTACGAGCCTGAGAAGCACCGGCCATCAAGCCAACGTCACGGAGGTCGCCGCCCAATGCGAGCAACCATTCCACAGAGGGACCAGCCCCCTGAACAAGCGTGCGAACAAGTTCAGGATCATTGCGCCAGTGGCCACCCTTCATTGTATCGTAGAAAGCGATTTCAACGGAATCCTTCGTGCCTTTGGCAGCCTGAAGCGCTGTGCCGGCAGCGTTAAGACCACCAGCGGCACGGATCGTGTTGCCACCAACCATGGCCATCTTTTCAACGACGACAACCTTGGCACCGAGATTATGAGCCTGAACAGCGGCAGAGAGACCAGCACCACCTGCACCGATAACGGCGACGTCGACGGTAATATCTTCAGCAGCGTTGGCGGCGCCGACGCAACCCATGGCGGCAGCAACAGCCGAGGCAATCAAAATCTTCTTCATGAAACTTACTCCTTAGTCAAAATTGTGTATTGCCGCATTTGCGATGTAAAAAGATATCATACATGGGTGCGGCAAATCGATGACCCTAGTCTTGGTCGAGTTCATCGCGTATATGTAACTATATAGAACTCTGTCCAAGTTATTCCGCTTCGGAAATGTTAAGAGGCCTCTGTGGTTTTATTTGACTCAAAAAAGTGTTGATAAATTGAGAAACATCTGACTGTCATAGATTAGAACTAAAGGCGTATTAGATAAGGACTTTGGACGGAACGTTTACTCATAGAGGCGTTTTACTTTTGAAACAATTGGGTAAGTTTTTTGCAAATCTTCTTTTTATACTGTGATATGATCTAGTTTGCTTTCGCTGGTGGGATATAAACCTACCGAAGATACGCACAACTTTGATAGAACAACAAATCAATTTCATTGAGGTTTTCCCATCATGATGAAGAAGTTTATCGTCCTTTCCGCTGCCGCTCTCGTTGCTGCTGGTGCTCAGGCTGCCTCCTACAAGGACGGTTCCTATACGGGTGAAGGCCAGGGTCGCGAATCCAAGATTGAAGTGAAGGTTGACGTTGCTGGCGGTAAGATTGCTGGTGTCACGGTCACGAAGCACGGCGAGACGGACATGATCATCGCTGCTCCGATCGAAATGATGCTTCCCGAAATCGTTGCCAAAAATGGCGTCGAAGGCGTTGA
Source organism: Sutterella sp. (assembly GCA_020025915.1). Taxonomy (GTDB): domain Bacteria; phylum Pseudomonadota; class Gammaproteobacteria; order Burkholderiales; family Burkholderiaceae_F; genus Sutterella. The sequence goes on from JAHHRH010000041.1 coordinate 11,293, forward strand.
ATCTGTTTCTGGCGCCACCGAATCTAGCCGTGGCATCAAGGAAGCTGTTGTGAACGCTTTGTCCAAGGCTCAGTAATTCGTTGAGAGTGCCGAACACGCTTCGGAATTTGCTTAAATAGGGGGGATGCTTTTTTGAGGCGTCCCCTTTTTACCCAATTGCGCTGTAAAGCTCCGTCCTCCTTCAGGTCGGAGATATAAGCCGCTCAGTTTTAGGTTAACCAGGCGTCTCCTGATTTTCAATGGATGTCTTAATCATCGAGAAGGGAGCTCCGCCGCAGCAAGCTGCGAAATAAGAAGGCAATCATAGGCATGATCCAAAGCCTCTTTCGAACCGAGTCTGCGGTTGCTTTCGAAACATTCGGCTCAAAACGCCCTTGAGACTGTTGACGAGCTTCGAAATGGAAACAGTGGGAGGATAGTTCACAAGCAGGTGCACGTGATTCCGCTCGCCGTTCATTTCGACAAGCTCTGCATTGAAATCCTTGCAGACGCTCTCAAAGATGTCTTTGAGGAATCCAAGTTGATCTGCTGAAAAGCGTGCACGCCTATATTTTGTCACGAAGACTAAAAGAACGTGCATCATGAATACACAGTGTTTTCCTCGCGAACATTGGTGTTTTGCATCGGACCTCCTTTCGAAAGACCAAGTATAATGTAGGTATGATTATACGCCAAGGCTTTTCGTTCAAACTGAAACCCGACGGAGCTCAGGACAGGAAGATGTCCCGCTTCGCCGGTTGCACGCGTTGGGTGTACAACCAAGGACTCGTATGGAACGAAGAGTGTCGAACAGCGGATCCTGCCTTCCATATCAGCTATGCGAAGCTTTGCTCTGAACT
>JAHHRH010000042.1 GCA_020025915.1 Sutterella sp.
GCTAGATTGCCCACCTGTAAAATTCGTCCTGGACACGAAAATCCTGACATTCCCTGGCTTGTTGAACAAGACGGTCTATAACCGGCGGTATTCCAAGGTCTCTGTATTTACCTCTTTCTGGTTTAGAAAAGCTGACCCTTTTGACCAGCGACGATTTATACGTGCCGTTTCTAATCGCACTCGAAAGTTCCGTTCCTCAAAATCTGCTAAATCTACCATCCGGAACTAAAGCCCCCGAATAGCATCAAAAGCATCATTTGTCTTTGTGAAATCAATTAAGAAACCACACCTTCACAAAGCAGTTTTTTTCTTGTTCACGTCACCTAAACACTCAAGAGCTAAACACCCAAGAGTGTCTCGGTTCTCATTACGTAGACTGAGATAACCCAATCTTCGCAAGGAACTAAGTCTGCGTCGGAACGGTAAGAGATTGCTCTCTTTTCTACCTACGCGTTTTACGCTCATTGAGCGTTCTAAGGACAAAAGTCAATAGAACTCTCAAAGAGTCAAGTGTTTGCTTTGTAACAAGCACTCAACATATGACCTTCTGACATCCTTAATGAAACCATCAAGTAAGCCAGTGTGACGTTCAGCTCAGCGCGAGAATCTCAAAGACCGAAGTCCAAAAGACACTGAGCGGTAAACACCTTGCGGCATTCCCATTGTTGCCAAATCGTCCAAGACGTCGTGAAACGCCTCGCAGTGACTCCAATCGATTCGAGCCTTCATCGGCTACTGGACCGACTACTATGCTCTCTGCTGACTTCTCACAGCAAGCTTTATTCCGCACGACCTATTGATCGTCGTCTGTGAGATCTCCCCAAGTAGATCGCGTTCTTTCCCGCCATGTATCCGCCACATGTACACCCCGGATTCCGTGAAGCTTAGGGCTTCGGTTTGTATGGCAACCTTACCCATCCTTGTATGCCTGATGTGGTTCTTGCCCATCGGATCAGCGGTTTGCCTCGGGCTTCCTTCAGATTCCATCTCGCAATGGACACCCTTGCCTCCGGCTATGCGCTTGGTGCTACCTCCTGCGCTCGGGACTTTCACACATAAGAACGCGCCCATGCTGGGCGCACTGCAAAAAAGCCTCGCCCAATATGCACTGGACGAGGCTTTTTGTCGCTTAACGCGTCAGGCGATTACTTCGCCAAACGGCGCCACGTATCAACCACAGTGTCGGGGTTGAGGGAGATGGATTCAATACCCTGTTCCATCAACCAAGCGGCAAAGTCAGCGTGGTCGGATGGCCCCTGACCGCAGATACCGACGTACTTACCGCGAGCCACGCAAGCTTTGATAGCCATGGCGAGCAAGGCCTTCACAGCCGAGTCACGTTCGTCGAAGCTAGCTGCCACCAAACCGGAGTCACGGTCAAGACCAAGAGCGAGCTGGGTCATATCGTTAGAGCCGATGGAGAAGCCGTCGAAGTAGTCGAGGAACTGATCTGCGAGCACGGCGTTAGACGGGATTTCGCACATCATGTTGAGGCGAAGACCATTCACACCACGCTTGAGACCATGCGTTTCCATGATTTCGGTCACGCGCTTAGCTTCGTTCAAAGTACGAACGAACGGGATCATAAGCTCAACGTTGGTGAGACCCATTTCGTCACGGACGAACTTCATGGCGCGGCATTCCATCGCGAAGCATTCAGCGAACTGGTTCGAGATGTAGCGAGAGGCACCACGGAAGCCGAGCATCGGATTTTCTTCATCCGGTTCGTAGAGGGAACCACCGATCAACTTACGATATTCGTTGCTCTTGAAGTCGGACATACGAACGATGACCTTCTTCGGATAGAAGGCGGCAGCAATCGTGGCCACACCTTCAGCGATACGCTTTTCAAAGAATTCCTTCGGGCTAGCATAACCAGCGGACAAGCGCTCAGCAGCGTCACGAAGTTCGCTCGGCACGTTCGGGTAATCAAGCACAACCTTCGGATGGATACCGATATTGTTGTTGATGATGAATTCGAGACGAGCAAGACCCACCCCCTTGTTCGGGATGGACTGGAATTCGAAGGACAACTGCGGGTTGCCAACGTTCATCATGATCTTGACCGGGATTTCCGGCAAAGCGCCACGCTGAACTTCTTCAACTGCCACTTCCTGGAGACCTTCGTAGATGTTACCCGTATCGCCTTCAGCGCAGGAAACCGTCACTTCGTCGCCTTCAGCAAGACGTTCAGTCGCATCACCGCAACCCACAACGGCCGGAATACCGAGTTCGCGAGCAATAATAGCAGCGTGGCAGGTACGACCACCGCGGTTCGTCACGATGGCGGAAGCCTTCTTCATCACTGGTTCCCAGTTGGGGTCGGTCATGTCCGTGACGAGCACGTCACCAGCCTGAACGCGATCCATTTCGGCAGCGCTTTCAACGATGCGAACCGGACCAAGACCCACCTTCTGACCAATGGCACGACCCTGGCAAAGGAGACGACCCTTGGTCTTCAAGCTGTAACGAAGCTGAACGTCAGACTTGCTCTGCTGAGACTTAACGGTTTCGGGACGAGCCTGGAGAATGTAGATCTTACCGTCGTTGCCGTCCTTACCCCATTCGATGTCCATCGGACGACCGTAGTGCTTTTCAATGATGCGAGCAAAGCGGGCGAGTTCGATGACGTCTTCATCGGTAATGGCAAACTTGCGACGATCTTCGGCCGAAACGTCAACGGTGCGAACCGTGCGACCAGCAGACTTATCGGATTCAAATTCCATCTTGATGAGCTTGGAACCGAGCGTCTTACGGATGATCGGGTACTTGCCAGCATCAAGGATGGGCTTATGAACATAGAATTCGTCAGGGTTCACAGCACCCTGCACCACCGTTTCACCGAGGCCATAAGATGCCGTGATGAAAACAACCTGGTCAAAGCCAGATTCGGTGTCGATCGTGAACATCACACCAGCGGCGCCACGGTCGGAACGGCACATACGCTGAACACCAGCGGACAAAGCCACTTCGGCGTGCGTAAAGCCCTTGTGAACGCGATAAGAAATAGCGCGGTCGTTATAAAGAGAAGCAAACACTTCCTTCATGTGCTTAAAGACAGCATCGATGCCAACCACATTGAGCACCGTTTCCTGCTGACCAGCGAAAGAAGCATCCGGCAAGTCTTCAGCGGTAGCGGAAGAACGAACGGCCACGGAGATTTCAGCCTGACCATCCTTCAACCATTCGTAGAATTCACGAATTTCCTTTTCGAGCTCAGCGGGGAAAGGCGCGGCTTCAATCCAACCGCGGATCTCTGCACCGGCTTCGGCGAGCGCCTTAACGTCATCAACGTCAAGGGTTTCCAAACGCTTAGCGATGCGTTCTTCAAGTCCGCCTTCCTTCAAGAAGAGACGGAAAGCTTCAGCCGTGGTGGCGAAACCATCCGGCACGCGGATGCCAGCGCTCGTGAGCTGGCTAAGGAGCTCGCCAAGCGAAGCGTTCTTGCCGCCGACGCGATCAACGTCGGTCATGCGAAGCTGACTAAAGGGGAAAACGTAACGACCCTGTACCATGCTTATCCTCATAAGCCCCAAGAACCGGGGCGGTGTATCAATTGGGCAGATTTTACCCGTTTAGCACAGATTTTGTTCTTGTTTTTCGAGTTCACCTGCATTTTTTTTAAATTTCACGCTATTTTCAAAGTTTTTCATCACAAAGAGGCGAAGCTCGATAGACAAAAACTTAATGTCAACTTATGTCGATATTCATCATCTTATGGCATCATCTATTAAGCTGATTCGTTCGGCATCCATCTACCGTTAGAATAAGCATTTGAGTTTCACCCCCTTTGAAACTCAAAACCGCACGTCATCGACGTCTCTCAAACTAACCAACCCTCATTTCACAGTCGTCTTGGAGTTGTCCTCGTGGTCACCCAGTTGCTACAAAATTTTGCGCGTCAATCGATTTTTGACGCCCTTGCAGCCCTCTTTTTGCGCCCCGAAGAACCAGACACCTTGCCGCGTCTTCGTAAGGCGATGCAAGCCGCCGCAGGTCTTGCCACAGAACTAGGCATCGACCCAACGCCTTTTGAACGCTTAGCTGAAGGCACCCTACCCACGACACGCAACCTCACCGAAGAATATGTTTCACTCTTTGGTGACAGGAACGCTTTGTCGCTCGCCGAAAGCGCTTGGATACCAGCAGACCCATCTAGATTACCCGTAACAGAACTTCAATGCAGCCACCTCTACCAGGCTGCTGGCCTTGAAACCGCTGGGCTTGTAGGCATCACAACAGACCATATTGCGCTTCAATTTGCCTTCACGACGGTCTTAATCCTCAAAGAAGATCTAAAAGGCGCCGCCCACTTTTTTGATCAGCATTTGGCCAACTGGTTGCCTGCTTTTGCTACTGCTATTCGTCAACGCGAGGATGCTCGTTTTTATCGACAGATCGCGGACGTTTTAGAGGGATTGCGAGAAATCGAGAAGGCCTTACGCTAAAGCACCCTCGGCACAACCAAAGCTTAATCCTCAAAACAGGCGCGTGTTGCTTCAGGTAGAATCAACACTATTCTTATCTTTATTAAAGACTTCGCCATGACTGACTCTCAGAAGTGCGACGTATGTCGTCAAATATTCATTGTGAGTGACGGGACGGCCATCACGGCAGAAACGCTCGCTCATTCGATCATGACGCAGTTCCCGGACCTTGACTACCATCAAACGCGCATTCCGTTTGTCAATACGGTTGACAAGGCAATGGAAACCGCTCAGCGTATTAACCAGGTGGAAAAAGAAGAAGGCCTTCGTCCGATCATCTTTACCACGTTCGTTGAACCCGACATCATGCGTACGTTTAACGAACACGTGAGCGGCCATATCATCGACCTCTTCCGTAAGTTCGTGGGTCCCTTAGAGACTGAACTCGGCATGAAGAGCGCGCACTCGATCGGTCAAAGTCATCGCATTCGTGACGATGCCAAATATAATCGCCGTATTGCTGCCATTGACTACACCTTGCAGCATGACGACGGTCAAACCAACCGCGGTCTCGACGAAGCTGATGTGATTTTGGTCGGGGTTTCTCGCTCGGGTAAGACACCAACTTCTTTGTACCTTGCCATGCAGTTTGGCATCAAGGTCGCCAACTATCCGCTCATTCCTGAAGACTTTGATCGTGGTAGCTTGCCCGATGCACTGTTACCCTTACGTCACAAACTTTTTGGCCTCTCGATTAAGCCAGAGCGTTTGTCTGAAATCCGTAACGAACGTCGACCAAACAGTCGCTACGCTAGTATCGAAAACTGCCGTCAAGAAATCTTTGACGCCGAAAGCTTAATGGCACGCGAAGGCATTCGTTGGCTCAATTCCACAGCGAAGTCCATCGAAGAAATCTCCGCGACGATCATGGCAGACTTAGGACTTGATAAGCGTCGTAATAGCTAAGCGCTCTTAACGCACAAATTCAAAAGCCAAATCCCCCTGCTTGAGTGCGGTCTGATTTGGCTTTTTGTTTTGTGAGCCTATGCCTTAAGCGAGGTACTGTCTTTCAGAATCTTCTAAAGTCTCCAGCCAAGGCTCTGCTTGGATCGCCTCAAAAGATGAAATCCAACCGAGCTTTTCAAAAGCGTTCGCCATGTCACCCATAAGTGGCGCCAGGCAATCAATCCATTCACCCGTCACGGGATGCGGCAAAGCCATACGCGCACAATGGAGCATCAATCGGTCCACGCCTAAATATGCCGCGACAGCACGATTTAGCGGCCCCTTACCATACGTCGCATCACCAATGATCGGATGCGCAAGCCACTTCAAGTGCCGCCTGATTTGGTGGCGCCGCCCCGTCAACAGTTGCGCTTCAACTAAGCCCAATCTCGTGGTCGAAAAGGCACCCGAGGCCACTGGAATTTCTGCGCTTGCACGTGGCCAAAAAAGCGTGCGTGCACTTTGCGGCGCTTGATTGCGACGTTTCTTTAGATAAGGATCGTCAGGCACCGACAACGCGTGCTGTACATCCACGGGTGCCGATAACCAACCACGCGTCATCGCGACATAACGCTTTTGAACGTCGCCAGCCATCATGATGCGACCAAGCTTCGAAGCCATCTCCGCACTTAAGGCAAACACCAAGACACCGGACGTTCCACGGTCGAGCCGATGCACAGGCCAAACATATTGACCGATCTGCTCACGGACGCATGTCATCGCAAAGACCGTATCGCCATTAGCGATTTCGGTACGATGCACCAACATCTTTTCGGGCTTTGCCACGACAACCATGACATCGTCTTTATAAAGAATAGGCAACGTCGGCAAAACCGTGGCCTCAACAGGCGGTGCAAGGCGCTCGAGCGCATCGAGCGTATCAGGAATCTGTATCGGTTCATCAGTCGTCATGGCGCGCAAATAAAACATAAACAAGGCACTCTATGATAGCGATTCCGTTGGCGAAGACAAACCTCATGCGATCCTCCTCTCAACCCAAGCACTAAATGTCATTGAACGCGTGCATAAGTTGCGTTTTGTCGACCAAAGACCCTAAACCCATGCGTCAAAACGCCACCTCATGGCCTAAACAACTCAAAACTACAACGAATCGACAACCACACCGCCTCCAAACGCCTACAACCACATTATTTTCTTACAGCTCAAACCAAATATTGTACAATAGATAAATTGTAATCATTTGTGACTAGATTAGCATTAGTGCTTTTGCATCTTTAAAATGCAGTCAATTTAGCCGCGTGAACGTCACCCACATTTTCGGGTCGTACCCGCGGCTTTTTCCTGAGTACTGACGGCAAATTAAAAATTTTTGTTTTCGCAACCTGCGAAGGAGATGTTCTTAATGTCTACGCCAAACGAACCCCTGACGATTCGCGACATGATCGAACCGGCCATTATGGCTGCCGGTGGTTGGGTCAACACCCACGCTCACGCCGACCGTGCCTACACTTTGAGTGCCGACGTGCTCGAAATGCGCCGCACCTGCACGCTGCAGCAGAAGTGGGACCGACTCGACGCTTTGAAGCGCAACTCCACCGAAGAAGACTTCTATCGTCGCTTCTCCATGTTCTTCGAAAATCAGATCGCTCAGGGTGTTACAGCACTCGCTACCTTTGTTGACATCGACCCCCAGTCCGAAGACCGCGCGATTAAGGCAGGCTTGCGTGCTCGCGAACACTATCAAGATCAGCTGACGGTCAAGTTCGCCAACCAGACCTTGAAGGGCGTGATTCACCCCGAAGCCCGTAAGTGGTTCGACATCGGTGCTGAAGTTGTCGACATCATCGGTGCCTTGCCTAAGCGCGACGAACGCGACTACGGCCGTGGCGATGAAGCCTTTGACATCATCATGGAAACGGCGAAGTCCCGTGGCAAGATGGTGCACGTTCACGTTGACCAGTTTAACGAAAGCTTGGAATACGAAACCGAACAGCTTTGCGAAAAGACCATCCAGCATGGCCTGCAGGGTAAGGTCGTAGCCATTCACGGTATTTCGATTGCAGCTCACTCCCGCGCCTATCGTCAGCGCCTCTACACATTGATGCGTGAAGCCGACGTCATGATGATCGCTTGCCCGACCGCCTGGATCGACACGCCGCGTTCTGAACAGATTGGTCCGATGCATAACTCCATGACCCCAGTGGACGAACTCGTCCCATCCGGCATCACGGTGGCACTCGGTACCGACAACGTCTGCGACGCCATGGTGCCTTGGAATGCTGGCGACATGTGGCACGAAATGACGACCCTTGCGACGGGTTGCCGCTTCGACTACTTTGACGAACTTGTGAAGATTGCCACGGTCAACGGCCGCAAGGCGATCGGCATCGATTAATTTTCAGGAAGAGTTAGAGAAAATGTATAAGTCCAAGATTGCTGAAAACATCCTCGCCGAACACCTCATCAACAACGGTGCCGTGTCCTTCCTTACCGACCGCCCGATGCGTTTGAAGTCCGGCCTTATTACGCCGATCTATGTTGACAACCGTAGCTTGACGGCTTGCCCCGAAGCTTGGCGCGACATCCTCGAAACGATGGCCACGAAGGTCGTTGAACACAGTCTCGAATTCGATGTGGTGGCTGGTGTTGAAGGCGCTGGTGTGTCTCACGCTGCTGCACTCGCCTATCGTCTCAATAAGCCGAGCATCTTCGTTCGCCAGTCTGCCAAGACCTACGGCAACAAGAGCCGCGTTGAAGGTTGCAACGTCGAAGGTAAGCGTGTGCTTCTCATCGAAGACCACATCTCGACGGGTCTCTCCCTTCTCTCCGCTGTTGAAGGCTTGAAAGCTGAAGGTGCCACGGTGACGGACTGCCTCACCATCACGTCCTTCGGTATCGACGAAACGGGCAAGCTCTTTGAAAAGCAGGGCGTTCGTTGCCATGAAATGATCGACTTCACGAAGGTGATCGATAAGGCCGTCGAACTCGAAAAGCTCTCCGAAGCTGATCGCGACGTCTTGAACGACTGGTTGGCCAACCCGTGGACGTGGGCTGCTCGTCATGCCCTCACCCCGAGCGACAACGAAAACTAATTCGTTCTGATCGGCCATTCACCACGTGTGAATGGCACGCATCCACACAAAAGGCGTAGAGCTTCGGCTTTGCGCTTTTTTTATTTCGTTTTGCGCGAGCTTTTGTAAAGCTTTTGAGAGCCTTCACAGCAAGGTGCGCTCGGCTGAAGCGTACGTGTCCGTGATCCTCTCAACCATCAGTTCAACCGTAAAATGCTACAACCAAAGAAAAACGCCACTCACAAAAGCAATGATTTACTCATTGTTCATCACTCAAATCCGCAATATTGCGAAAACAACCGCGAAAACATTTTTATATCAAAATAACATTGCATACAAACTTTTTCTCAAAAAAGATTGAGGTTGTTTTTGGTACAATGTGAAGACTACCTCAAAAATCACATCGTCTAGATGTTTGACCAGCAACCCACGCTCCGTCAAGAACTGACGCATCACCCTCTATACTGTGAATTGTCCCTTATGCCGTAGTAGAGGAAAGGAGGTTTTATGATCGCCATCGTTAGAAACGGGGTTTGCGAAATTCACAATCAGTTTGGCCATCGCTTGGTCACATTGCCACCCGTTAATATTGACGAGGCTGTTTTGCAAGACACGTACGTTGCCGTCGTCCTCCGTAACGGTTATTGTCAGCTTTACCTGACCTCAGGTGAACGCGTTTGCACTTACACCTTGAATGACGTTAAGTACGTCAAGTTCCACAATAAGACTGAATTAGCCCTTTATCGTCGTAACGGTATGGTCGAATACCGCGACTTTCATGGTCGCTTGGCACGCGTTAAGAGCTGATTTTCCAAGAAATACGTTAGGTGACCAAAGTCTGCCGGCGAACTCGCTTTCGTCGGCATTAATTTTAATGTGCATACCCATTTTCGAGCTCGAACTGTTACTGCTTATTGCTCTGACCAAAAAAACGATACAAACGTGTACACATTGGTGTATTGTCACCATATAGAGACTGAACTGTGCTTCACTCTCTATTTTTTTAACGCCTTCATCCATAACACACAATAATTATGATGCAGAAGAAACTCCTCACAATCGCCCTTTGTGGCTTGACATTCTCGCTCTCAGGTTGTGCAACCGACGGTAATCGCTACCGCTCTGACGTCTACTCTGCTGGCATGGTTAATCAAGCCCAGGAAGTGAAAACGGTTGAAATTATCGCCATCAATCCCGCTCAAGTCGCAGTGAGTAATGCTGAAGCCGCAGAGCGTGCACGTACCGCTGGCGCCATTATCGGTGCCATTGCTGGGGCTGCGATCGGTAACCATGGCAACCATTCCACCTCTTCTCGCGTACTCGGTGGCTTAGCGGGTGGTGCCATCGGTGGGATGGTCGGTGACGCCTCAACAGGCGCCACGAATACGGCCTATGTGGACGGCGTTCAGTTGGTCTACCGAGCACCGAACGGCAAAATCTACCAATCCGCTCAGGTCGGTCAACTCTGTGAATTCAAAACGGGACCTGCTGTGATGGTATCTCCTCGTGCTAATGAAACCCGTATCCAACCGAACAACCCTTACGGTTGTGCCCGTCGTTAATCCTTAGCATTCAAAGAGATTGATTATGCAGAAATACCTGCTTACCGCCCTGGCCGCAACCGTGCTTTTGGCGTCTGGTTGCACGTCTAATGCCGATCGTCGTATGGAACAGTACGCTGAAGCCGGCAACCAGATGGACTACAACCTCGCTGTGATTCAGTCTGAAGAAAATCGCATCAAAGCTGAAGAGTATGCTGCTCAACAAGCGCAAGCTAAGTTAGATAGAGAGCGCGCTGCCGCTCGCCAGAAAGCTGAAAAAGCCCGCGCTCAGGCTAATGCCAAGGCCGCAACCGCCAAAAAGGCTCGTCAAGACAAGCTTCAAGCCATGGCCGATCGCGAGCGTGAACTCAAACTCCGCCTAAAGGAACTCGAAGTTCAAGCACGTGAAGCTCAAGTCAATACGATCGTGAAGAGTGAACAAGTCCGTGCTGAACTTGCACGTGAAAAAGTTCAGCTTGAGCTTGATCAGTTGCGTGCTCAAGTGAAAGCGCTCGAAACTCAAAAATAAATAGACTGCGCTTAGAGAACCACTAAACCCTGTCAAAGTCACATTTGGCAGGGGTTCTGTTTTTTGTCGAGGCTAGCCTTTAACACTAGTGAATCCTCCTCGACCAAATAATTGGACGGTGCGTCCTTCTGTTTACTAGAAGAACTGCCTGGGCACAGATAGCGGGTAAGCTCAGATATCTGCGATCACAAGGAACGCAACTCCGCGCAAACTCTAATGAGAGTGTCCAGAGTGCATGTGATTCTCTTAGCACATTCCGGAACTTTGGCTGTAATGTGCCGCCATTTCGTTACCGAAATGGACTCCTCGTACTCCCTGAGGAAGTATCGAACTCCGATGTTGTACGAAGCAGACAAGTCGCACGAATAACGCTTACACGTCTTGAACGTACACATACTGTAGTTATCTGGGTCTCGTGTAACGACACCTGTGCCATCAAAGGCTAGCTTCGACGTGTTCCAAGCGCAGACGCGGCGAACGCCGATACCGCACCGATGCGCTTTGTACTCCACCATCCGCTGAACATATTTGGCTCGCCAATGATGGAGTCGCTGACACCTGGAACCAAGCTTGCGGCTCGAAAGATCGAGGTGTTCCATGACGATGGCATCGCCCTTGAACTCGTTTGCGACCTCAACGATGAAGTTTGCCGTTTTGACTGAAATATCCTCGTTGACACCATTCGCTCTCACCCAAAGCCCCAGCATGCGTGTTGCACCGTTGCTCTGAGCTTTCTTGATGTGTTTCCAAAGAGTCTTGCTCTTTCGACAGTTTCAAAAAACACCTGCCGATGATAGTGCCCTTTGAACAAATGGCCCGCGCATTCTCGCTCGTTCACGGGCGAGTCAAGCGGGCTGACGATTTTGTGAATTTCTCCGTAAGGCTTTAGAGGTTTTAATTGCCTTTTCGCT
>JAHHRH010000043.1 GCA_020025915.1 Sutterella sp.
CAAAAGAGAAGGGACGACAAGCCGAGCTCCGGTTTAGTTTGTTGTTTTGCAAGCTTGTGCCTTTAGGCACGAGTAGTTCACAAGCAGTTTTCGGCGCCATTAGTTTTTTGTGTTGAGAGATGGTTTGTCGCTCTCGCTCTTATTCCATTTTCTGTAACAAGTTCGATGCGATACGACGCACGATATTGCGTGGCAAGAAGCGCGTCATCCATGCGCCAAGGCGGTTAGTGAAACCGTCAAGTACGACGACTTTGCCGGCCATCATGCCTTCAAAGCCCGTTTTTGCGACGCTCCCAGCATCGGCCGAGAGTCGTTCGAAAGGACTATCGGCTTTGAGGCCAGCGGTTACACCAAACTGTGTATGTGTGGGACCTGGGCAAAACGCCGTGGCAGTCACCCCAGTTCCGCGAAGTTCTTCAGCCAAAGACTCAGTAAAAGAAAGCACATAAGCCTTGGTGGCCCCGTAGACACCTAAATAAGGGCATGGCTGAAAGGCAGCCGTGGAAGCAACATTAAGAATATGACCGTGGCCTTCACGCTTCATACGGCGAGCCATACGTATAGAAAGTGACGTCAGCGCCATGACGTTGAGGCGGATCATCTTCTTAAGCATGGCTTCGTCCATGTCAGACGAGGCGCCAAAGGCCCCAAAGCCCGCATTATTGATGAAGATTTCAGGCGTGATACGACGGTCAGATAACCAACTCGAAATTTGGTCGACGGCGCCAGGAGCCGTAAGGTCGAGCGCAAGTAAATGTGTTTCAGTACGAAGGTCGCGGCTCAGTACCTCAAGGGCGTGCATATTGCGCGCAATCAGTAGGACTCGATAGCCTTTCGCAGCGGCCAGTTTGGCGAACTCGCGTCCGATACCGCTAGAAGCTCCCGTGATGACGGCGAGCGGTTGTATGTGGTCCGAAGACATAGGCGGATGTTGCTCCTTTTGAGTTGACTTCAGAAGTGTACAACAGGGTAACCGAAAAGCGTCTAAACTTCGGGAATCTCCTCTCAAATAAACTACTTAGATAGGTATGCAAAACCGTCAATCGCTCTCTATTCGGCTCTTCTAGCTCGTGCTAGGTATAGCTATTAAATCTTGTGGCATTGCCCTTATTACGCACGCTGCTTTAGACACGATGCCTGTTAAGATTTTGCCGCTCGCGGTTTCTAAGGTTGTCGGATCGACGCTAGGCACTTTGTCCTTAACATCATATTTTTCTTGATCGAAGTGCTGTTTTTGCGTGATCGACTTCGTCCGATTTTTTTGTTGCAACTCTGTTCCGTTTTTGTCTTCAACGCCATGATTTATGTTTGGGTGCTGACCTTAAGCGCATAACGTTTGGATTGCGTTTGGTTATTCGCTCAATGCTAACGTCTTGGCGGCCATCAGGATACTCTTGCAGATCAAGTCCAACACTTTGATGCAACCAGTAGAAGGCGCAATTTTGGCGTTGTCGATTGTGACCAAACGTTCGTTTGCAAGTTTAAAAGTTGCTAATGATGTCGCCAGCGTGACGCTCGAGTTCATCGTCAGTCGGCTTTTCTTAAACCATTTCGGTGTCATTGGCATAGGCACACTCGTCTCTGCTTTTATGGTCGGATATGTCGTGAAGTGCCTTAAGCTCTTTCTCACTAACTAGTGATGCTAATGCGGCATGAATAGCGTTTTCGGTACAATCTATCGAATTGTATTTTGGAGACGTCAATGACGCAAAAGGGGACACGCCCGATCTTTGGATTTTTGCTTGCTTTTATGGCGGGCTTTGGATGGGGTTCGATGGGGGTTGCTGCTCAGGTCATGATGGCCGACGGTGGCTTTACGGCTGGTGATTTGGTGTCATTGCGCGTTTTTGGCGCAGGTGTCTTATTGGCGGCTTTTTCAGCGATGACGTCGCGCGCTGCGATCAAGAAGCTCTTTGGGAGTCGTCAGCTTTTTGTTGATGTGCTCATTTATGGGCTTGGCGTCTTGGCCACACAACTCACGTTCTTTTTGGCGATTCGTGATGCCGGGGCGGCGACGGCTGCCATTATGGTCTTGACGGGTCCCTTATTTATTATCGGGTGGTTAGCATTACGCCACGGTGTGCCGGTCTCAGGCTTAGAACTTTTAGCCTTTGTGTGTGCCGTCATGGGGGTAAGCTTGATCGTCACGAAGGGCGACTTATCGGTCGTGAATCTCTCTGTTTCGGGTGTCCTTTGGGGTTTGGCATCCGCCGCTTGCGGTGCCTTTTGTACTTTGCAGCCACGTCGTGCGATTGCCTCCTTAGGGGTGGGCACTGTGGTTGGTTGGGGTATGTTGCTTGCAGGCTTGATTGCCTTATTCGTTCATCCGCCATTCTCTATGAGTGGTACCTGGAGTTGGATGATGGTTTTGGGGTACCTCTACATTGTCGTGGTCGGGACGGCTTTGGCCTTTTTCTGCTACTTAAAGAGCCTTGACTATGTGCCGCCCTCGGTGACGGCCATCTTGGGGGCCTTTGAACCTTTAACCGCTGTGGTGATGTCGGTCACGTTCTTGGGCACGGCCTTTACGATGCCAGAAGCTATCGGTATCGTCTTTGTCTTTGCTACCGTCTTTATTTTGGCCATGCGTGAAAAAGGACGTAATTGACATCCTACCACGACTAAAGTCGTGGGATTCTTTTAAATTGCGCTAGACGCAAAGAAAAGGACGGTTTCCGCTGCTGATTTGTCACCATATTGAAAGGTTGAAAGAAAAGCAAAAAAGCACCGAGAAGGGTGCTTTTTTGCTTTTAGTCGGTGACGGAAAGCTTGGTGCTTAATCTTTGATCTGACGATTATGGAAGTAGATCTGATCCTGAATGTCAGAAGTACGCTTCGTGAAGCAGTCGTCAAGTAGGCGTTCAGCGAGTTCTTCGGCTTCAGCCAAGATTCGCAGGTTGAAGTCATTCAAGAGGGCTTGTGCCTGATCGGCATCCGTCTTCAAAAGTTCAACGTATTCGTCTTCCATGGTTGCTTGGCGGGTTGCTGTCAAGGCTTCAAAGTCGGCAAAGGCCTTCTTGACCATCGGGGCCAGACCCGTATAGTCTGTCATGACCAAGGTCTGAAGTTTACGGAACTTCCAGTACACCGAGCGACGGTCCGCGTGAGCAGAACCAACGCCATAATGTTCAGGTACACGTTCAATACCTTGATAGAAGGGCACGTAGCAAGAAAGGTCCGCCATACCCCAGGCCAAATAAATCGTGCAACCAATGGCCATGGGCAACCACGGGCGAACCTGCATCACGTGGCTTTCGTAGGTACGGAAAACACTTACTGGACGCCAGGGTTCGTCACCGTTGAGGCCAAACTGATAGGGGTCGTGCTCAGAACCATCAAAGTGGTTACGCATGATGGCTTTGAGGTCATTCACCGTAATCGGCTTTTCAGGCGTGAGGTAGACGTCAAAGTTGCGACCGTCATCCACAGGCTGTTCGAGCGACGGATTGAGTATCTTTTGCATTACCCAAACACGTGGGTCGTTATAGACGCGATCACGGCTGTTGTCACGGGTATAAGCCTTGGCAAAGTCAAAAGCCCCGTCTTCAGGCTTCCAGAAGCCATTGGCCTTGGCAAAGTCCATGACCGTTGGTGAGCCCATCATGTCAGCGCGTGCTGGATCGTATTCACGTAAACGACCCTGGTTGCCAGTGGCCATATACTTATCAGCAGGTGTACGGTGGGCAATCCACTGATGACCCGTACCCGTTTCCAGGTATCAAACGTCCGAAGCATCGACAAAGCCCACACCAAAGCCTTCGCCAGCGCCTTGCTCTTCGATGATGCGACCTAAAAGCGCACAAGCTTCTTTGGCGGTACGGCAGCGTGGCAAGAGCACATCCAAAATGTCGTCTTCAGTAATGCCCGTTGCTTTGTTATACGGATCAATGGCTAAGGCATCATCACGCGCAAAGATTGATTCGGTTCCCGTAATGCCTAAACCCGCTTCATTAAAGCCCACGGCACCGTGGAGCTGTGTTTGCCAGTTGGGCGCTGTCGTATAACGCATGGCATGTGCCGGCATGGGATATTCAAAGGCTGTCGCACCCTGATGATCTTTCGTGCGATACATTGCGCCTTCAGGATAGTCTTGGGCAGGATGAATCACGAAATGTTGGGCTTTGAGCGCACTGCTGTCAGCACTACGGGCAACAAGAAACGACCCGTCGGCCGTGGCCTTTTCACCAACGATTACGGAAGTACACATAGGTTGAAATCCTTTTTTGTTGACGTGCAACTCTGAGGCGAGTTGCAAGAAGTAATCTTTAAATTGTAGAGCCGACATCTTCCAAGATGCCATGCAGGTTTTCGTGACTAGGGTAAACGCTTCGCTTAAATAACGCGTTTTTGATGGTTTTTTGACGAATAAGATGGGAGAGTGAAAACGATTGCCAACGAATCAAAGAAACAGTGTTATCACGAATGCGCCACCCTTTTTGAGGCGTTTTTTCACGAAATTGCACGTTTTTAAAGAGCGTTTTTTCACAATTGCGACATTATTTTTGATGGTTTCGCTCTCGCACAGCCAATGGCGAGGCGCAAACCGGTCGGTTGAAGAGGTAATTCGTAGGCGACGTTCTTCAAAAGGACGCATGTTGAGGCAGTTCAGGTTAAGCTAGACGTGTTATTGATGCTCTAATGTTTGAACAATCGTGCCGCTTTTACCTTCGTCCTTCAATCCTTTTGATAGTGTGATGTCGTTTGATGTGACGTCGTCGCAGGACGAAGTTGTGCCTGAAGATTTCGTCGATGGCGTTCATGAGAAACTAGACTCGGCTGATTCGTATCGTCCAGAGTACGTCAAAGAGGTTCGACTGGCTGATGCTTTTCGAAAAGTCGAATTGACCGACGGGCAAAGGACCTTGATTCCAAAACTCGAAGCCTTTTTAAAGAGCGAACCCATTGGCGTTTTTCTTTTGAAAGGCTTTGCTGGTACGGGTAAGACCTTCATGATGAAGGGCGTTGTGGACTACCTCACGCGTCAACATCGAGATGTGGTGCTTTTAGCGCCGACAGGGCGCGCAGCCAAAGTCTTGGGAACCCGTGTTAAGCGCCGTGCCTCGACCATGCATAGCCATCTCTATGGCAAAACCGAAGCAGTGAATCCTGATGATTCTGAAGACTTCTGCTTGGTGAGCGAACTCACGATCAATACCGATGCAAACGATGTGGTCTATATCGTTGACGAAGCCTCGATGGTGAGTGACCGAAAGGTCGAAGGTGGGATTTTGCGTTTTGGTAGTGGTCAGTTGCTCTCTGACTTCTTCCATTTTGTGAGTGAAGGGGATCGAAATCTCACACGTAAGGTCATTTTTGTAGGTGACGTGGCACAGTTGCCACCTGTACATATGACGGAGTCGCCCGCACTCAGTGCGAAATATCTCTATGACAACTTTGGCATCAAAGCCTACGAACATGTGCTCTCCGACATTGTGCGTCAAGAGGCTGATAGCGGCATCATGCGCACGTCGTTAGATCTTCGAGAAGCGATCAAGCGTCATGATTATCGTGGACCAAAGGTTCCTTTTAGTGAGTTTGACGACCTGACACCGATCACACCTCGAGAGATGGCTGATCTTTGTTTTGAAGTGATGGGTCGCAAAATCACTCGCCATGCGGTCATGATTGCTCATAGTAATAAGCGCGTTCAAGAACTGAACTTCGCTTTGCGTGCGCATCTTTTTCCGGGGGTCGAAGAGGTGACCGTGGGCGACAAGCTCATGATCATCATGAATACGCGTATCAACGAAAATTTTGTCTGTAATGGTGACTTTGCCCAAGTGGTGCGTGTGGGCGGCGTCGTCACGCGTACCGTGCCGTTACCGAAAGAGCGATTGAAATACGGTGGCTTTCGAGAGCGCGAACCCTTGGCGTTGCGGTTTCGTGAGGTGACCTTGAAATTAAGAAACGAGGAGGGTGAGCTTTTTACGACCGACGGGCTCATTATCGAAAACGAACTCGAAATGATGGCTGCGCCCAATTTGTCCCTCATCATACAAGGGCTTTTGATTGACTTTGCGAAGCGTCACTCTCATCTCAAGAAAAAGTCATCTCAGTACCAAGAAGCCTTGGCGAAGGATCCTTATGTCAACGCTTGGCATGTGCGCTATGGCTATGCCGTGACGTGTCATAAGTCTCAAGGTGGTGAATGGGAGCACGTTTTTGTTGACTGCGGCTGGCATAAGCCAGACCTTGATCAGAGTTACTTTAGATGGCTCTATACTGCGGTAACGCGCGCCAAAAAGCATCTCTACTTGGCGCGCATTCCTAAAGGAATCAATGTCATACCAGACGACTGCCCAGATTGGTTTTGAGCTTTAGGCCTTAAGGGCGAATAAAGCGTAAGAATTTGCCGTTTTGCTCAAGGAGCAGGGTATTGAGCGTCAATTCGCGTAAGTTATACGTGGTTTTAAAGCGCTGACGAACACCATTTTTGAGGTAAGTCCCCGAGAGCGTAATTGTGTCCACTGTGAGGGACCACGATTCAATGGCCCAGGGAGCGCCCTTGGTCGTTGTGGCGCTGCCGTCAGGCAAGAAATCAAACACGATGGTTTGTTCGGGTGGTAAAGGCTTGGCGTCAATCCATTGACCGACCACCGTAGGACCACGGTAGGGTTCTTCGGTGGAGCAACCATTAACCATCGCAAATACGGGCAAGGTGAGGGCGGCGCTAACGAATTGGCGTCGATTCATAGAAATCCTTGATAGGTCTGGAGGGTAGACCGTTACGTGGTCTTGATATGTCGAAATTGAATGCTGTCGCCCAAATAAAACGACGTGGATGGGCTTTAGATCCCGAAGTAGGCAAACATGTCTTCAATCGTGCGATAGGTGCGGCCTTCGTACGAAATACCGCCCGTCTTGTCCTTGAGGTAGCGACGACAAGCGGTATAAAGGCGAAATCGATGACGGCCTTCCCAAGCAAGATATTTTTTCGCTCGAATGATTTTTCTCATGTTGCACTCCTTTTTCGGCTCAACCATTCTTTGAGGGCATCTTTACATTGTAGTCGACCCAGGACTTGGTTGGCTATAAGGCAAAACGCCACGCTCTCACAGAGCAAAAAAGCTTGTTTTTTCTTCAAAAGAGGCGTATCTTAACCATAGGACAACGGCTTTCGCGGCAGTTCGGCCTATGCCTGCGCTTCCATCTAGATTGAAGTCTATCGTTACTGAGAAGCACTTTTTGTCCGCGTACACCTTGTCACTCAGGAGGTCGGTAAAGCCTCCGTTGCCAAAGTTGGCCCGACCGCTCAAGATGCCGTTGGGCCACTTTGTTTTTAGGCTTTGGCTCAGTTTTTGTTGGTCGATGCACCAAAGCAAAGCGGCCAATCGTGACCGATTGACCGCGTTCTTCTTTCTTCGCTCGATTAAAGCGTCTTAGCATCCCAGCTATTACAGACGCCCGGGTTTCCAGACTCAAACCCACGCTTAAACCAGCGTAAGCGCTGTGCTGAGGTTCCGTGTGTAAAGCTATCTGGCACCACACGTGCCGTTGCTTCTTTTTGCAGTCGATCGTCACCAATCGCGGTAGCTGTATTAAGAGCTTCTTCAATGTCGCCTGCTTCTAAGATGCCACGCTTTTCCATGTAATGTCCCCAAACGCCCGCAAAGCAGTCTGCTTGCAGTTCCATACGGACTTGAAGGCGGTTCGCTTCGATTTTGGAAGCTCGTTGCTGCAACTGATGGACTTTGTCTGAAATGCCTAAGAGTGTCTGCACATGGTGACCGACTTCGTGGGCTAAGACATAACCTAAAGCAAAGTCACCGCCACCGCCGAGCTTACGCTGCATGTCCTTATAAAACGACAAATCCACATAGACCCTGCGGTCGCCAGGACAATAAAAGGGCCCCATTGCCGACTCGCCATAACCACATGCCGTCGATGTTGCGCCGCTATAGAGCACAAGGCGTGGATATTGATACACCTGACCAGACGCTCTAAAAATCTCCGTCCAAACGTCCTCTGTCGTTTTGAGTGCAACTTTAGAGAATTTTGCAAGCTCTTCTTCTTGCGCTGTGCTTTGGTAAGGTGCGCTTTGTGTTTGCGTTGGCGGTAAGGCAATGGGACCGCCCGTGAACAAGGGCGTTAAGTCGATCCCATAAAAGCCCGCGATCACAACGATCGCAATCACTGCGAAGCCCGTTTTGCCTCGAAGCGGAATGCGCGGTCCTCGCGTATAACGCGGAAAACCGCCCATTTGAGCGCCGCGTCGGTCTTCGACGTTTTGGCTTTCTTCTAGATCTTGCCAACGCATCTGCGTTCTCCTCAAAATAGAATGTTCAAATAAAAGGTAATTCTATTTCAGCTAGATCGAAAATGGCTTTTGCTTTGACAGCCACTCTGGCTCGAACCCAAGTTAGTAATGGTGAATTGGCAGTGCTTTCATGCCAAAATAAACCAGGTAGCCAAGGAAGACTTAATGTGTCTTCCATTCTTAAAACATCTAATGGGATGGATTTTGCTAAGCGCAGGGCTGTTTCACGAGGTGTTCTCATAACAAGGTCTGACTCTGCAACGAGAGAGGCACCAGCTACGAAGAAGGGCATTTCACAACAGACTTTGTCGTGTAGATTTTGAGCTTGTTGGCCGATAATGAGGCGAGGACCTTTAGTTGCCATAGTAATGGCAACACCGACGTGGTTATATTGGCCAACATCTTCGAAGGTGAGTCGGCGTTGTTGAGATATAACGCTTAATGGATGGTTATGTCGGACAAGAAGTACGTGGTTTGATTTAAATAATGTCTGTTCTTTAAAGTCTGCTGGTCTAGGTTTTCCTTCCATCGAGTAAAACGCCAAATCGAGTTCACCTTCTCGCATGGATTTGATCATGTCTGGAAAACGGTCGAACACTTGGAAGTGAATACCAGGAGCTTCTTTATTGAGCTCAAGGATCACTGGTGTTAGTAAGGTATAAAACGCATTATCGATGGCTACAATGCGTACAATTCCCTCAGCATTTGTTGGATCAAACGTTGTATCGCGAACAAAGAGTGCTTTCATACTATTTATAGCCACATAAAGAGGTTGCTTGAGACTTTCCATCCGTCGTGAAGGGTACATCCGTCCAGCTGATGGTACAAAAAGAGGATCGTCAAACCAATCACGTGCTTTTCCGAGTAGACGTGAAGCAGTTGGTACAGACAGTCCTAAGATGTCACAGGCTCGACTTAACACATTGGTTTCGTAAAGGGTTAAAAGTAATCGATACACACGGTATGGGTTACTTTCATCTATATCTTTTGGGATCTCTCGGTTTACGTTTTGCATCAGTCACTCTCGGTGTATGGTTTTCTATGTCGGGATCGTCGAGTTTAGAGTTTTTTCCTAGTTAATGGATATCGAGACTGGCTAAACCTATACGCTGTCACAACAACTAAAAAATGCATTTTCATTTTTGTGATCTCGCTCGGATAGTCTCCATAATAGGCAATATTAAGTGGAATTTTTAGACTTCTCCCTAACGCAAATGCGTTCTCTTTGACCATTTCTAGGAGAGACTTCTATGCTTTTTCAATTAAAGACAGTTGCTATCTTGACTGCAGCCGTTATGATGGTGGGTACTGCAGTGGCTAGTGGTGGCGCTTCGGGCCCGGCCGTGAATTTTGCTGTGCAAGGTAATATTGGCGAAGTTATTGTAAATCCTTACGATGTTGCACCATTGACTGCGGTAATTCGCAATGGTGGTTATGAACTAAAGGACGTTGAAGTTCGCGTTGTCCCAAAGCTCAATGGTCAGGAAATCAAGTACAAGGTGTCGGAACGCCAATTGAAGACTCATGCAGGGATTCCAGTTTTCGGCCTTTATCCTGACTACATAAACACTGTTGAAGTTAAGTACACTCGTTTGCACGCTGGCAGCAAGGCTGAAACATTCAAAGAAAGTTATCAGTTTTATGCACCGCCTGTTTACACCCGTTCGAACGGTACTCGCAATCAGAAGGGTACGATGTTCGATACTGAAGTCATAAAAGTTCACCCAGATTTCAAGGATCGTCTTTATTTAGTCGGTAATCAGCTTTCTCCAATCGCGCCACACGGTGCGCATTTCGTTTGGAATAACCCGATGGGCGGCGCCCTTGAATGGGCTTTTAACTCCCAGATTGGTATTATTGACACTGCTGGTGAGGTTCGTGGTTACTTATTGGATGACAAGTTAAGTGATCCCAAAGATCCATGGTCTTCGGGGTACATGATGGGTTTCCAGCAGACCAAGGATGGTGCACTGACTTGGGGGTTCGGTCAGCGATATGTCAAGTATGACTTGATGGGACGTAAGATCTTTAATCGTCTTTTACCACCTCAGTATTCGGATTTTTCACACGCCTTTGATAATGCTCAGAATGGCCATAGCTTCTTACGTGTCGCTAATGCTGACTATCGTCGACGTGATGGCAAGCGTGTTCATACTGTACGTGATGTGATTGTAGAGTTAGACGAAAATGGTGGAGTTGTTGATGACTTCCGTCTTTACGATATTCTTGATCCGTATCGTGACAATGTCGTAAAGGCAATGGACCAAGGAGCTGTCTGCTTGAATATTGATGCAGAAAAGGCAGGTCAAACGTTGTCGGCTCAAGAGCTCGCAAAAATGGACGAAAATGGTCAGTTTGGTGATATCGCAGGTGTGGGACCTGGTCGAAACTGGGCTCATGTGAATTCTGTTGATTATGATCCAACAGACGACTCGATCATCATTTCTTCTCGTCACCAAGGGATTGTAAAAATCGGGCGTGATAAGAAGGTGAAGTGGATCCTTGCGTCGCCTGAAGGCTGGAAAAAGGGACTTAAGGAAGCTCTTTTGACGCCAGTAGATAAGACTGGCAAGCCCATAAAGTGTGAAGGTTCTAAGTGTGAGGGTGATTTTGACTGGTCTTGGACTCAGCATACGGCTTGGCGTATCGATTCGAAGTCTGACAATAATATCCTTTTCCTGTCGGTCTTTGATAATGGTGATGCTCGTGGTATGGAACAACCGCCGCTTCCCGATATGAAGTATAGCCGTGCTGTTGTTTACAAGATTGACCAAAGGAAGAAAACAGTAGAACAGATTTGGGAAGTGGGTAAGGAACTAGGTCATCCGTATTTCTGTCCTGTGACTGGTCTCACGAAATATATGGAAGATACTGACACAATGATGGTGTATTGGTCGACCGCCGGCTTGGGTGCTACGCCTGAGAAGGCAGGTAATAAGTTGGGTCGTGTGATGCCGCATATCTGTGAATATCGATGGGGCGAAACGACGCCTGTTGTCGATATTAAGCTGAACGATACGTTTGGTTATCAGTCGTTCCCAATCAATGTTGATTTAGCCTTTACAAAGAATTAAGAGAATCTTTAGCTAAAAAATGGACATGAGGACAAATCCGTTCTCACCCTCTATGATGAAAAGGAG
>JAHHRH010000044.1 GCA_020025915.1 Sutterella sp.
CTGGTGGGTTGTGGTGTGGGAGGGGGAACCCGTGAGGGAACCCTCTACCCGATTCTTTGACAGTTTAAAGCTTAAAATAGCTGTGTTACAGCGCATGGTGAGATTTTAACGAAGTTCAGACGTGTTATAAAACACTTTCGTATTCAAAGCTCCCTTAGCCTGAGTACTCGCTTCACGTCTGCGGTCTTAGCTGAGCGAGGGTACCCAGGCTAACGGCTTTGCAAATCCGTTCAAATCACCGTTCGTTCGAGTCTTTGCATCCACAGCTTGACTGTCTGGCTTTAACACCTCTATCAGCTCTGCACTAGCCAGTGCTTCAACAATGCGTTCTGCGGTCATTTCCTCTCCAGCGTTTTCGATCGTTTTTTTCCAATAGTCTGTGAATGACGAGCGCTAAGTAACATATCAAGAAGTGTTCTGATTCTGGTGTCCTTCCAATGAAAGCAAGGACGAGCTTCGAATAATGTGCCTGGACGCATAGAGGATCTTTTCAATCAAGTCTAGTCTATAGGATACCAAAAGAAGAGGATCATCTCTTTATGCGATAGCTGAATTAAAACGACTGTCGATCTGCGTAAAAGGATGTGCAGTTCTTCGTTTCTTTATAGCGCTTCAGGATTGAGCAAAAGGTCTTGTGGTTGGCCATAACGCACTAAACAAATCTCACCTTCGCCCACCTGATAGATGAGGCCTAAAGGGATACCTTCAACGCGAATTGGGACATAAAGACTATCGCCCTGTTCGATGGGGTGAGCGTCGCTGGGTGTCTGACGTGTAGTGATGTCAGTAAAGAGGCTTTCGAGCGCTTTAATAATGGCCGGCCGACGCGGGTCATCAATAATGGATGATTTATCGAATCGGAATTGTTTGGTTTCTAGAAGCTCTAAGGCTTGAGTAGGCTCTATCAAGAGCGCTTGTCCCTCATCACTCTCACGCTCACGTGCACGCCAACGAAGTTTAGCTTGTGCCTCTTGGAGCGAGGTGATGGTAGGAAGCGATGGATGGAGTGTCGTATCTATTGGCGCAGTCGTATCGTCGACAGCAACGATCTTGGGAGTTTTAAAGGCGGCAAAGAGGTCTCCTTGCTTGAAGAGCCCTGGGCATTCGGCTTCTGTACGCCGTTTTTTTGGCGCCCTTGATTTTTTGATCGGAATTGCTCCTTCACGTGCAGTTCGCTCTAAAAGCTGACCAAATACAGCTTCTGGTGTCAATCCTGCCTCTGCGAGCACTTCGGTTGCACGACGTGCATCGAGCTCATCTAGTGTGATCGTGAAGGTGTAGGTTTTTTGCATAAGTCGAACTAATAAGACGTGTAACCAACATTTTGAGTCTATCAGAGCCTGGGCAAATGTGTTTTTTAGACGGGATAACGATGAGAGCAAAACGCAAACCAAGGGTGCTTAACAAAGAAAAGAGCGCAACCGAAAGGTATCGGTCGCGCTCTTTTCTTGAAGATTTATTTGTTCGTTGCGATCTTATAGGGTAACGGCAAGACATCGATGTCGGCGCCTTCGGGCGTCAGGGTGAGTTTACCTGAGAGCGCTGCACGAAGCGACGAGAAAAGGATGAGGTTTTGGCCCTCTTTTTCGACCGATTCAACCACAAAGCCAACTTCATCACTATCGCTATAGACGGGGGCACCCGGCAAGGGGGCGGTACCAGCGACGAGGCCAATCGACGCACGACGACTCGTTTCACCGATATGTTGTACGCGAGAAATGACTTCTTGACCGGGGTAGCAGCCCTTATTAAACACGACGCCACCCGTCAATTCAAAGTTCACGGCTTGAGGCACAAAGACTTCACGGGTACGCGGCCAAACGGTTGCCTTGCCCGCAGCGATTTCAGACGCCCACCAGTAAGCGCCGTCACCTGCATCAGTAGCCAAGGTGTGATCAGCGTTCGCGATGATCAAAGCGCGACGACCGCCTGTCGTAAAGCCAGGGATGCTTTGAGCGACTTCAGCGTCAAGAATCGTTAAACCGTCGTGACGAACAACACCACCATCAGCAGGAACGGGAAGGTTAAGGGACGCGAGGACTTCTTGGGCGTTGCCCGTGACACCTAACATCACGACCCCTTCGGTCGCACATTCAAATGTCACGTCAGAGCGGAGTACATACATACGAAGACGCTTGATGAAGGCAGGCCCCACGGCTTTTGGTACCAACATCATGACGGCGTCTCCATCCATCCAAAGACGCATTGTGGCGAGAAGTCGTCCCTTCGGGCTGCAATAACCTGCGCTACGCACGTTGTCACCTAAACCCTGAATGGCATTGGTGAACTGACCATGCAAAAACGTGACGGCATCTTGACCGGTGACACGCACGAGTGCGTAGTCGGTCACGCGTACGAGTCGGGCATCGGACCCTGTCACCACAAAGCGACCGGCATCTTCATTGGTGTCCATCGTGCAAGTAGAGGTATGACAAAGCATGACTAAAAGCTCCCATGTTGTTACTGACTATCGGTTTTCGTGGTGGTTTTTTGGCGATTCAGAATGTACTGATGCACCGCACGGTTATGCGCTTTGAGGTTCGCTGAGAATTGACTCGAACCATCTCCACGAGAAACGAAGTAGAGATATTTGGTATCGGCAGGATTCACCGCAGCTTCAATTGAAGCCCAACTTGGGGCTGCAATGGGCGTGGGTGGTAATGCCGGGATTTTGTACGTATTGTAGGGGGTTGCGGTTTGCAGATCCTTACGTGTGAGATTACCGTTAAATTTTTCACCAATGCCATAAATCACCGTGGGATCGGTCTGAAGGGGCATCTTAAGTTTCAGGCGATTATTAAAAACGGAACTAATCTGATGGCGGTCTGTTGCGAGCCCGGTTTCTTTTTCGATAATCGACGCCAAAATGAGCGCTTCATAGGGCGTCGTGATTTGCGTACTCCCGCGTTGCGTCCAGGCGCGATCAAGTAACGTCTTTTGTTTAGCCACCGCTTGCTTCATGACGGCTAAGTCCGTACTTCCACTCATGTAGTGGTATGTGTCGGGTGCAAACCAACCTTCAAGAGAGGGTGCTTCAATCTCTAAAGCCTCACGCAAGGCTTCAGGCGTCATCGTGGGTGTGGTTTGTTTGAGGGCAGGCGCATTTTTAAAGATCGCCAACACTTCCCAAATGGGGGCGCCGTCGGGAATGCGAAGCTGTTGGTCAACAAGGGGGCCTTTGGCTAAGGTAGACAAAATCCCTGCAGGCGTAAGCCCGGGTTCAAAGCGATAGGTCCCTGTATGAATGCGAGAGAGTTTATTAGGGGCGAGTTTGGCTGCTAAGCGCATTGTGAGGTCATCAGCTTCAAGCCCTGCTGTACGTAAGCGTTCCATGACGCGGCGCGCATTGTCGCCTTCTTCGATTGTGATAGTAACGGGTGCATCAGGCGTCAGACTCACCACGGGGCGCTCAAAGACACGTTGATTGACTTCCCAATAGGCGCCGTAGCCACCTAAGCCAACGACGGCAAGTAAGCCAGCCAATACCGCAGACCAACGGCGTTTCTTAGGCGTACTTTCAAGAGGAACATTGAGTTGTGGCGTCTCGGGCGCAGTGTCTGTTGCTTTACCCGAAGCCGTCACGTCGATGGTTTGTGTCGGGGTGTTTGACGCGTTCGCCTTGTCGGACGTGGGTTCGTCAGGCGGTGTGACCATTGTCTCGGTGCTAAGTGCCTCGGGTTTGGCAGTGATCTCGGTCGACGTGTCTATCGAAGACGTCGAGGTCGAGGTCGTGGTGTCAGTGTTTTTATCTTTCTCAGTCATATCAGCGCGTGGATCGGTCGCCGTAAAATTAGAATTCAATCATTGTACATGGATCAAGTGTTTCGCTCTTCCGAAGTATTCTCAGTACAATGCTACTCATCATTATTTTTGGTCACAAAGGTTGGCTTCATGGCAAGAGGGCGTTTTATTACGTTTGAAGGGATTGATGGCGCAGGTAAAACTACGCAGATTGACGCTCTTCAACGTTTGATTGAATCAGCACGCATTGAAGTAGTGCGTACACGCGAGCCGGGCGGGACGCCCTTGGGCGAAAAAATTCGCGGGCTATTGTTGGGCGATGAAATGACGCCTCGCACCGAAACGCTCCTCTTTTTTGCAGCGCGCTACGAGCATGTTGAGCAAGTGATTCGTCCTGCCTTAGCGCGTGGTGCCTGGGTGCTCTCAGACCGCTTTACGGATGCAACCTATGCCTATCAGACGGGAGGTAAGGGGATGTCTGGGGCGGACGTTGAAGCGTTAGAAGCTTGGACCTTGGATGGCTTTCAGCCTGACGTGACGGTACTCTTTGATTTGGATCCGGTAGTAGCTGCACAGCGTCGCACATCGCGTGCGGGCGAAGGTGACCGTTTCGAGCGCGAAAGCCAAGCCTTTTTTACGCGTGTGCGTGAGGCCTATCTTGATCGCGCCCAACGAGACCCGAAGCGCTTTTTGATGGTCAATGCCGAAGATACGCCCGACGTGATTCAGGCGCAACTCGAAAAGGAATTTAAACCATGGCTCTGACGCCTTATCCATGGCTTGAAGAAGCGGCTGGGCGTCTTGATGCCATGCAAGACCATTTGCCTAACGCCATTTTGATTCACGGCATGGCCGGTGTAGGCACTTATGAGCTCGCACGTTGGTTTGCTGAACGCCTCCTTTGTGAATCGCCCAATATGGACGGTAGTGCCTGTGGTCAATGTCAGGGTTGCCGTATGTTGCACGCCAATACCCATCCGGACTGTCGTATTGTTGTCTCGGAATTTTTGGCAAATGCTTTAGACCTACCTTATACGCCGACAGACGTGGCGTCGAGTTCAAAAAAGCTTTCGCGTGAAGTGCGTATTCATCAGTTTAGAGCGCTCTCAGACTTTTTCAATATGGCGCCACATCGTGGCGGTAAGCGTGTCGTCTTGGTGTACCCGACTGATATGGTGCGCGCCGAAGCTGCGGCCTCGCTTTTAAAGTCCATGGAAGAGCCACCCGAAGGCATGATCTTTTTATTGGCGGCTGACGACATTGATGCGGTGCTTCCGACCATTCGTTCTCGTTCTCGTTTGTTGCGCGTGGGTGTACCAAACCGTGATGAAGCCTTGCAGTGGCTCAAAGCCCAAAAGCGTTCGCCTAAAGCCCCAGAAGAAGCGCTTGCGATGGCAGGTGGCGCTCCCATCTTGGCGCTCAAAGACACCACGGGCTATACGCTCACCACCAAGGCACAAAAGACCTTGCATGACCTTTTAGCCAAGGGCGCTAGTTTAACGCCAGACAACATCATCCGTAGCTATTCGGTTGACATGACGGTGCCGGCTGTGGCGCTTTATTTGAGCCGTTGGTGTTACGACCTTTTGCGCGTCAAATCGGGTAGTACGCCTCACTTCTTTATTCATGAAGGCGAAGTGATGACAGCGATCACCAATGGTGCGAGCATGAAAAACTTGTTGTCTTTAAACGCAGCTGTGGCCGAAATGCGCCGCTCGGCTGAGCATCCTCTCTCAGCACGCCAAGTGTGGGAAGGGGCGCTTTTGGTTTATGCCAAGGCCTTAGGGGCGCCACTCTAAGGGCGTCCATCTCGAAGTAACTGACCAATCGAAACGGGGTCTTCTTTGAGAGAGGACGCCGTTTTTTAATAGGTGCTTTGTTAGGTCTAAAGCGCCTTCATCTTGGACATGGCTTCGCTCATTGCTTCTTCTTCAGGCGAGAGGTAATGCCCGGTGGTTGCGACTGAAGCGTGCCCCATCGCTGCTTGCACGACGTTGACGCTCATTTCGGAGAGCGCGTTCACGGCAAACGTATGACGTAACCAATGTGTGGACGAGGCGCGAAGTTTGGCGGCATCCATGGGACGTGTATTGGCTATTTCGTGCGCAGCTTCTTCAAAAAAGCGCGTGAGTACCACATAAAGGCCACTACGCGACATGACACCGCCTGCGTGTTGTCCTCGGCCTAGATTCACCAATAAAGGGGTGTTGGGGAGGGCGCCACCGATACCGGCAATTCCACGCGAACGTAGCGCTTCATTAATGATGGTTTGCTGTTCGTCATTTAAGGGTAAGCGTCTCACTTTAGCGCCTTTACCTACGATTTCGATCGCGGCACGCATCTTGAAGCCCACACGACGCGTCACGATCCAACTCGCACGTGCGTCGAGCATTTCGGAAGCACGCATCCCGAGGCTACGCCCCATCATCAAGATGAGTTTCATACGTTCACGAGGCCAACCTTCAGGAAGATTACCCAAATGGTTTACGATTTCTTGCCACTGCTCATCAGTGAGTGATCGGTCGGCAAAGGCTTGTGGGGCGCCTTCGCCCTTCAATAACGGCACCTTCGGGCTCACTTGATCAAAGGGACTGAATATCAGATAGCCCGTATTTTTGAGAAAGTTAAAGAGTTGACGCACAACCACCACTGCATTACGGCGGCTCGTACTTTGAAGCGGACCATTAAAGGGACGCCAGGCGGGCGAGTGGCGCGGCATGTTTTTGGGGCCGATCCAGCGGCTTTGAGGGAGTCGCCAGGCGGTAGCCCAGGCTTTTTCGTCGGTACGGCCTAACCCTTCGAGCCAACGTAAATAAAGCGCTGCGTCCCCCGCACGAATGCTTGAGAGCGCCGTTTGACGTTCTCGCAAACACCACAACAAAAAGCGCTCCGCTTCTTTACGGTAACTCGCTAACGTATTGGGGTTTGAGGCGCGTGCAGCCAACCACACACGAATGGCTGCAAGGTCATCGTTGGCGTCTAAGGCGCAGGCCATGGTTGGGGCACGGTTAAGCCCATCGGCACCCGAGAGCTTTTCGGGGACTTCAAGGCGCTCAATGGGCACAATGCCGTCTTCAGAGGCTTGCGTAGCCACCGACAAGGCTTGTGGATCGAGCGTCGTGCCAGGCAAAAAGAAGCGATCTGTCACTTCTCCCACGTCCTCACCGCAACGCGCAAGCCAGTGAATCAAGGCCGTGGCGCGCTCAGCATCGATCCCTGTGATCGGTCGAAACCAACCTGCGCCCGCATTAGCTGCACACTCATAGAGGTCTTCGGCGGTTTCAATGCCAAAGGCTTTGAGTGGTACGGCCAGATCGGCAGGTAAGACGCGGGTGAGAACCGTGTCATAACGAAGTTTGACGTCTTTTAGTGCAGAGGTCGAGGCAAAATCAGACATGACGGGCAAATGGTGGCAAAATGAATAATTCTATCGATTGCGACCATTTTGCCACACGTATGCTTTTCTCTTCGGCTTTCATTGCACGCGTCTCAAGCGTACTCTTCGGGTTCAGTTTATTTTTGGGCTTGCTTTCGCCCGTTCATTCGTCATCCTATTTAGGGATTGGCTCTCAAACAGGGACGCCTTCAGGAGACGTCCGTGCGGTCATTGATCCATTAAAACGGGGTCGTGATCCTATTTTGAGTCGTGATGGCGCTTCGGTTGATCAGGTCAATAAAGCTGAAATTGAGCGTCCGGCGATCGTTGGGCAACTCAGCTTTCAGCGCCCTATGCGTATTGCGATTGAAGAACACGTGGGGCTCGAGCATGATGCCGAAATGGTGACAACCACCAAAGAATACTTGCGCCGAATTTTTGGGTCGGCCAACATTAGTGTCTATTACTTGAGTCACCGCGACTTGTCGACGGCGGTTCGTACTGGGCAAGTGGACTTCTTTGTGTCTGGAGCAGCCTTTTTTGCTTTAGAGCAATCGATGGGCGGGGTTGAACAGCTCGCAACCTTGTGGCCTAGCCAAAGCGAAAATCCTTCGTCGGTGACGGCCTCGGTGATTTTTCGCAAGCACCTTGAAGACCGCCCTAAGGCGGGGGACAGCTTTGTTGGGATCGCAGACCATGGCTTGGTGGCGATGGAGCCCGAAACCCTGGGTGGGTGGTTAGCCGCTGCAGGCGAAATTGTTCGTTCTCAAAAGCTGAATTACGACAGCCTTTTGGATCGTACCGAATTTTTGGGACGCATTCCGACGCGCGTTACAGAAGCCGTGAAGGCTGATCCGACGATTATTGGTGTGTTACCTGCTTGCGAACTCGAAGCCATGGAACGTGCGGGCGACATTAGTCTTTCGGACTTCGAGATCATGCGTCCGAAGGCTAACGATGGCCTAGCCTGTGCGCACTCAACCGAGGTCTATCCGGGGCGCGTCTTTGGGGCAGTGTCAGGCATCGACCCCACCTTAAAGAAGGCCATGACCGCGGTACTTCTTGGCATGTCTGGTCTTAAGTACGGAGCCGAATGGGCGCTCCCGATCACTAACCGGTCGGTCTATGACCTCTTTTATACGCTCAAGATTGGTCCGTACCAAGATTTGGCGAGTTGGAGCTTCCAGCGCTTTATGCGTGAGCATGGCGAAGTCATTGCGCTCCTCCTTTTGATGGCTTTCTTGATTTTGAGCTACACGACCACGCTCTCGATTTTGGTGCGTCGTCGTACCAAAGACTTGCGTGCTGCTTTACGTGAACGCGATCGTATCGAAGCTGAAGCTGCGCAATCGCGTCAGCATATTTCGAACCTTGAACGTACGGGGATCGTAGGGCAGATGTCCACGATTATTGCGCATGAATTGAAGCAGCCTTTGGGCGCCATTACGAATTACGGCAATGGGCTTTTGCGTCGACTCTCTCGCGGTGATGTCGAAAAAGAAAAGCTCGAACAAGCACTTAAAGAAATGCTTATTCAAGCCGAACGCGCGAGCAAGATCGTGGAGCGTGTTCGCTCTTACGCTAAGCACGACTATCCGCCGCGCAAGGTAGATGACTTGTCAATCATCATCGAAAACGCCATTCAGACTTTTAGGCGCTCTCGTACGACAGATGCTGAACTCATTGTGCGTATGCATTCTCACAGCATGGCCGAAGTCGACAGTTGGGAAATTGAGTTGGTGATTTTGAATCTTTTGAAGAACGCCGCCGATGCGATCTCCGGCGTCAAGGATCCTAAAATCGAAGTCTGTTTGATTCCCGATGGCGATACGCGTTGGATTTTGACCGTGGCAGATAATGGCCCCTACTTATCAGACGAACAGCTCTCTCGCTTCTTTAAGCCGTTGCAGACGAGTAAAGGGGCAGCTGGTATGGGTCTAGGCTTAAGTATTGTTGCAAATATTGCTGAGCGTCACGCAGGTAACATCACGGTGGCGCGTAACGGGGCGCGCGGGGTGAAGTTCACGATGACGATACCAGCGCAAATGAATGGTCAAGTGGTGTCGGCTGAACTTGGACCCGAAACCGTGAGTATCTATGAGTCAGGTGGAAATGGTCACGTGGCACGTCAAGTCATTGAAGACGACGATGATGAGGATCTCTCGTTCGAAACAGAAGAAGAACCCAACGACATACCTAAGACTGTGCATTCAGGGGCATTTAATGATGCGGTGAGCCTGATGCAAGACGGCAAAATGCGCCGTAAGCGTCCAACGTTCCCGAACCATTAATCCAAAAAGACGTAAGCCACGGTGAACACCTCGTTAGCCGTGGTTTTTTCTTCTATCGGTGTAGGTCTTTTTTGTTTTTGTAAGGATCGACGCCATACGTCCTGCTTTCTTTTCTGGCTTTTTGATGATGCTTTTAGGTTGCGGTCTGGCTGTTGCGAGCTTGTAATTTTTGCCGTGGCATAAACTCGAATTGTTGACGGCATACTTTTACAAAATGCGACGCTCATCCAACAAAGGAGAGGTCGCTTTTTTGTTTGGACTCGCAAGAGGTTCGGCTTTAAACCTCTTTGGTTTCTTCCAAAAGTTCGCCGTGGCTCATCCACTCCATGACGCCTTCATTCAAGATTCTCAAGCGTCGATGATGTTTGGCAAAGATGCGCGCCGCTTCTTGTGCAAGGAAGCAATAGGGGCCACGGCAATAGGCAACCAAAGTCACGGAATCGGATAATTCATCAATTCGTTCGTTGATGGTGTCAAGTGGAATGTTGATGGCGTGCGGCAAGTGACCAGCGTTGAACTCTTTTTCGGGACGAACGTCAATCAAAATGATCTTGCTCTGTGAAGCCCAACGCACGGCATCTTCGACTTCCATGGCATACTTCGTCACGCCAATTTCGCTCTCAAGCTCAGAGAGCGTGCTAATACTTTGTTCGGCGGTTTCGCGTAGCATCACGGCTAGGGCCGCAACCTTAGGGCTTGTCAGCTGATAACGTTGGTAGCGACCGTCGCGGGTGCAACGAACCAATCCAGCACGATAGAGGACGCGTAAATGGGCACTAATGCTCTTGTAGTCTTCATGGAGGATTTCGGTGAGCTGCTCAACGCTTTGTGGGCATTGGGCAATTAATTCGATGAGCTCAAGGCGTACCTCATGACCAAGAGCCTTGCCAATGAGACCGACTTCTCTATAAAGCTTGTGCTTGTTTTCGATGTTTCGCAAGGGGCGCTCCGAGGGAATCCGTGTGCGGTGCCGTAGCACCAAAAATGAATATTCTAAATATTAATAGAATTAGGGTTAGCTTGTGACGTATTTCGATAAAAAGCCCGCAAAAAAACAAAACGCCCAATGTCAAAAACAACGGGCATTGCGTGCGCTCAAAGTATTTACCCAATTGTTGCGTAATGCTCCGTCCTTCAGGGAGGAGATATAAGCCGCTCAGTTTTAGGTTAATCTGGCGTCTCCTGATTTTCGATGTATGTCTTAATCATCGAGAGGGGAGCTCCACCGCAGCTAGCGGCGGAATACGAAGGCGACCACAGGCAGGATCCCAAGCCTCTTTCGAACCGAGTCTGCGATTGCTTTCGAAGCATTCGGCTCGAAACGCCCTTGAGGCTGAAACAGTGGGAGGATAGTTCACCAGCAGGTGCCCGTGATCTCGCTCGCCGTTCATTTCTACAAGCTCGGCATTGAAATCCTTGCAGACGCTCTCAAAGATGTCTTTTAGGAATCCTAGTTGGTCTGAAAAGCGTGCAGGCCTGTATTTGGTCACGAAGACCAAATGAACGTGCATCATGAATACACAGTGTCTTCCCTTTCGGACATCGATGTTTTGCATCGTACCTTCTTTCGAAAGACTAAGCATAATATGGGTATGATTATACGCCAAGGCTTTTCGTTCAAACTGAAACCTGACGGAGCTCAGGACAGGAGGATGTCCCGCTTCGCCGGTTGCACGCGTTGGGTGTACAACCAAGGGCTCGCATGGAACGA
>JAHHRH010000045.1 GCA_020025915.1 Sutterella sp.
GGTACGGTGGGTGGTGTGAGAGGACGGCGTGGAATAATTCCCCGCCTCCTACTCGGTTGTTGTGGAGAGAAATTATGTTTAAGGTCTCTAACCCTGTCGGTCATGCGCTCACAGACCCTGAAGTGCCAACGCCTGCCTTTTTGATTGACGAAGCAAAGCTCATGCGTAATCTTGAGCGCGCCAAAGCCAAGGCCAAAGCGCTCGGCGTTACGTTACGTCCTCACCTCAAAACACATAAGAGTATTGAGATTGCGCGTCGTCAGATGGTGTCGCCCGAAGGCCCCGCGACCGTGTCGACTGTAACGGAAGCGCGTTATTTTGCTGAGCATGGCGTTAAAGACCTCATTTATGCGGTTGGCATTGCACCCTATAAACTCGCTCAGATTGAAGCAATTCGTGCAACGGGGTGTGACCTGAAGATCATTCTTGATAATGTTGCCGCGGCCAAAGCTGTGAGTGACTATTGTAGAGACCATCAAACGACGATCCCAGTGCTGATTGAGGTTGATTGTGACGGTCATCGTTCAGGCATTCAGCCTAAGAGTGACTTGCTTTTAGAGGTGGCTGGGGCATTGACGACCGGTGCCACATTAGTGGGTGTCTTGACGCATGCGGGTGCAAGCTATGATGTTGAAAACCTTGCTGTGATTCGTGAGGCGGCCGTCAATGAACGCGACGGGATTGTGTTAGCTGCTAATCGTTTGCGCGAAGCGGGTTATGACATTCGTATCGTGTCGGTGGGGTCGACTCCGACCATGGTCTACGCTGAAGACGAAACGGGTGTGACTGAAATGCGTGCCGGTGTTTATGCGATGGGTGACCTTTTTATGATGAACTTAGGTGTCGTCAAGATGGACGATATTGCGGGTTCGGTCTTGGCAACGGTGATTGGTCATCAGCCCGACAAAGGTCAAGTGATTGTGGACGCAGGGTGGCTAGCAATGTCTCGAGACCGTGGTACGGCACGTCAGCATTGTGACTTTGGTTATGGTTTGGTTTGTGGTGTGGATGGACAGCCACTTCGTGGGTGTGATATTCGTATGACAGGTGCCAACCAAGAGCATGGCATTATTGAAGCTGTGGCCGGTGACCGATTGAAGCCAGAAGATTTTCCTGTTGGTATGCGACTTCGTGTGTTGCCTAATCATGCTTGTCCGACCGCAGCGCCTTATGAAAAACTTTTGCTCGTGGGTGACGACGGTTGTGTTAAGGTGGCATTAGAGCATGTGCGTGGGTGGTAATTTAGATATATCAGCTGTAAGAGGTATAAATGATAAAGCTTCAAAGTTTCACAATTAGAAATTATAGGTCCATCAAAGAACTTACTTTTCAGTTGGATAGAATTGCTGCTTTTGTTGGGTATAACAATGCTGGTAAAACTAATTGCTTAAGAGCCATTAATATGGCACTTTCTTTTGAAAAACCTAGCGTTAGTGATTTTCGAACCGGATGTAACGAAATACAATTTGAGTATACTTTAAGCGGATTTGTCGATAGAAATTTAGATGGATTATTCTCAAATGAAGAAACTTCATATATAGCAAAGCGCGCAAAGATAGAAAAGTTAATTTATAATAATAGTCTAACAATTCGAATTGTTTCCACTCTAAAAGATGGTAGAGTGAGTTTGGATACTTTTTGCTTTGATGGTAATGAGTGGAAAGTGAATCCGACAGGGATCTCTTCTGCATTAAAATCTGTAGTGCCTGACGTCTATGTATTAAATGTAAGTGGTGAATCAGGAGATCAGGCTCTTATAAAATCTGGCACGCTTTTTGGTAAATTAATGGGATTGTACTTCGGTAATTCTATTAGTGAATCTATGCGGAATAAATTGAATCAAGTTTTAGATTCGATTGGAAACGATGAAAGTATCAATCGTTTACAGGAAGATGTAGATAAGTCATTGGCAGAATTTTATCCGGATTTTAGATCACATGTACAGCATTCGTTAAAGCCAGACGATGTTTATAAAAAATTTAAACTTCAATTCGAAAATGCATCAGGTGATTGGTTAGATGTCACTGAATACGGACATGGATTGCAGCGATCAGCAGAGCTTGCTTTGTTAAATTGTTTGGCAAATATGAACTGCTCTACAGAGCCGTATAAAGCAAGTATTTTGATTGTGGATGAGCCAGAACTATTTCAACATCCAGCGATCATAAATAAAATAAGAAATGTGTTTTTAAAGCTATCTCGTGGTTTTTTCCAGGTGGTCTTGTCAACACATTCGTCTAACATGATTCAACACTTAGATATTTTGAACAATACGTACATAGTGCGGATGTCAAAAGACAAAGGGACGTATTTCTTAAATGATAAAATGCCAAATCTAAGCACTGATAAACGTGCTTGTGAAACTCCAGTTAAGGCTAGTACTTTAGACAACATTTGCAGTCTTGATGCTTTATCCTCTTTTCCTTTTAGCGAGATTGTGTTACTTGTTGAGGGGAAGACAGAAAAAAAGTTTTTTACGGAATTGCTCAGCGACATATTGCCTAGTAGTTATACAAAAATAGGTTTGATCATCGTTGATGGTTGTTGTCAATTGTCTTTGGTGAATGAGATTCTTGTCAGATTTGGTATTCCATCATTTGTTGTTGCAGATCTAGATGCGATAAAACGGCTAAAAGTATCGGATGATATTGTTTCTGGTGTGGTTGATGATATCCAATCAAAAATGAAAGCTTTCTTTAAAAAAGAGTATGGAAACTCTCTTGACGAAACAGGATGGCCCGCCAAAAAAAAATCGCCAGAAGCTTTTGCACAGTATGCCTCTCAGTGCAAGGACGAATTGATTAAATTATTGGATAATATGAAAAAGGAATCGATCATATTATGGAACAACGGAGATATAGAGCACACGTTGTATCCAAGTTGTGATTTAAGCAAAAGTGATTCTATTTTGGATATTATTAAGTGTAAGAGTGAATATATTGCAGAGGGTGAGAGTGAGATAGAGGCTTGGAAGCAAGTTATTGATAGCAATAATGGAGATTGGAGTTATTTGATTGACGTTCTATTAACTGTCTTTGATTCTGTCTTGACAAAGGCTGAAAGAGAGTTGCTAATCAATAGCAAATAAGTCTCAGAGGTAGAAGTAGGAAAATGCCAAATTTTTTTGTATTTGATTTTGATATGGAATATCCAAAGGTACGGATATGATGAGAATGGGCGTCCTCTTTACGCTTGGCGCATATATCTGTTGGGGGCTTTTCCCATTTTATTTCCATGCGCTTCAGTCGGTAGGTGCAGTGGAAATTTTGGCACACCGCATTCTCTGGTCATTGGTGATCGTGGCTGGCATTTTGTTGGTCTTGCGTCGTGGCGCTTGGATCAAGTCGGTCGTGAGTCAGCTGAAGGTCTTGGGCCTCTTTACGCTTTCTGCGCTCTTAATCGGTTGCAACTGGGGCGCCTATGTGTACGCCATCGTGAGTGACCGTACGATTGAAGCCTCTTTGGGGTACTTTGTGAATCCACTCATGTCTGTCGCCATCGGAGCGCTCTTTTTAGGTGAACGTTTAAGCCGATGGCAATGGGTGGCCGTGGCGCTAGCGGCAACGGGCGTGATTTGGATCACGATCCAAACGGGTACAGCGCCGTTCTTAGGATTATTCTTGGCGGCCTCCTTTGCGTTTTATGGCTTGATTCGCAAGATTGCCCCGTTAGGTAGCTTAGAAGGCATGGCGCTCGAAAGCGTTCTGTTGGCACCACTCGCTTTAGGCTACATGTTGTGGCTGAATGCAGATGGTCAGTTGGTGTTTGCGAATAGTGGTTGGGATGTGAAAGCCCTGCTACTGTTGGCGGGGCCTATCAGCACGATTCCGTTGCTCCTCTTTGCGTCTGGTGTGCGACGAATCCCGTATTCGACCGTGGGCATCATCCAGTACATCAGTCCCACAATCGTGTTTTTTATTGGCCTTTATGCGTTTGGCGAACCGTTTTCGGTGGATATGTTCGTGGGCTTTGTCTTTATTTGGTGTGCCGTGATTGTGTTCACGGCGGATTCCATTCGACGTAGCAAGGCAGTCAAAGCCAATATCAATCAACGCGCACTGGATCAACATTAAGCATCAAGGGCGCTCGTGTGACCCAAGCGGACAATGAAAGGTGACTTTGAGCCCGGGCGGTGTATGACCTGGTTGCGCGTCATCAAGGGTCACCGTGGCGCCCACCATATTGACATAGGTTTTGACGATTGCAAGCCCTAATCCCGTGCCAGGTAACCCTGAGCCCATGACACGATAAAAGGGATCAAAGACGCGGTCACGTTCTTCTGGCGCAATACCAGGCCCTGTGTCCATCACGGTGATGGTTAACGCTTCTTTGGTTTGATGGACATTTAAGGAAACATCACCGTGCTCAGGCGTATAGTGAAACGCGTTTTCTAAGAGATTACGAAGAATCGCCTGAATGGCTGCGCGGCTCACGCCTTCGATGGCGACTTCTTCAGTGTCATCTAATCCTTCAACGCTAAACTCCAAAGCCTTTTGGTCAGCTTGTGTCATGAGGGGTTCAAGAATTTCACCTAAGAGTTCTGATAGGTACCATGACTGTGTGTCTCGAGTGAGGTTTTCGGATGCTTCACCTGCTTGTGCACGCGCAAAGTGTAAGAGTTGAGAGACTTGTTTGACGGCTCGATCGAGACCAGACTCTAATCGTTCGACGATAGGCTTGGCTTCGCTTGGTAGATTGAGGCGGCTTAAGTGTTCAGCTTCAATGGTGAGTGACGTTAATGGGGAGCGAAGTTCATGCGCCGCGTCTGCTGTAAAGCGCAATTCTCGCGTACGTGCTTCATTGACACGCGCGAGCAACTGATTGACTGAGGCAACAACGGGTTCGACTTCAGTAGGCACGTGGTCGGTTGGCAAAGGTGTGAGGTCTGACGCAGGGCGCGACTTCACAGTTTCTGCGGTTTGACGCAAGGGTTTGAGCGTACACCATAGTGTCAAGGCAATCACGAGCCACACCATCGGGAGCAAAATGAGGATAGGCATGATAGCCGTAAAGGCAGCGCTCTTTGCAAAAGCTTCACGCGTACTCACAGGATCTGCGACTGCTGTATAACGCCCGTTAGGCAAAAAAACGAGTGACAAACGATAGGCTTCACCACCGATCATTTCAGTCGTGAGACCGTTACTTAGGGTACGGTTAAATCTGACATGCTCTGCGCGTCCCTGGTTGTTGAGGAGACGTACTAAAACGGGTTCTCCGGCTGGGATAGCGGTACGTCGCAGGGGGGCAGGTGGGGGCGTGAGACGACGATGATGCATCATGTGTCGATGCTGTCGTGGTCGCATGAGTAACGGTTCGTCGGATTCAAGACGCGCCGCAAATTGGTCGGGCGACATCGTGAGCGCACGCGGCAACACGGTAGCAACATCCGCACGCGCAAAAGCCGCAGTCATATCGGAAAGATAGGCGTCTTGTTCATTCAACGCGTCTTCTTGGGCATTGTTAAAGACCACCGTGGCGGTGATCGCTGTGAGGACAAGCGTCACACCAGTGACGGCAAGGAGCGTTCGTAAGAGTAGTGAAGTGCGCCAATGCATAGATGGGTTCCAATGGATCGATGCCGTCGTCAATGAGTTTGGCTCGCGTGCCTTACAATCTTATTTATTGTGCACGAATGCGCCAACCAAGTCCGCGAATATTTTCAATGGTTTGTGCGCCAATTTTGCGGCGAAGGGCATGAATTAAATATTCGATCGCGTTACTTTCAGGTTCGTCTCCTGGAGCATATAGTTTTTCTTCTAAGGCTCGACGAGAGAGAATTGCACCAGGACGCGTCAATAGTGCTGCTAAGAGGGCATATTCACGTTTACTTAACGTAACCACATCACTGCCAACGGTACAGGTATGCGTTACAGTATTGAGTGCGACATTACCCGCACGTAGAATGTCAGGGGTCAATGGCCGACGGCGACGCACGACGGCACGCAAACGCGCAACGAGTTCCGTCATGTGAAAGGGTTTCAAAATATAATCATCGGCGCCTGCGTCCAATCCTTCAAGACGGCTATCCAACGCTTCGCGAGCCGTCACAATAATGACAGGCAAATCGCAGGCGGGGGCAGGCATCGCTCGAATGCTACGCAACACGTCAATGCCGTCAATCCCAGGCAAACCAAGGTCTAAGAGGAGGGCATCAGGAAGACTCACAGTGAGTGCAGTAAGACCTTCACGTCCCGTGGGTGTCCATGTCACCGCATGTGCTTCGCTTTCAAGCGCAGCGCAAACAGCTCGGGCGATAAAGGGATCATCTTCAATGAGCAAAATATGCATAGCGGTGTGCAAGATGTCAAGTGAATAAACAGGCAGGGAGGCCATCAACGATGAACCTCCCTCAGTATAACCATCTGTATGAGTGCTAAACGCGGTCTTCGATGGT
Source organism: Sutterella sp. (assembly GCA_020025915.1). Lineage (GTDB taxonomy): Bacteria > Pseudomonadota > Gammaproteobacteria > Burkholderiales > Burkholderiaceae_F > Sutterella. The sequence goes on from JAHHRH010000045.1 coordinate 6,395, forward strand.
ATCTAACAATCACAGGTTAAGGCTTAGTTCCAGCCAGCGGCGTGATGGCCACGGCCGTGGAACGGACGGGGTTCACCTGTCATAGGGCAGAGAGTAGAACCGTGGTGGTGGCCGTAGCCTGGACCCATGCCGTGCCCAGAACCTTCACCGGAGCACTTTGGACCGCGAGGTTCCTGAATACCCTTGACGTCAGCAGCGACGAGCTTGCCTGTTTTGGCGTCCACAAAGGCACGAACACGAGCGTTATCTTCCGTGACCATACGCACGTCCCAAACTAAACCATAAGTGGTGCTATGACGAAGGTTGGCGCGGTGGGTCTTGGCTTTGTAGGCTTTTTCAGCCGTGGCAACAGCGTCGGCCATACCAATCATCGGAGTTGGGGCTTCAGCTTCAGTTGTGATTGGGGGCACAGCTGGCGTAGCCTCGGTCTTCGCAGGAGTAGCATCCACAGCCCAGGCGGTGGCAGCAAACGTCATCGTGGTGGCAGTAAGCAAAGCGGCAAGTGTAGATTTCTTCATAAATGGCCTCTTATCATTAATCAATTTTATGTGGATTTTAAAGGGGGACGGTTAAGTTCCCTTTTGATCTGAGACACAGTGTACATAACCAAAATTAGGAAACCCGTGGGTGAAACTTAGGGTTCCCTAACTCGATGTAACAGGAATCGAGAAATGTGACATGTCGTAGTGGCATTGAGTTCGCTACAATCAAGGATCTTCAAATTTGACCTGATTTTCAAGCTAGGAATTCTTATTCATGCAACGCTCCGATTTTGAAATTATGGCCCCAGCGGGCTCTCGTGAATCTTTGGCCGCGGCCGTGGCTGCTGGTGCCAATAGTATTTATTTCGGGATTGGTGCGCTCAATATGCGTGCGCATTCAGCGAGTAGCTTTACGATTGATGACCTGAAAGAGATTGCCGCCTATTGTCATGAGCGTGGCGTGAAGAGTTATCTCACTGTCAATACGATCATTTATGACAATGACCTCGAATCAATGCGCACCATCATTGCGGCTGCCCGTGAGGCCAAGATTTCTGCTGTCATTGCGTCTGACGTGGCCGTCATGCAGTGTTGCCGTGAAATGGGCGTCGAAGTTCACCTTTCGACGCAGCTTAATATCGCCAATGTCGAAGCTTTGCGTTTTTATGCGCAGTTTGCCGACGTTGTGGTGTTGGCGCGTGAATTAACGTTACGTCAGGTGGCTGATATTCGTGATGCAATTGACCGGGAAGGAATTTGTGGTCCATCAGGTAAGCCCGTTCGTATTGAAATGTTCTGCCACGGGGCGCTATGCATGGCCGTGAGTGGCAAGTGCTGGTTGAGTTTACATACGCGTGGTAAGAGTGCCAATCGGGGTGAATGTCTTCAAAATTGCCGACGCTCTTATATTGCGTACGACAAAGATCGTGGCACGGAATTGGGTGTAGACGATGGCTACTTTATGTCGCCCAAAGACCTCAAGACTATTAGCTTCTTGAATTTGATGGTCAAAGCAGGTGTCACCGTCTTTAAGATCGAAGGTCGTGCACGCGGGCCAGAATATGTCCGTACAGCCGTCGAATGCTATAGCGAAGCCTTGGATGCCATTATCGAAGGTCGTTGGACGGATGAACTGAGTACGAGTTGGGACGATCGTTTGGCGACCGTCTTTAACCGTGGCTTTTGGGATGGTTGGTATCAGGGTAAGACCATCCTTGAACGCACCAATGGCGCAGGCTCACAAGCTACGCAAAAGAAGATCTATTCTGGCAAGTGTTTGGGCTATTACCCGAAGGCGGGTATTGGTCGCTTCTTGATTCAGGGTGAACCCATTCAAAATGGCGATAAGCTTTTGGTGACGGGGCCCACAACCGGCGCGGTTTATCTCACCCTAGAGGGGTTACGAGACGATGAAAAGCCAGCCGATCGTGCTGACAAGGGGGCGGATACCACCTTTAAGGTGCCCGAAAAGGTGCGTGAAAACGATCGCCTCTATGTGATGCGTGAAGTTGTAGTGGATGAGTTGGCGTAATCTATATTGATGTGAAAGAAAGCGGGAGACGCGAAAGGTGTCTGCCGCTTTCTTCTTAGTGCGCCCAGAATGGGCGCATTCTAATGGGTGAAAGTCCCGAGCGCAGGAGGTAGCACCAAGCGCATAGCCGGAGGCAAGGGTGTCCGTCGCGAGGTGGGATCTGAAGGAAGCCCGAGGCAAACCGCTGATCTGATGAACAAGAATCACCTTAGGCATACAAGGATGGGTAAGTTTGCAAAACAAACTGAAGCCCTAAGCTACACGGAATCCGAGGTGTAAATGTGGTGGATACATGGCGGGAAAGATCGCGTTCTAATGACATGGGCTACCCACCCGATGCCTAGTCAATCGATTCTCGCAGATTGATAATGAGGAATCACAAGCCTTCATGGAGTCCATATCATGGCTAGAAAGCGCCCCCGACACATCGATCTCATACGAAGCTGTCGGCTTCGACCTTGCCAAGGAAGATGTGGCCCTTGCCGCATTCGATTCCGATCACAAGGAACCCTATCTCATTGACCGAATGCCCTATGACAAGCTCTATGAGCTTCTGGCAAACATGGCTCCGACCTTGGTTGCCATGGAGCCGTGTAGCGGTGCTCATCAGATCGCCGAGCAGATTCAGTCGCTCGGACATGAAGTCATGATGATCAGTGGGCGGCATGTCCAGGCGTGGGTGAAGGATCATGGCAACGGCCAGAAGACCGACCTCAATGACGCGTTCGCCATCCTTAATCTGGCCTATGACCGCTGGCTGACGCCCATCCGCGGGAAGACGTGTGAGGAATGCTGTCTGCTTGCTTTGCAGGTCTTCTATCGCCAATTAAAGGGGCAACGAACGAAGACTATGGTGCATGTCAAGAGGCTACGCTACACGCATGGGGATTCCCCATCCGCACGGGCTCCTTCAACCAGAAAGTTCTGCATGAGTTGATCGAAGCCAACCGAGAGGCTTTCGGTGATGAAGTGGCTGAGAAACTGCACCTCATGATCAATCGGGTGAGGGATCTCGACCATGACATTGCTACGGTGCTGAAGCTCCTGACAGAGTGAAGGGCACTATTCCGAATGAGTTGGCCAGGAACCCTGAACGAACCTCTTCAATTAACAGCTTGTGGACGATCCAGGAAATGCTGAAGGATTTTCTCAGGATCCAACTCGCCTATACCAAGAGTGGTAAACCTCGCTTGCTGAATGTTGTGAAGCGGGATCGGGATCTGGCTGAAGCCTTGGGTTGCCCGGGACTGTTCGATTCGGCTGAAAATGTGGCGAAACTTCTTTCAGGTTCTCACCTTGCGGCAACCCTCAAGAAATGAGGAACCGGTTGGTTATACTGCCAACTGGCCCGTGATTTCGGGGTCAAAGACAGGACCTTTAAGACTATATACGCAACTGGAAGTAAACCTTCCTGTCCGTCGGAATATATGGTATTCTGCATATCGAAAGCTGAGGTTGGTTGCGTTTTTTTAGTATCTCCCTCCGAATGCAGTTATCTAGTCAGTTAATAAAAATTACGTAGAGTTTTTGGTAAGGTTTTCGAATCGCTTTACCATTTGTTTTTTCAAGGTAGGATATGAAAACAAAGGGCGATTTAAGCCGTGACAAAATTCTTGAAGTGGCCAGTGAGATAATTTTAAGAGACGGGCTCTCAAAACTTTCTCATGGGGGGATTGCGGAATATCTGACTATTTCCAAAAGTGCGGTACATTGGCATTTTCCTACCAAGAAAGATCTGTTGATCGCCTTAATCAACCATTACGTTGCGCATCTACAGACAGAAACAAAACGGCATTGTGCTCCGTTCATTGAAATCGGTTTGACCGAGCAGGAAGCGATTATCCCGAGTATGTATCTCTGGTACAAGCATTTCTGTGAGAACAAAAAAGGTTGGATAGGATTGGGGACTGCTTTGATTTCTCTTTATGCCACAGATCCCGATCTGATCCGTCCCATTCGCGACTGGTATACAGATCTCTATCGGTCGATTGCCCTGTCGGGGCTCGATGAGAAAGCGGCATTTCTATCCATGATGGTTTTCGATAATTGTTTCAATTCTTCCAAATTCGGCATCAACGCGCTAGATCTTCAAAAAATCGTTGAAATACAAAAGTTAGCCATCGATCTCGCTTTCAAAGATAACCCCATCCTTCTTGCGAAAGTACGGACTTTGATTGAGAAAACTGAAAAGAACAGCAAAAAAACTTCGTAAAAAAACGCCCTGAGAAATGAAAAAACATTCTCAGGTCCATATTAGATACGGTCACTATCAAGTTTCGGCTGGGATAGCCTTAACGGCATTTTTTAATTAGATGGTTAGCTCCTTGGGAGCGCTCAATCACTGAGACCATCTATGAAATACTTGACACCTACCAAACAAATGAAGCACTCTCTCTTTCGCTCGCTGTCAGGATTGGATTCCATGCGAGTAACCGGCATCTAAGCGGTATTTGTCAAGCTTCTTTTCCAGGAATTGTCAAAAAAACGTTATCAGCTTTCTAGTACCTGGGACTTTGTCTCAGACCCTAGGATATTTATTTACCAAAGTAAACCGCCTTGGCCTTTCCGATGAGTAATCAAGTACTTGTCAGCCTTTTTCTGAGCGGATTCGCTCAATTCTTCTCCTGCCAGGAGAAGGCTTCGCAGTTCCATGAT
>JAHHRH010000046.1 GCA_020025915.1 Sutterella sp.
GGCACCTTTTTGATAAGGTGCCGCGTCAAATCCGATCTATCCAGACCTTCCTTAGGTACTTCGCGCTAGATATTAATCAACTAGCACTTTTTGCGTGGCGGGTTCAAGTGTTGGCGTCGTCGTTAACGAAGCTTCCATGTGATCAAAAAAGGATGCCTTCTCATCTGATTCACGCCAGTTTTGGAAGAGCGTAGCCAACATCGGGCCTGTGACGTTATGCCATAACGCTGCAAGCGCCGAAGGTAGGGCTGTCATCGGACTAGCGGCAAAGTGAACACTAGCCAGGGCGACACCGAGCCCAGAGTTTTGCATGCCAACTTCAAAAGCCAGACACTTACGCTTTGCAAGGTTCATACCAGTCCACTTGCCGACGAAGTAGCCAAAGAGCATGCCAAAAGCATTATGAATGACGACAGCTGTAAAAACCAAGAGGCCCGTGTTCATCAACTGCGTACGAGAGACGGCGGTCACAGCGGCAGCGATTAAAACGATGGCGCCAACAGAGACAAGCGGAAGGGCGGCTACGGCACCGTCGATACGATGACCGAGCAACTTGTGGACAAAGACACCAGCAGCGATCGGCAAAAGGATGATTTGTACGATGGACATGAACATCGCAACAGGATCGATCGAAAGCCACTGGCTAGCAAAGAGGTACATCAAAGCGGGGGTCATCACAGGTGCCAACAAAGTCGTACAAGACGTGATCGTGACAGAAAGTGCCACGTCACCACGCGCTAAGAAGGTAACGACATTCGAGGCTGTACCACCCGGGCAACATCCTAAGAGAATCAAGCCAACAGCCACTTCGGGCGGCAGGTTCATTGCATAGCAAATCAAGAATGCGACGCTGGGCATGATCGTAAATTGGGCAACGACACCCAAGGCGACATCACGCGGACGACGGAAGATGTCTCTAAAGTCAATGGGCGAAAGGGTAAGCCCCATACCGAACATGACGACACCAAGAAGAGGAGCAATCCAGGGACCAATCTGCTTGAAGATCTCAGGAAAGGCAAAACCGGCAATACCGAAAATGACGACCCAAAGAGCGAAGGTCTTATTAACGAACTGGGATACTTTCACTAAGGTTTTCATCATGGTGTGTCTCCTACGGCTCATTATTTAAATGAGCCGCTCCAAAATTTCAAGGTTAATGTCATGTTTAAGTCTGTCGCACTTAACGTGTGACAGCTTCCGTAGAAATGAACTCGTTGGAATTGAGTCCTGATGAAGATAATCTACAGAATGATAAAACGCTTGTGTTTAAGGAGGATGTCGTAGATCGAAGCGCGAAGTGAATAAGAGCTGATTTGACGCAGGTGGGCTTGGAGAAGTCTCCTAAGGAAGATCTTGTATCGTTTGGAGATGGGGTAAAACCTATAAAAATGCCGCTCAACCCTCAGGTCGAGCGGCACAATTAGTCGTGTAGGGCTGTTTGTGAATTAAGCCTTACGCGGCATGACAAGACTCAGGACTACGCCAACGGTAAGACCAGCGACGGACGGTACCACCCAGTCTAGACCCTGAGAGGCAAGCGGCATCGAGGCAAAAAAGTCAGCCAAGAAGGGTAGCTTGAAGCCAGCTTGAGAAACCCCAGCCGTTACAGCGGCCACGCCCGTAAAGAGCATCGTCACAGGATAGGCGAAGCGCATGTTGCCGATGAACGGATGCAAGAAGGCGAGGATGATGAGCACCAAAGCGAGCGGATAGATACCGACGAGCACCGGGACAGAGAACTTCAAAATAGCCGTCAAACCAGCATTAGCGATCGCGGTAGAGGTGAGTGCAAAAACGGTGAGCCAACCACGGTAGCCGAGGATCGGGAACGTGTCACGGAAGTAGTTGGAGCAGCAAGAGAGAAGACCTACACAGGTATTCAAACAGGCGATAAAGAAGATCGCGCCCAAGATGAAGAGACCGGCATGACCGAACTGCTGAATTACAACACCCGTCAGGGTCTGAGCTCCGTTTTCACCCGTGAGGCCAGCGCCACCAGCTTCAGCACCAATGTGAGCCAAGGCGAGGTAAACCGTGATCAACAAAAGACCAGCAATGAAGCCCGCTAAAATAGTTTCGCGCACGACGCCAGAGTCCGTCTTGACGCCCATGGCACGGATGTTCATCGCAATGATGAGACCGAAGTTCAGGGCAGCGAGGGTGTCCATCGTCTGATAGCCTTCAATAAAGCCGCGAACCACCGGCGCGGCATCGTACGGCGCACGAGCGGCGCCATAGTCGCCGAGCGGATGAATAATGGCCGAAATGAAGAGAATCGTAATGAGCGTAAGCAGGGTCGGCGACGTAATCTTGCCCAAACGCTGCGTCAGCTTTTCCGGATTGAGTGCAATCGTAAAGGCAAGAAGGAAGAAGGCGACCGAATAGACAGCCTGTGCAACCACACCGGCTTCAAAGCCCATAAAGGTGCCGGTCATGGCGCCATCACCCGTGAAAAGCGGGGCAATGGCCATTTCGAACGAAGTGCCGGCCGTACGCGGAATGGCGAGGCAGGGACCGATCGAAAGATAGATCAAAAGCGTGAAAAGGAAGGCGAAGGCTGGATGAACACGGCTTGCAAGGGTCGTCAAACCGCCTGAGCGAGCAACGGCGGCCACACCCAAAATGGGGAAAATGACAGCAGTCACAGCAAAGCCAGTCATGGCTAGGAATGTAGAATCACCCGCGAGGGCACCCAGGAACGGGGGGAAGATCAGATTCCCCGCTCCAAAGAACATCGAAAAGAGTGTGAGACCGATCAGGGCACGCTCTTTTAAGGAAAAGCTTTTCATAAAAAACGGTGGTAGTTATTTAAGTTGTTAGTAAAAATTGCGCGTTGTAAATAAACGCGCAAGTTAAAGCCTACCATAGCAATGAGGTTAAATGGGTGTGTTCAAAGCGCCCATTAGTCAATCAAATCGACTGGTGCAGGGGTAAGTCCTTTTGATGGTCTTGTGAGAGAGGCAATAAGCTTTTGTCTAAGGTGATTGCAGTATTGACCATTTTTTTCGCAAAAAAGTACGATATCATCCGTCAAAATGGCCCCAAAAGGCAATGATTGTGCCCCATCAGAGTGCTGTGTCACGATGAAACCGCGGGTTTTAAGTTGCATTTTTTCTCGTGTTTCGACCGACGTTTGAGACGTCAAATAGGTGCCTAATATCAACTGAGCGCGTTGAGCCGCTTTGTCAAAGGTCGGGACTTGAAGGCGCATGCTCGACGGTAGGTCGGGCAACAAGAGGGCATCGATGCCGGCTTTGGCTATCTTTTGCGTGAAGTGATCAAAGCCATAGACAACAGAGGGATTAAGGTATGTGACGAGTGCCAAGGGACATTTGGGTGCCTCGGCTCGAATGCGAGCGATGAGTTCGAGCGCGCCGTCAAAGGTTGCGCCAGCACGTAAGGCTCGCTGTGACGCATTGGCTTGAGCCTCTGTATCGGCGCAAGGATCTGAAAAAGGTAAACCTAAAATAAGACCAGGGGCACCTGCTTCAATGAGGTCGCGAGCGATTCTGTAACTAGATTCCTTGTCGGGATCAAAAAGGGTCATATAAGGAAAAGCTAAAGAAGAGTGATTATTCACGGTTAAGTAGCGGTCAAAGCGGTTTGTCATGGTAAATATCCTTAATGATTCGACGTTTTAGTGCGTTTGATGTCAAGTGTTAGTCCAAAGAAGCCATGCGAAGAAGGATGTCTTTGGTTAGACGCCCATCGGTCATGAGACCTTCTTTTTCGAGACGCGCCGCAACCTGAAAGATGTCTTTGTCACCACGCCCCGAGAGATTGACGATGAGCTTTTGTTTGCGATCGGGGTTTTGGCGAGCCATTTTTAGGGCATAGGCTAAGGCATGGCTACTTTCGAGGGCCGGAATAATGCCTTCAGTAACTGAGAGTTCCACAAACGCGCGAAGGGCTTCTTCGTCCGTGATCGAGACATAGGTCGCACGGCCGATGTCTTTCAAGTGGGCGTGTTCAGGCCCCACAGATGGAAAATCAAGTCCCGCCGAAATGGAGTAAGACTCTTCGATCTGACCGTCTGCCGTTTGCATGTTGTAAGAGCGAGCGCCAAAGAATATGCCTGGTGTACCGCAACCTAGGGTGGCACCGTGATAGGGCGTGTCAATTCCAAGGCCTGCAGGCTCAACCCCGATGAGTTGAACATCGTCAAAAGGCTTGAAATCCGTGAAGAGGCCAATGGCGTTGGAGCCGCCGCCCACACAAGCAATGACGGCATCGGGTCGTTCCCCTTTTTCAACGTCGGCAAATTGTTGGCGTGCTTCCTCGCCAATAATCTTTTGAAATTCACGCACGATCGTAGGGAAGGGATGCGGACCTGCTGCAGTGCCTAACATATAGTGTGTGGTTTCATAGTTGTCGGCATAGTCTGCCAACGCAGCATTGCAAGCTTCTTTGAGCGTACCGCTACCAACGGTCACGGGGATCACGGTTGCCCCCATCAGTTCCATACGAAAGACGTTCGGTTTTTGACGTTCAACGTCCTTGGCACCCATGTAGATGACACATTCAAGACCAAAGAGTGAACAAGCGAGAGCGGTGGCGACACCGTGTTGACCAGCACCTGTTTCCGCGATGATGCGCTTTTTCCCCATACGCTTTGCGAGCAACGCCTGCCCTAGCACTTGATTGGTCTTATGTGCGCCGCCATGGACGAGGTCTTCTCGCTTTAAGTAGAGCGTCGTTTGAGTGCCTTGCGTGAGATTTCGCACTCGAGTGAGCGGTGTTGGTCGACCTGCATAGGTTGTTAAAAGGTCTTTCAGTTCAGCGTGAAAGATGGGATCAGCTATGGCTTCAACGAACGCATTTTCGAGTTCATCTAAAGCAGGTAGCAGGTTTTCTGGAACAAATTGACCGCCGAATTGGCCAAAGAAGGGATTGAGTTGAGTCATGGTGGCATCTCCAAGTAGTTAATTTGCGGATGCCGCCAGAAAGGGAGGAAAGTGGTGCTAGAGTAACAAAAAACCCGCTGACGTGAAGCATCCGCGGGTTCTTTTCGTAAATGATAAGCGCACGAAACTAGGCACCCGCTTTGAGAGGGCGCCACCACCAAGACTGGTTAAGTTTCGTGAGAGTAGACATGTTGAATCCGATGAAAAAAGGTTCAAAAAAGAAGGAGTCTTTATTACTTTATCGGATTCGCATTTAGGCTGCAATAGGGCGAATGACTTAGAAATGAGAAGGCCCTACAAATTTTCATCTGCAGGGCCTTAGAATCTGGGGTGGGAAATGGGACTCGAACCCACGACAACCGGAATCACAATCCGGGACTCTACCAACTGAGCTATTCCCACCATTTGGTGTCACAGAGCGTTTTGCTCTTGAGAATTTGAATTTTACATGAGTAGACAAATAATGCAAGAGATTTTCTTGAAAATACCATAAATGCGGTATTTTTGTGATTTGAATTGCTTAATGGCTACTTATTCAGTCGTTTTTGATATGTCCTCTAAAGAATGTCTAAGGAATTTTGGATGAATCGCGGAGAAGTAAGGTTTCGCAAGCGTTTGTCACCTCGGTTTTTGTCGATAAAGATACGCCTTCAAGTAAAATGCATGATTCAATTTTTGTTCTCAACGTAGAGGAGGGGTGAGATGGTGAGAGGCCCGCATTTAAGTGAGTTGGCTAAAGAGTGGCAGGCGTTAGGCGCTAAGCCACAACATGTCCGACGCATCTTTTTGGCCTGGGCTGGTTTGGCACCTTGGAAAGCGCGTAAAGGCGAAACATTTCCGAAAGCCATAGCCGAAGTACTCCCGGTTATACGAGCACGTTTAGAAAAGTTAACGCATGCTTTGCCTGTGCGTAGTGAAGAGGCCGAAACAGTTAAATTGATTCTCGGCTTAAAGGATGGCGAGTGTATTGAATCGGTGCTGTTGCCACGTCAGGGACTTTGCGTCTCAACCCAGGTAGGGTGTGCCGTTGGCTGTGTCTTTTGCATGACGGGTAAGGGTGGCTTAGTGCGTCAACTTTCGAGCGCCGAAATTGTGGCGCAATTCTGTGAGGCTAAGCGTGTTCGTCAAGACATCAAGAAAATTGTATTGATGGGGATGGGCGAGCCCAGTCACAACCTGAATGCGGTCTGTGAAGCGGTGGAGTTCTTTGGTAATGTTTGCGGGCTTTCACATAAAGATATTGTGATTTCGACCGTGGGTGACCATCGTCTCTTTAATCGTTTGCCGGCCCTATCCGTTCGTCCTGCTCTGGCTTTGAGTTTACATACCACCGATAACGCGTTGCGTCGTGAACTACTCACTAATTCACCTGATATTCCAGTAGAAACCTTACTTGAATGTACGCTCGATTATGCAGATGTCACGGGCTACCCGGCGCAAATTGAATGGACCTTGATGGCAGGCATCAATGATTTGCCCGAACAAGTGGAACGCTTGGCAGATTTGATTGAAGGGCGCTATGCGATGGTGAATTTTATTGCCGTGAATCCGGTCGAAGGGTCGCCATTTAAGCGTCCGACATCCGAACACATGCAAGACCTTATTACGATTTTGCGTCGTCGTGGCACAGTAGCCACCTTACGTGATAGTGCTGCACAGGATATTGAAGGGGGGTGCGGCCAACTTCGCGCCCGAGTGATTGGTATTTTGCCTCAGAAGAACACACATTAATCTGTCACACATAGAAAGGAAGCTAAATGCCGAAGTTTAAAGCCAAAGGATCAGCGCTTCTTGTTGCCCACCTTGGTGAAAGTCAAGCTAAGGCCTTAGAACCTTTGTTTGTCTCGTTGTTGTCTGACAAAGGTCAGATTAGTCGAGATGAATTTCTTAGAGCTATGTGTAAGACTGGTCGAATGTCGACGAGAGAAGCTTCTGCATTGGTGTCGAAGCTGATCAAACAATCCTGGCTCGAGTGTAGTAGTGAATGGAGCGATAACATCACATTTGGACCCGTGTTGTGGGGGAACTTTGTCGAGCATCTGACCGATAGCTCTGTGATGCAGCTTAGCCAAGTTCGAGTGGCTGCTCGTCGTCATGGAGACTTTATACCTGACCGAGAGTACGCCGCATGGGTGGTGTTAACACATGCTGTGCTCAATCAGTATGAGCCTAACCCGGCAGTGTTTGAGGATTTTGGTGAACGGTTGGATAACTATTGGTCGTCCAAAAAATTGGTGAATACCTTGGGTGATCTGTTTGAGTGGCAACTGATGGACAATCGGCATGTCGACGTCATTAGACGTCTGCCTCAGTCGCAGAGCGAGACGTTAGTGAGTCGACTTTTAGCGACCAAACCATTGCTTGATTTTATTAAACATAAGATTCCGGATTGTCAATTAGCGGTTTATCGTGAGTTCGCACCAAAGGCTACTGGGCTTCAGTGTTATGGTTTCTTCTATGAGCTGTGGCACGAAGGGGTCGCTGTTGCGAAGTCGCATGTGGTGCCCTTAAATGTGTACTATGACTTGCTTACAGCCGTCGAGCTCATTCTTCGCAAAGAATATAAAGGCGCGCTTCAATGTGCTCGCGAAGGGTTAAAACGTGTTGAGACCAAGACGGTATTTAATGACTTTTGGATGAACTGGGTCTATGGTTTGTGTCTTTACTACAACAAGGATAATGGTGTTGTTCGACGCACCATGACAAGCCTTGTGAAAAACCTGGATCCGCGTAAACTTCATACTGTAGGGCTCCTGCTTTGGTGCTCTTTGGCCTTAAGCGAAGATCTATCAGATATTGAGGCTCATTGGAATTTTGTCTCATATGTCGATGAACAACGCATGCCGTTGACCATGCTAGGCATGATGCTCAGAAAATATTCGAACCCGACAGCGATCTTAGGTCATTGGGTTGAAAGAGCGTTGAAGGATCCAACCTTTGACGGCGTCCTGAAGCTAGAAGCGCTGATGACTGTTAAAGGCGATGAAGCTGAGATCAAAGCGTTGAGCGACAAATTAGGCATGACGTCAATCATGCCCCCTGCGACCGATATTGTGGAGCCGTGGGAGCGCTTGCTTGACAAACTCATCTTGGCCGAAGGTCAGTCAAAGTCGACGAACTCTAAGGAACGTGTGATTTACTTAGTTGACACGAAGAGTTGGGATGTCAGACCGCGTCTTTTGAAGTCAAAGGACGGGAAGACCTGGTCAAAAGGACGTGATATTGCGCTAAAGACATTTGCGCAAGGCGATGTTGAGGGTTTGAGCGCACAAGATAAAGCTGTTGCGCGCGCTGTAAAACAGTACCAGTACGGTCGCACGATTGAGTATTACATGGATATGTCTGTGGCTTGGCAGGCGCTCATTGGACACCCGTATGTATACAACGATAATGATCCAACACAGCGCATTGAAGTTCGCGAACGTCCGTTGACGCTTTCTGTTAAAGAAACGACCGCTGGTTATGTTCTCTCGCACAATATTAAGCCTGGCGACAAACGTTTAGAGGATGTGGTCGTTTCCTTTAACGGCACAGAAGTGTTCGTGTGCCCGATCAATGAGCGTAGTAATGAAATTTTGTCGGATTTGCTCGCTCAAAAGACATTCCCGTTGGCCGCGAAACAGAAATTGACGACGTTATTAGGTCGATTGGCTAATCGTATGACGGTGATGTCCGATTTAACGAGCAAAGCCGTGAAGACGGTCAAGGCCAACGTGAATCCGTTCTTCCGATTCGACCAGTTAATGCCGGGCGAATTTATGGTCACATTGGGGTTGCATCCGATTCCAGGTAGCACTTTAATCTGTGAGCCTGGTGTCGGTCCCGAAAACCTTTCTGCTAATCAGAATGGTAAGTACGTGGTTGTGCAACGTCAGCTGAAGGACGAGCGTACGGTGATGACTCGCGTCCTTGAACATCTTAAGAACCATAAGCTCGGGACGCCCGAGGATGGCACTTGGTCTTTGTCTATGAGCGGTTGTTTGACGTTCTTGGAAGCATTACACGAAGTTAAAAATGACGTCGTGATCGAATGGTCCGACCATGTTGACTATCGTGTGAATCACTCGAAGATTCAAGCGCATCAGTGTTCGGTTAGCGTCCGTCGTTTGGGTCAATGGTTTGAAGTGGAGGGCATGGTCGAGGTGTCGTCTACACTCAAGATGACGTTACGTGAAGTGCTCGAAAAGCTCCGTGCCTCAAAGGTGCCCGGGTATATCGAACTCAGTGAAGGCGAATTTGTGGCGCTCACCGATCAATTGCGTCAGCAATTGATGATGATGGAAGGCCTTTTGCAGCAGACAAAGAAGTCGCTCACGTTACCTCGCTATGCTGTGAACGTCATTGATGATCTCACTGAAGTGGGAGTCAATGTGAATGCCGACGAAGCAACGAATGCAATGATTGAGTGCATCCGTAAGGTTTCGGCCGAGTCTGAAGCCTTGCCGGCGCAACTCACAGCTGATTTGCGTGACTATCAGGTGGACGGATTCCGCTGGATGAGTCGTTTGGCGCATTGGGGTGCGGGTGGCATTTTGGCGGACGACATGGGGCTTGGTAAAACTGTGCAGACGATTACGCTCCTTCTTTCGCGCGCATCCGAAGGGCCTTCTTTGGTGGTGTTGCCAACTTCGGTGCTCCTTAATTGGCAGGCAGAGCTTCGTCGATTTGCGTCAAGCTTACGCGTTATTAACTACAACCTCGAAGGTCGTCAGTCAGCCTTAGAAGCGTTGTCTGTGGATGACGTCGTACTTTCAACTTATGGTGTTATGTCTAATGATATCGATCACTTGCAAAGGGTTGATTGGAACGTGGTGGTCTTAGACGAAGCTCATACTATAAAGTCAAAAGAAACGAAGACCTCTAAGGCCGCTATGATGCTCAATGCGCAGTGTCGTTTGCTCTTAACTGGGACGCCGTTGCAAAACCATCTTAGTGAACTGTGGAACTTATTGGAATTTGCTAATCCGGGTTATTTGGGTACGTACAACAGCTTTGTTGAACGTTTTGTCATGCCGATCGAGCGTGACCATCATAAAGAGAAGCAACGTCAACTTAAGCGCATGATTTCGCCCTTTATTTTGCGTCGCACGAAGACGGACGTCCTTGATGAGTTGCCCGAAAAGACAGATATCACGGTGCGTATTGAGCTCTCGAACGAAGAGAAGGCTCTTTACGAAGATATTCGTGAAAAGACCGTTGAAGAACTTGAGTCTGGCGAAATTAATCCGATGCAGGCGCTCGCTGCGCTTACGCGTCTACGTCAGGCGGTTTGTCATCCGAAGCTTATCAATCCCCAGTTGACATTTGACTCTTCTAAGACTCAGGCTTTCTTGAAGCTCGTTGAAGAACTGCATAACAATGGTCATCGTGCTTTGGTCTTTAGCCAGTTTACGTCTCACTTGGCCTTGGTGAGTGAAGCTCTGGATGCGCTTAACATTGAGTACCTCTATTTGGACGGTGCAGTCTCGGCTGCACAACGCACGAAGCTCACCGAAACCTTCCGTCTTGGCAAGATGCCGCTTTTCTTGATTAGCTTGAAGGCTGGTGGTACAGGGCTTAATTTAACGGCGGCCGACTATGTGATCCATTTGGATCCATGGTGGAATCCAGCCATTGAAGATCAGGCTTCAGACCGTGCCTATCGCATTGGTCAGGAACGTCCGGTGACGGTCTATCGCTTGGTGGCAGAAGGCACGATCGAAGAAAAGATCTTGCGGTTGCATGACACCAAGCGTTCGCTTGCGGATGTGCTCTTAGAGGGTGCGGATATGTCGAGTCGCTTGAGTAAAGATGCGCTACTTGCTTTGTTGTCTTCTAAGGAGGAGATGAAGTAACATTCTGTTACATGCAATGATCCTCCCTTTGCGTCTGTCGCTAAAGCGCGCTTTTGTTGTTGGACTAGGTTCAACGATGAAAGCGAGTATGCAAAAAATGGACATGAGGACAAATCCGTTCTCACCCTCTATGATGAAAAGGAGG
>JAHHRH010000047.1 GCA_020025915.1 Sutterella sp.
CGAAAGCAATCGCAGACTCGGTTCGAAAGAGGCTTTGGATCTTGCTTGTGGTCGCCTTCGTATTTCGCCGCAAGCTGCGGCGGAGCTCCTCTCTCGATTATTAAGACATACATCGAAAATCAGGAGACGCCTGATTAACCTAAAACTGCGCGGCTTATATCTCCGCTCTAAAGGACGAAGCTTTACGCCGCAATTGGGTAAGACTTTGCGTCCGAGGTGGAATCCACCACCCTGGTCGCTAGACTTCCTGCTAAACTCTTATTATCGATTCTTTAAGGTCATAATCGCATTTGACCATTTTGATAAAGGATAATTTCAATGACCGATGCACAGACCACCGAGGAAACTGCTCCGCAACTTCAGAAGGGTCCCTTCATTCATACCCTTCGTCTTTATCTGGTTGGGGGGCAACAGTTTACGCTCAATGAAGTGTCGGATTCTCCTGAAGTTCCGCGAAATGTCGTGGCGTTTATTAACGCTTGGCGTGAAAAGAAGGATGTTTGGCACAGCCCCAATAACGATCCTCGTTTCGGTGTTCGCGTGAAGGATGTTTCGCTTTACGAATATCATATCGGTCAGCCGAAGAATCCTGAAGCACTCAACAAGAACGAGGCTGAGGTCGAGGTTGCTGCTGAGGCTGAAAAGCCCGCTGAAGAAGCCTAAGCAAATCAGTGATGTTTAACCGGACTGCTTTAAAGCAAAGCAGTTCGGTTTTTTATTTGGAATTTCTGTCGCAAATGGTTTGCAGGTGCTTAGGTATTTGCTAGACTTTTGTGCATTATGTGTTTTACATCCGGAGCATGCCGGTAAAGAAGTGTCATGAAGCTGATTGTTGCCGTTATTAAACCTTTTAAGCTTGACGAAGTTCGCGAAGCACTGGCAGATGCCGGGATTAATGGTCTCACTGTGACTGAAGTCAAGGGGTTTGGTCGCCAGAAGGGACATACTGAGCTCTATCGTGGTGCTGAGTATGTTGTGGATTTCTTGCCAAAGCTCAAGATTGAAGCAGTTGTTTCGGACGATATCGTTGAGCAAGGGATTGAGGCTCTGCGTAAGGCTGCGTATACGGGAAAGATTGGTGATGGCAAAATCTTCGTCTACGAAGTCGAACAGGCCATTCGTATTCGAACAGGGGAAACGGGCGAAGGCGCTTTGTAAAATACCAAAAGCCAAAAAGCGGGTTGATAAGATCAGATTACCTGACTTTATCAACCCGCTTTTTGTTGATGAGTGACGCTTAAGTATGGAGCGGATTTTTCTTTTGAGAGATCAAAACGCGTACAGCCCCTGAGTCACCATCCGTTGGAGGTGTTTGAACAAATGCCATGACTTCGATACGTTGCTTGAGCCAACGACGCACCATTTCTTTTAGGACACTTTGTCCGCCTTCACTACCATAGCCCTTACCGTGCACAATGCGTAAACAGCGGTAGCCACGGAGTTGGCTATCGTGAATGAAACGAGCAACCGCTTCGCGAGCTTCCTCAATACGAAGGCCATGAAGGTCAATGTGAGCCTCAATGGTCCATTCCCCACGATAAAGTTTGCGAGGAATGTCTGGTGAGACACCTTGGCGGCGATAGAGCCGACCATCCTCACTTTCAAGAAACACGGTCGGATCATGTTGATCTGACATGTTCGCTTGAAGGATCTCTTCGCGTTCAGTAACAATGCTTCGAGCGACGGGACGAGGCTTAGGTGCCTTGGTGTCGGCCAAATTTTTTTGAGGCATGCGTTTGACGCCAAACTCAGCCATCGCTGCCGCAAATTGATTGGCTTCGCAATGGCGTCGATTGGCTTCTTCATGCTGTTTGCGTGCTTTTTCTTCGCGCGCTTGAGCTTCTTCCTTGAGGGCTTTGCTGACCTTCTTAAGGTCAGCAAAGTTGTTGATCGTATGCATAACGAATGAAGACTTTATTGTTCAGAGAATCGATAAAAGTTACTGCTGGGCTTCTAAGAAACGTTGAGCATCTAAGGCGGCCATGCAACCCGTCGCTGCGGATGTGACAGCCTGACGATAGATCTGGTCTTGCACGTCGCCCGCGGCAAAGACACCGGGGACAGACGTAGCGGTCGCAGCTGGAGCTCGAGAACCAGCCGTAACAATATAGCCGTTTTGTAACTCTAACTGGCCTTCAAAGAGGCTTGTGTTTGGACGATGACCGATTGCAATGAAGGCACCAGAGACTTCCACGGTTTTTTGTTCTTCACCGACCATGCTTTCAAGACGAAGACCGGTGACGCCATTATCGTCACCGAGAACTTCATTGACCGTACGATTGAGTTCAAGCGAAATGCGGCCTTCTTTGACGGCTTCCATGAGATGGTCAATGAGAATAGGCTCGGCACGGAATGTGTCACGACGGTGTACCAACGTCACATGACTCGCAATATTGCTGAGATAGAGCGCTTCTTCAACAGCTGCATTGCCACCACCAACAACAGCGACCGGCTTGCTGCGATAGAAGAAACCGTCACAGGTAGCACAGCCCGAGATGCCGCGACCACGGTAGGCCGTTTCGCTCTCTAAACCGAGATACATGGCGGAAGCTCCAGTGGCAATAATCAAGGTGTCGCAGGTATATGTGGTACCCATGTCGCCTTGGAGCACAAACGGACGGACTGAGAGGTCGGCCTTATTAATCATGTCAAACACAATTTCAGTACCAAAACGCTCTGCCTGTTTTTGCAAGCGCTCCATTAGTTCAGGACCTTGGATGCCTTCGGCAGCAGAAGGCCAATTGTCGACTTCAGACGTGGTCATTAACTGACCGCCATGATCCATTCCGGTAATCAAAACGGGTTTAAGATTCGCACGGGCTGCATACGTGGCAGCAGTATAACCGGCAGGACCGGAACCGAGAATGATGACCTGGCTATGCTTGGTTTCCATGATGCGTTCCTTACTCGATAGATTCTGACAACAAAGAATGTCAGAATCGTGAATAATCAAAATCGATTCTCAAAGAGAGAATAGGTTTTGTTGATTTTATCCCGAATTTCGATAGGAAAGGTTTAATTGATGGGATTAAACAGGCATAGCGCAATATGTTGTAACGAATTCGAGATGATGACGAAATAGGATCCCGTCGACAAAAAGCCGAACGAATACGTCAGATCTTTCTAAAATGAATAGAAGACTTGGCAACGCGAATAGCACAAGAATAATCACACGAACTATGGCAAAAGAAGCAAAAAAGAGTACGCGTAAAAAAAAGACGCTAGTCCCTGAGGTGACTCAAGAAGAGGGAGCAACTCGAGGAAAGGATTTAAAAACGATATTGTCAGCTTGGTTCATGGGGGCTGTGCGTACCTTATGGGCTTGGAGTTGGTTACTCTCTGTTTTTATAGCGATTGTTCTCGCTTTGATGTTAGGCACTTATTCGCTCAACGACCCCGCTTTTTCGGTTGCTAGCGGACGCACACCCCATAATTTTTGTGGTGCTCTCGGGGCATGGACTGCCGATTTTATGTTGTCGGCTTTTGGGTTTTCTGCCTGGTGGTTTGTGCTTGGCAGTACAATGATAGGTTTTTTCGCTATTCGTACGGCCTGGCGACGTATGAACGGTGAAACGGATCCTTTGAGAATTAATCCACCGAAACTTACAGCCGCTGTGGGCTTTGTTGCCCTCTTGGTGGGCTCCACTTGCTTAGAAGCTTTACGTTTACGTCGATTCCAAATGATTTTGCCTGGTGAGCCTGGCGGAATTGTTGGTGATAGTTTGGCTTGGGGCATTCGTCACTATATTGGTGTCGGGCTTTCGACGACTTTTTTCTTTGCTTTGATTGCGATCGGCTTGTCGCTTCTGATGGATTTTCAATGGAGTCTTGTGGTCGAGCGTATTGGGCGCCCGATATGCCGTTGGTTTATTGATCCGATTTGGCGACTCTTTACCAAGAAAAAAGAGGCGGTTGAGGAAGATGTTCCTGATGTGAAGTCAATCAATGAGGAGTCGTTGCCAACGGCGTCGTCGTTACGCATTCTTCGTCCGAGCGAAGAGCAGGCGATCACAGACTCGATTGACGAACCAACTTTATCTGATGTTGAGCCGATGGGCGAGACGGTGCTTGTTGACATGCCTTCGGTGATGAAGGAGGCACAAGCTTGTACACAAACGGTGCGACCAGTAGTAGTCAAGCCAGTTTCCCTTAAGACGAATGCGTTGAGTATGGCACTACTAGATGATCCCGATCAGCAGGCCGAAAAAAGTAGCGAAGAATCTTTGGCGATGACGGGCCGTTTGATTGTGTCGAAGTTGAAGAGTTACGGTATTGACGCTGAAGTCACAGGAGCGCAAACGGGCCCGGTCATTACGCAGTTTTGGCTTGAGCCTGGCGCAGGCGTCAAAGGTTCTCAGATTGAAGGCGCGCGCGATGATCTTCGTCGTACGTTAGGGGTACAAGCTGTTCGTGTTGTGCCTAGTATCCCTGGGACAAGTTATATCGGTTTAGAAGTCCCTAATCCAGTTCGTGAAACTGTTCGACTCAAAGAAATTTTGGATAGTAAAGCGTTTCGTCAGAGTTCAGCGCCTCTTACGTTGGCTTTGGGTAAGGATATTGCGGGTAAACCGTTCGCGATTGATCTTGCCAAAATGCCCCATCTTTTGGTGGCAGGGACAACGGGGTCAGGGAAGTCGGTGGGCATTAATGCCATGATTCTCTCGATGCTTTACCGTAATACGCCTGCAGACCTCCGTTTGGTGTTGATCGATCCGAAGATGTTGGAATTTTCGCTTTATAACGGCATTCCGCACCTCTTGTGTCCGGTCGTCACGGATATGAATAAGGCCGCCTCGGCCTTGAAGTGGCTCACCAAAGAAATGGATCGCCGCTATGCGGTGATGAGTCATGTCGGCGTACGTCACTTCAATAACTACAACGAGAAAATTCGTAAGGTTGCAGCGCAAGGCGAGGTGATTCCTGATCCGATGGCGGCGGCTGATGATCCGGCTGCTAAGCCACTTGAAACATGGCCGTTTGTGGTGTGTATCATCGACGAATTAGCGGACTTGATGCTGACCAATCGAAAAGAAGTCGAAGGTGAGATCACACGCTTGACACAAAAAGCTCGTGCCGCTGGTATTCATCTCGTGATTGCTACGCAGCGCCCGTCAGTAGACGTGGTGACGAGTTTGATTAAGGCGAACGTGCCAACAAGAATATCGTTCCAGGTCGCATCGGGGGTAGATAGCCGAGTGATTTTGGGTGAAAGCGGTGCTGAGTCTTTGCTTGGTTGGGGCGATATGTTGCTCAGACGTCCTGGGGTACCTCAGGCTACTCGTATTCAAGGGTGTTTTGTGGCTGACGATGAAGTACTTCGTGTGGTTGCAGAGCTGAGAAAGATGGGTGAGCCCGAGTACATCAATGCAGTGACTGAAACTGAAGAAGAAAGTGAAGGTGAGACTGCTAGTGTTGGGCGTCGATCAGGGGAATCTGATCCGCTTTATGACAAGGCGGTTGATTTAGTGCTCCGTGAGCGTCGAGCGACGATTTCCTTTGTTCAGCGACATTTAGGTATTGGTTATAACCGTGCAGCTAACCTACTAGAAGCTATGGAAGAAGCTCGCGTGGTGAGTAAGGCCAACAGCGCGGGTCGTCGAGAAATATTGGTTCAGGAAAATTAAAAATGATGAAATCGACGCGACGTCTATTTTGTATGGGGCTATGTTTGTTGCCTTTGATGGGTACCTCTTGGGCGAAGTCGTCTGTATCAGATCAAGCGACTGACAAATTACACGCATTTTTAAAGAAGACCTCGATGGCCGCTGGCGAATTTACTCAAACGGTGGTAGATCGCACAGGCCGAGAAGCGGCGCCTACATCGACGGGATATTTCCGTTTTATGCGCCCAGGGAAGTTCGAGTGGACCTATGTCACGCCTTATCGTCAAGAAATTATGAGTGATGGTGAGACGTTATGGATACATGACCCTGACCTCTTCCAAGTGACGGTCAAAAAGCTCTCGGGGGCTTTGCCTAGTACCCCAGCGGCTATTCTTTTTGGTGATCGTCCGTTTGAGGAAGATTGGACGGTCGTGAATCGCTCGGATGTGGAACTCGAAGCGACCCCAAAAAAGCCTGAGGGCTCCTTTGAACGTGTACGCATTACATTTACACCAGAAGGTGAGTTGCACAAGATGGAGCTCTTGGACACTTTTGGTCAAACAACTGAGTTACTCATAAAGGGGTTCGAGCGTAAAAATCAGAAATCTGAGACGTTTAAGTTACAGGTTCCAGAAGGCACGGATGTGATCGAGGCTGGATTGTAAAAAAAGTAGCCTATGAGGGCTTTTCGCTAACTTGCCTCGCTAGACGAACTGATACAATGCTTTGCATAAGTGAAGAATGCTTAAGCATCTACTTCCGACAAAGTTTTTTCAGTTCATATTTCATCATAAAAGGCTAGGGGAATTTACATGTCCGATCATATGCGACATCTGATGATTGACCGTCTTTTGTCCGAACAAAGTGTCGTAAGTTTTCAGGAGTTGCAAAACGTTCTGCATGTCAGCGCCCCAACGGTTAAGCGCGACATTCGCTATATGCGCGAAGAGTTGAATGCGCCTATCGTCTATTCCCGCAGTAAAGGTGGGTATTTGTACGAAACGCCTGAGAAAGCAAGTGGGGACGCCAAGCGTGTCTTCGCTTTGCGTAAAAAAGGGTGGTTTAGCGCGCAGGAATTGTATGTGCTCGTCAAAACCATCGATTTGCTTGAAGGCTTAGCGAGCGATGAAACCTCGGCTATTCTCAAAGAGATCGAACCGTTACGTGCTCGCGTAACTTCTCTGTTAGGTCTTAACGGCGTGTCTCCAAAGGAATTGCTTGGGCGTGTGAGAATCTTTGATTACTCAGCGCTTCATCAAGAACCTGCCTCGTTTTTGACAGTAGGGATCGCCATTTGTGAACACAAACGTCTTCATATCGCGTATCACAATCGTACGCGCAAGATTGATACGTTCCGTGAGGTTTCTCCGTTACGCCTTGTTCATTACCGCAATCATTGGTATCTTGACGCGTATTGTCATATGTCGGACGCTTTCCGTACGTTCACGATTGAAAATATTCGTCGTTGCGTGATGTTGCCTCGTCTAGCTAAACGCGTTTCTTTGCGTGAAATTGAAAGCCAATTAGACCAGAGCTATGGTATTTTCCGCAGTGGTGAGCCTAAGGTTGCTGTTCTTATCTTTGATGAAGAAGCGTCACCTTACATTCGTCGTGAGACCTGGCACCCAAAGCAGAAGATTTCCACGATGGGTGGTGGTGCCGTGAAACTTACGGTCCCGTATGCCAATCCGACTGAGTTGATCGGTGAGATCATGAAGTGGGGGCCGCATGTTGAGGTTGAAGGTCCTGAAGAACTTCGTCGTGAAGTGCAAGAGCATCTCCAGAAGACATTAGGTCTGTATACCACTCAGAAACCGTAAAGGTCATGATGGGGTCGACAGGCCCTTTAAAGGAAATTCAACATGACGGAAGAGCAGGTCAGGACTCGGCGTCATCGCGGTAGACGTCGCCGTCGCCTGTCCAGACCCCGGGATTTGCCGGACATCTTTTTCTGTGGAGATCCGCACGGCCGATTTGATCAAATCAATGAGGCTGCGCGTCTTTACGAACCAGATGCTATGGTGATTTTGGGGGATTTACAACCGCCCGCTCCATTACAGGTGGTACTAGCGGAAGCGCTAGCTCATACTGATATCTGGTGGATTCCAGGGAACCACGATACAGACACGGATGAGTTTTATGACTATTTGTGGCGTAGCGAGTTAGCAGGACACAATCTACATGGACGCGTTGCATGCATCGCCGGCTTACGCATTGGAGGCCTCGGTGGAGTGTTCCGTGGACAAGTTTGGATGCCGGACGGAAACCCCAATTACTACAGCCCGTCGACTTTTATGCGTAGGGTTGGCCCGAGCAATATTTGGCGCGGTGGCGTACCCCGTCGACATCGTTCAACGATTTTCCCTTCTGTCTACAGCAATATGTTGCGACAGAAAGCGGATATTTTGGTGACACATGAAGCGCCATCTTGTCACAAGAAAGGCTTTTCAGCATTGGATCGATTGAGTCGTTCGCTAGGGGCTCGTTGGTTCTTTCATGGTCATCAGCATGAAGATAGGGCTTATGGGTTACAAGGTACGGTCTTTACGAGAGCGGTAGGGTACCAAGGTATTGTCAATTTGAAGGGTGAAGTTGTCGTTGCAGCAAAGTTGGATCCTCGTGAAGAGGCCGCTTTGCATGCTACCGAAGAATGGAAACGAAGAGAGATGACGAATCCCATCATCGTTCGTGATGAAGAAGGTCATATTTCCTTGTTGCCGTCAGGTATGACGGGTACGCCAGCTATTTTGCCGGTATCGATAAGAAAGCCAATCAAAGAGACTGCTAGTGAGGAAACTATAGAAGTGGTTTCACCGTCGATCCCAGAGTCTGTCTCTAAAGATACAAAAGAATTAGAGACAAAGGTGACAAAGAGCAATCGACGGGTGCATCGCGTATACCGAACAAAAATGTTTCGCGATCAGTATCGAAAACAAAAGAAATAACTGGTTGTGTCTTAACTCAGGGTCAAACAAAGAGGGCATGGAAAAAATCCATGTCCTTTTTGTTTCAAAAGTGGTTAACGTAAGTGAACAGTGATCAGCCCTTCTGTCATAGTTCCAGTAGCACTTTCAGGAATTTCGGCAATGGCGTTGCTCCGTGAAACACTAAGTAATGAAGCAGAGCTTTGTTGGTTCGCCGGAATAAATATCAATCCGTCGTTTGGGTCAACTTGCAGTTGACCACGAATAAAATCGCGGCGTCCTTCACGAGATTTGATTTTACCGTGTAATTTTGCTGTAAAGGTGAGTTCCTTATAAGGGACGCCTTCTAGCATAGCAATCGCAAAACGTAAGAAAAACTCAGCACTTGTCGCAGAAGCAACAGGGTTGCCCGGGAGCCCCAAAATAAGTGCTCGCCTATCTTTGAATGTACCAAATGAGAAGGGTTTACCTGGGCGCATAGCTACATGATAGTGCTGAAGATTAGCTATGCGATTCAGTACACTTGCGGTGAAGTCGCAGTCTCCTGGGCCAACACCGCCAGAACAGATGACAAGGTCATACTGCTGTGCGGCTTCCTTGAATTGAGCTTCAATCACTATGGCGTCATCAGGGAGGATGCCTAGGTATGTGGCTTGAGTACCTACTGAACGTGCCGCTAAAGTAACAAAGGTACCATTAGCGTTATAAATTTTGCCGTCTGTTAGAGGATGGCCGTCATTCGGTTCAATGAGTTCATCACCACTAGAAAATACAGCAACGCGCAAACGTGGATAGCAAGGTAGCGTGGCGTAACCAAGACTGGCGGCTAAGCCAAGATCGCCTCGTGTTAGGCGGCGGGGAGCTTTGAGTAAGCATTCACCTTTGTGAAAAATTTCGCCTTGACGACGTACATTCGATCCGGCTTTTAATTGCCCGGGATCAAAACGAACGGCTTGATCACTGACTTCGGTTTGCTCAATAGGGATGACTGTGTCTAAGTCTGCGGGTAGTGGTGCGCCAGTCATAATACGTAAGGCAGCACCACGAGGAACTTCGTTTTCGAATGGATGGCCTGCTGTTGCGATCCCGCAGATAGGAAGCGTCAATATCGTTGGATCGTCCGACTCAAAATCGCTAGATCGGATAGCAAAGCCATCCATAGCGGAATTGTCAAAGAGTGGAAAGTCAAACTGTGACGAAATATCTTGAGCCAAGATACAGCCTTCGGCTTCCAAAAGTGGCGTAGCGATCGTGGTCGCTTTAAGAGGACGGATGGCTTGACGCAGATGTTCAATAACCTGGTCAAATTCAGCACGAATGGCGTTAGACATGTAAGAATCCTAAAAGTCTGCTGATGGATAAAGTAGACGTACTTTCGATTGTAGCCAAGCGCTCGAAATTACGCGTTTATTGAAGGCGCGACTTGAGCGAAATAAAGGAAACAAAATAATGCAGCCTATGCCTATGGATGCACCATCAAAAACCAATACGCTCGGTTTGGTTCTTGCTGGTGGTCGAGCGACTCGTATGGGTGGTGTCAATAAAGGATTGGTTCCTTTTAAAGGAAAGCCAATGGCGGCCTGGGTGATTGATGCATTGTTGCAGCAAACGTCGCGTGTTTGGGTATCGGCTAACCGAGATCATGAAGACTTTTTATCGTTTGGCGTAGATCGCGTTTTGTCCGACTGTTTAAAAGACTTTCCTGGCCCTTTAGCTGCATTAGATAGCGTCAATGAAGCTAAAAAGCCAGGAGATTTCTCATGGGTGCTCATGGTGCCTTGTGATGTTCCGTTGGTGCCGGTCGATTTGTTAGGGCGATTTCGAGACGCATATGAAGATCAACCGGCAAAGGCGTATATCGTGAGTGCTAGAGAGCGACAACATAATACGATCGGGCTCATTCACCATTCTGTGCTAGACACTGTACGTCCATATCTTTTAAGAGGTGATCGGAAGGTCGGACTTTGGTTTACGGAGCAAAAGTGTGTCGTTGTACCATGGGATGAGAAGGCAGGTTGTTTTGAAAATCTCAACACACTAGAGGATGTTGATCGTTTATTGGCGTTTTGAATGGGTTGTGTAAGGGAAATACCGTCTTTACGGTATTTTATTCAAAATTCTTGACAAATGACTGAAAAGAGTATGTAATAGCACAACTTCGTTGTGACGCTGAGTTAACAACGAATTTATTTTTGACAAAGAATGTTTGATCTGATATGATTAACATTCTGTGCTTTACGAAGCACTGTTCTTTAAAA
>JAHHRH010000048.1 GCA_020025915.1 Sutterella sp.
TTAGAGGCGGGTCAATTTTGGTCGTTTAGTGGGATATTAATCTGTCGCGTAACAGAAGCCCTAAAGCCAGTCTGCTAAACCAAACAAAATACACATCTACAGATGTCTCACTTCGAGCTTGGGTCTTTTGCATATTTGACACGATGGACGCATAAGTCGAAGTCAATGGATTTTGACAAACGCAACAAGTGTTGGTATGGTTAGCTTGCTTTATGCTGCACTGGCATGTTGCAGACTCCGGTCATCCATGCTTAACGAGTGGACTTCACTCAATCTATCTACGACACCCACGAGGGCGATTGTCCTCGGGGCTCTGTTATATACAGGGGTTTGATGGTCAGTCATCCCCGTGGTTTTCTTTAACCTCTTTTTTTAAAGGAAATCTCATGACTAACCATCCTCTCATTGCTCCTGAACTCATCAGAGTCTCGGCCTCCCAATTTGGCAACCATCTCGCCGACCAACGTGACTGCCTGGGTTACAACGTCAAAACGCTACCGACTTTTGCTCGCAGCCGCATTCCGACCAATCACCCCAACCATTGGTTTACGTCTGAACACTATCGCCACATAGCGCTCTGGTGGACGCTCGCCAAAGGTGAACCGATCTACATTTCCGGCCCTTCGGGTTCCGGCAAAACAAGTACCGCTATGCAGTTCTGTGCTCGTCTCGGGGTTCCCGTGGTGAGTGTCACTGCACGAGCGCGTATGGATCGACGTGAATTGATTGGACACTGGGCTGTGAAAGGTGGGGAAACCGTTTGGATTGACGGTCCTGCCTTGCTCGCTTGGAAGTACGGTTGGGTTCTTCTCATTAATGAATTTTCAGCCGCGCCCGCAGATATGTGGGTGAGTTGTAATGACATTTTGGAAGGTTTGCCGTTGGATAACGGTGCAACGGGTGAACTCGTGCATCCTCAGCCGATGACGCGTGTGATTGTCACAGACAATACGCGTGGTCATTCGTCTGAAATTGATGACGGGTTCTTTGGTCGTCAGATTCAAGACCGATCAGTCATTGATCGTTTTTGGCATCTACGCATGGAGGGTTTAACCCCCGATGAAGAAGCGAAGCTTCTTGCCAAGACCGCGCCACAAGACCTCATCGAGGGCTTTGAGGACAACGCGTTAGAAGCACTTTATAGTGCCTTAGCGCGTATTGGAGCGGATAGCCGCTCTCAGGCTCAAACACAAACTATTGGGTTTGAGTCTCACGTTGTACCATTCTCGCACCGCGTTTTACGACGCTTACGAGATATGCTACTTGATGCTGCCACACAGCCTGGTGGCGAAAATGCCAGCGCGCAAGTGCGTCGCCTCACGCGAATCGCTTTAGCTGAATCTTTGGATTCAACGGCGAGTGAAGCGGCACAAACACTAGTTGAAACCACGATCGGGGATTTGGTTCATGACCTTAGGGTTGCAAGAGCCAAAGCTATCCACGGCGTGACTTTAGCTGGTTAATCAACCCAACTAACCCTCGGACGTTTTGTCCGACATACCTAGAAAGGGGACAAATCCCTTTTCTGGGGCGTGTCCCCATTTTTTATTTAATGGAGATACGCCAATGTGTATTTGGATGAAATCGTTCGCAACCAAAGGGAACCGTTCGTTTGTAGTCAAGACCGCCTCTACATCGGAGGTGCGTCATGGCTAAGGACAACGCACTTAATGAGCATCAACGTCGACTCAAGGCAGAAAGCGTGAAACGCGAAAAAGCCGCTCGTGCCACGGAAGTGGTAGAAAAAATGTTCGACGAAGATGTTTGTCGAGCGACTGGCCGCACCCTAGAAGGCGCTGCACCCTTGGTATTCCAAGCGATGTGTCGTCGAGAAGGGATTCGTGTTTACTTCACCCACTCACCCATGACCGACGGTCACGGGATTTGGCTGGGTAGCTTGGATCTCACGAGTCCTTTGGCATCGGTCTTTGTCTACGGGCACGGTTGCCATGAGCGCCACCATGTCGTCTATACAGACTTCAAGGCGTTTCAGGAAATCGACAATCGAGCGATCCATGCGATTGCGAACATCTTTGAAGACGTTCGTATTGACCGCTTGGGTAGCAAAGACTATGCTGGGTACTTACTTTGGCGTCGTGCCTTATTGATGGCCATCAAAGCATCTGGCGAAGCCGGTTGGGCAGAGCCCGACAACTTGAGCTTCGCAGGGCTCCTTAACTTTTGGTTGCTTCTCACATTAGAAGTGGATCAATTGGATATGGAGTGCCTTGAAGAAGACCGTCAAAGGCTTGACGAATGCGTGCGTGACCAATTTGGTGATGCTTTTGCGAACAGTGTCTTAGGCATGGTTCGTAGCGCTTATCCTTTGGCCAACACTACGTCTGCGGTGTGCCTGGCTAAACGCGTTTGGGCAACCATTAAACGTGCATCGACTCGAGCACGTAAAGCGCTTGAGTCTTTTGAACCCGACGTCGAAGAAAGGAGCGATGCGCTGGAATTCCAGGGCTCACTTTTTGATGACAATGGGGTCGTGACGTTATTGGGTGACCCGCGTAGCCACCGTCCAGGCTTTGCCGAACTTCACAAGGTAGCCCGCTGCTTAAAAGGGCTTCTTGAGAGTGACGGCTGGGAGTGCGTCAACGCAACGTTTAATAACTTCAGGCAAATCCTTCAAAATTCGCAATTCAATAATACCGATGAGTCGGTAGGTGATATGCGACCCAACTTTGCGTCGCAAGACGATTACCATTGTTTGGATCCGAAGGTGGCTGAAGAACAAACGGCTGCATTTAGAGCGATGTGGGCAACTTCAGGCTCCATGAAACGGCTCTTTCAAAATGCGCTTACGCATCTAGTGCCAACGCCCGTACGGTTACACCATATGGGCGATGAGCTCGATGATGATGCGCTTGCATTGATGCCCACTGGCGAAGACCGTGTCTTTCGTCATGAGACCCTTTTAATGGGTCGAGATATGGCAGTCGAGATATTGCTCGATACGTCAGGCTCCATGGATCGGCTCCCCATGACAGAAGCTAAAGTCACCGCATTGCGGTGTATGGAAGCCTGTCGTGCAACGCCTGGGATGAAAGCCTCCCTGTCGCTATTTCCTGGTGCAGGGTACCGTGGCATTACCACGGCAGCGACCTTTGAAACGTCTCTACGTGAAGCGGCCTCTCGCATTGAGTTTATTGATGGCTTTGGGTCTACACCCATCCTTCAAGCGCTTTATTGCTCGGGACTTACGCTCAACGCTCGTTCTGAGCCAGCCAAAGTGATCTTCGTCATTACGGATGGTCGCTTTGATACCGAATCTGTGACGTCCATGATCCAAGACCTAAAGGTCTGTGGCATTCATGTCGCTATGGTTGGTATTGGTTCAGACTGTACGCCTTGTGGCGCACATACAGCAACGGTCGAGAGTACCAAAGACCTCGCAAAAGCGATGTCCGGCCTATTGAGCCAACTCTCTCGCACCTTACGTTTAGGCTCGCAAAAAGTCTAAAGCGTTTAAGCAAAAGTCAATGTTTTGACGTTTGGTATTCGTGTTGAAGGCTGTTCATTAGAACACGCCTTCAATGCGGAGCCGCTTTCCTTTTAAAGCTAAAAGGCTTTCCCATCCTATCTACACAGCTTCATGTCTACCCCTCAACCGCCTAACGAGGGTCAGTCTTGGTACGCAAGACCGTCTAACGTCCCTGAAACACAATTCCTCACGCACTATAGTGCTGGCCCAGAACGGTGGGGCTGTCAACCCGAAACAATGGTTGACCATCCACCAGTACATCGCCTTTACCTTCCGTCAGACGACAGTTATCTTCTTTCGCATCCTGCTGACGCTTCGTATCGAACAATTCTTGCGCCCACCGACCCCGTCAAACTCCTATTACTGCATCGCGCTTTAGTCGAACGCCTTCGCACCGCAATTGGGTCACGTCGATTATTTGAACGTCACCTGATGCCCGTCATTGCAGGGTGGGGTGCTATGGTGCAATCCTTGCCGCGTGATGAACGTGGGCTCTGGAGTGGCGCAGATGGCCTTTTTGAAGCGGGTCTCATGTTTGCGATTGGTGCGCTCTCAGCGATTGACGCGCGTGTGATCGGTACAAACATGGCTCCACGAGCCCGAGACGAATGGACGGCACGATTACGTGTTGCAGCGGCCATTGCGGGCATCATTAGTGACAGTCGTAAGCTCGCTCAATTAAAACTCGAAGCCGGCTCTGAGAACCCTAGCAACGGTCAGTTTGACGTCATTAGTCAATTTAATCCGTCCGAAGAAACAGCCTTACAGTTTGCAGTGAAGCATATCGGGCGTGTCATGCGATTAACGCGCTATACACCCAAGAAGGCGGCAGGGCGTTTACCCACCGTTTCAGTTGACATCTTACGATTAGTTGTCCCTGTTGATACCCTCAAGTGGTTAGGGGTCACAGAATTAGACGACGGTGAAACGGTCTTGACTGCACTCAAAGCGGCTGTTACCTATGCAACGGGCTATACCGATGCAGAACGCATGATCAGTGAAGCCGTTGCACGTGGTCGAGAATGGGCAACGAACCGTCGTAGTGCTGAAGCAGCACGCCGTGAAGGGTCAAGTCCCTTGATGCGAGGCTTTGCCAGTGTCTTTGAAGCAGATTTACGACGGCGCGTATTACATGGTAAGTGGCGATTGAACGACGGTGAATCGCCGATTGTTTGGGCTGAGGACGGGATCTATTTGGCGTGGCCTCGTACGTTTACTGAAATCACGGCTTCTGCAGAAGACAATTGGCTCTTTAGAGATGTGCCTGATGAACCAAATGTTGCCGCCGACATCTTAGCGTCCGCCGACATGATTTTTAGGTCTGAAGCCGGGCACCCTGTTTGGATGACGGACGATCAGGCGCCGTGCCATCGTGGTGCATGGCTTCGTGTCACAGATAGTCAAGGCTTTATTGCCTTAGCGCGTCGGGCGGCCGACAAGGCGGGCGAGATTCTTCCTCAACCCTTAGCGCCGATTTTTGACAAAGACCTTCGTAAAGAAAACGAAAGCAAAGCCGCGTTGAAACCCATCTTTTTATGGCGACTTCATTTACCCGGAACGATGGTTGATGACGCTAGGCCACTATTTGACGCCGTTGAACGCATTAATAAAGCTAAGGTCGGTCAAGTCTTTACGCATCCAGAGGGCCTTTTTGTACCTGAGATCCTTTTGCCTTCTGGCTGGTGGATGGCACCAGGCGACGCAGAACCTGCACTGGTGACCGTTGAAGCCCCTATGCACCCCTTGGTCGTGGTGCCTCGTCGGAGTTACGCACGCAAAGTCTTGATGATGAATGAAGGCGCCAAGATTGCCTGTCAGTTCGATCTGGCGTCTCGGAAGTTGTCTTTAGAGCCTCACGTCTTAGAAGGGATTGTGATTAGCCACGCCTACTTAACGCCCATTGGTCGTTGGCCAGGATCAGGCGAAACCGAATTGCCGATCCCATCGATCACAGACCTTCAAGCCTTGGATTTAGATGAGCAGACGGTAACACCGAAGGTGATTGTTAGTGATGCCCGGATTCTTGATGAGGAAAAGATCGATGACCAAGAGAAGGCCGAAAACACAACGGTTATGGATAGAGAAGTCCCGTCAAAGCCTCAAGTAGATCAAGAAGACGACTTCAAAGAGGAAGACTTAGATGATGACGACGATTTCGATTGGTCGGAGGAGGATGAACGATGAAATGGACAGACGATAGTTCAAGTGGTGTGTCGTCAAACCGCCTTTGTTCTTGGCGACCAGCTTGGGAAGGCATGAGTGCCATAGCCGGGGTTGCAGGGAGCTTGACGACGGCCATGGTTGTGCCAGGCACTTTTGGAGTGGCAGTAAGTTGTGCTTTGGGGCTATTTGCGATGGCACGAGCTGTGGAAGCGGGCGTGACGCTTGCAAAGCGAGTGCCATTGGCAGGCTTTGCGCCAATGTTTATCAATTACCAAATGCTTGTCAATCTATTGAAAAGCAAAGCCTCAGGTAAAAAGAACTTCAAAATCAAACCGATTGGCCCCGCTTGGCTTGAGCGCTATGATATGGCGAGCAAAGCCTTCATGGGTGAGATGATTTTGGACGCGCGTCGAGAGGGACCAAAGATTGATTCGCTTTGGTTAGGTCGTGGCTTTCAGTGGTTGCCGCGTCACGCACAAGCGCTTTATGAACTGACGAACTCACCAATTGATCCCGTACGGTTACCTAAAAAGGTTCGCAAAGTTTGTCGAATGCCCAATGCTTTGAGATCAGGCGACATTGGTAATCCGATCCTTCATGGGGTAGGTGCACACGAAGAAGATGACCTTTTAAGGCCTCTGAGTAGCTTAGGGGGTGGCACTTTGATTGTCGGCACCACGCAGGCAGGTAAAGGCGTGATGCTTACAAGCCTTATTGCGCAAGCGATCTTTCGTGGGGAACCTGTGATCATTATTGACCCGAAGAGTTCTAAGCGTCTTCGTGGTGCCATTTGGCACGCGGCCAAAATGGCAGGACGTGCTATGCCCTTAGAATTTCATCCAGCTTTTCCTGAACGAGGGGTGCGTCTTGATCCGTTAGGCGCTTGGACGCGTCCGACTGAACTCGCGACCCGTATTGCGGCCGTCTTGCCGCCAGACAGTGGGGCATTCGGGAACTTCGCATGGATGGCTGTGAACGTGGCTGTTGAGGGGCTCTTTTATGTTACTGAACGTCCTTCGCTATTGAGCCTACGAAAGATTCTTGAAGGGGGTATTGACCGATTGCTCTCAAAAGCCCTTGCGATTAGTTTTGCTAAAGCAGGGATCGACAATTGGGCTCAACAAGTCGATGCGATGGACAAACGTCAGATCATTCCGCCCGCAAGTACCACGAGCGTAGAACTCACGGCAGCTGTGCAACTCTGGGAACACACCGTCGGCAAAGATGTGGATGACCCGGGTAACGCCGTCATTGGCGGCATGATTGCAGTCTTTAGGCATAACCGTGAGCACTACGCAAAAATTACTGCGTCACTCCAGCCCATTTTGTCGATGTTGACCGCAGGAACATTGGCTAAAAGCTTTTCGCCTGACCCCTTTGATCCAGACGATGATCGTCCGATTGTGACTGTCGAACGCGTTGTTGAAGCAGGGGATATTCTCTATTTGGGACTGGACGCGTTGCCTGATAGCACTGTGGCGGGCGCTCTAGGATCCATCATTTTAGCCGACCTGACGGCCTATGCGGGTAAACGTTATAACCGAGGAGAATCCGGGACGGACGTTGGTCGCGTTTCGTTATTCGTCGACGAAACCGCCAACGTAATCAATATACCTATGATTGAGTTACTCAATAAAGGGCTTGAAGCTGGTATTCAAGTCACAGCAGCAATGCAGACCGTGAGTGACTTGGCAGCGCGTTTAGGCAGTGAAACACGCGCACGAATGGCCTTAGGGAACTTTAATAACCTTATCGCTTTGAGGTCTAAAGACCGTGTAACGCAAGATTTCATCTGTGAGACATTTGGCAAAACCACAGTTTGGTCAACGTCAGCAGCCTTGAGTTCGTCGGCAGACGGTTCGCCCTTGCCAGACTTTAGAGCGTCTGTCACAAGAAGTATTTCCGGGACAAGAATTGAGATTGTTCCACCCGATATGCTTGGCAAACTCCCCAACACAGAGTTCTTTGCAAGTGTCTCAGGGGGTCGACTCTATAAGGGACGTATCCCCATTTTGGTAGAAGAATTGCCCAATGACTAAAGACGTTAAGAAAGGTTTAAACGATGAACAGATGGATTGTAATCAGTACCTTTGTGGTGATCTTAGTCATGACAATGTGGTTACCAGCACGTACACCCGCTGAGGTCTTTGAGCGTCACCTTGTGGCAGATGCCTTGATGATTCGTGAAGGTAACAAGATTGCCTTACCCGAACTCACGGCAACCGTCACTCACCAACTCTTAGAAGGGTTGGATGCCCTCATTCAAGTGCCCATTGACTATCGTGTAAGGCCTTATGGCGCGGATAGTGAAGTTGATGCATTCAATGAGATTGGTCGCGCAGCTGAGCGATCCACCAAGACCGCTTGGGTAAGGTCTCTGAAGAGTTATATCTTGATGGCTTTGCAGCGATTGGCGATTCTTATCACCGCAACGCTAGCGCTTTTGCCTTTGATTTTGGTGCTCTTGATTGATGGCTGGACGTCCCGACGAATTCGAGAAGCAAACTATCATGCGCCGCAACCAAGTCTTTGGACTGCTAGTCTAACAGGGCAGTTGGCTTTGATTGGTTTAGGTGTAATTCTTCTACTTACACCAGGGTTTTCGCCCGTATGGTATCCAGTCTTACCGATCACATTAGGGCTTTTGATGCGAATGACGATGGTGACTTGGCATAGGTTTTTATAAATCTAAAACGAAAGCACGAGAAATTCTGCAAGGGTCTGGGTCGGATTTTTCGTGCTTTTTTTGTTTTGTGTAATACTGTAATCAAGAATTATAGGTGAAGGCAAATGCTAAGGCCTTAAGATTTTATCTATTGAAAATAAGATGTCAATAGTCACAAAAGAGTACCCAATAGGGAATTCTGTTTAATGAAGGGTAAAAATCGTCAAAAGTCGACTGAATAAGAGGCTTAACCTCTTAAAAGTGGAGAAGGGAGAAGGGTAACACACCAAACCAAAACTGATTGAGGAAGGACGATAACCACAAACAAAGCCGCGAGCTCTTGGGAGTCATCGCGGCTTTTTTGACATGCCATTAACAATTAAATAAGGCCCGCCCCATAAAGCGGTAACTTTAAAATTCCGTTCTTAATTGATGCCGGTCCATCACAGAAGAGTACTGCACGCGCTTTAGTCGCAGGACTTGTGGCTAATGCGCGTTCCAACATAGTACGTCGACCACCGCAAGGTTTCACGTCAATCATCATGGCAGGTTCACCAATTTGATGAACTACAATCGGCACATTAAAGTTCATGGCATCGTTGTAGCAGTAGGTGAAGTTTCTAAAGCGGTTATTGAGTAATGCCGCTGTGAGGTTCTCCATATAACCCGGGTGAATGTTCTGCCAACGATAGTTATAGAGATCTCGGACGTGATCCATGCCTGAAAGCTGCATAAAGAGGCCGGAGTCAAGCATGTAGGCACGGACTTCAGTATCCAAGCGATGCTCGTCTAATGGTAAAAGCGTAGGCTTCGCTAATTTGACATAGCCACTTCTTTCCATCCATGTGAGTACATCTGTGCACTGCTGTACAGACGAAAAGTCACCTAAGAGCGCCTGATCAAATCGACGATTGTTCTTAGCCATTTGGGGCGGCAAACTTAACATCGTGTATTTGGCAGCGTCTTCTGGAACAGGCACGTAAGTGAAGAGGTCTTTTTGAATAGCCTCAATCGCACGACGCTGATGAAGCGGAATACTCGCAGGACTCTGGTACTTCACGAAGTCGTGCACGACGGACGGGAAGCCCCCCACCAGAGCATAACGCAAATACATATCACGTAAGCGCTGATCAAGGTCACTGTCAATATTCTTACCTTGCAACATAGCTTCACGAACGCTTTGCGTCAATTCAGGCGTCCAACGGAACTTCAAAGAAGAATGTGCCCAAAGGTACTCTTCAAAGTCCATGGTGTACATACGGAGTTCAGCGACATGAGGAGCATTGACATCAGGCGTATTACGCGCACGCTTCATGTCATAGCATGAACTCGTTGCAATCATGTCAAACCGTGGGTCCCCAGCGAGGTTTTCAAGGGCTGCTAAAACCTGAGGACAGTCAAAGAGTTCATCAAAGATGATGAGCGTTTCACCCGGGACAATCTTGAGCTTTTTGCACAATGTGCTAATAAACACATTGAGCATTTTGCTATTGAGCCCTTCATGAAAGAACTGACGATAGTGGGGATTTGAATCAAAACGGAGAATGCCAACATTTTTGTAGTTTTCTTTGGCAAAGGCTTCGATAGACGTCGACTTACCGCAACCGCGTGGGCCTTTCACAAATAGGGTAGGGCGATTAGGCATCGCCTTCCAGCGTTTTAAATCGTCGTCAATCTTTCGCTTAAACATCCTCTCCTCCGTCATGAAGTCTTCGCGTTTGAGTGATTGAAATAGATGATTTTAAGAGGATTCTTCGAGCTATTAAGAATCCTTATGCTCTGAATATTTTGGCATTCAAAGAGATACCCCTAATTGTAGGAATAATTCTCAAAAAATCAAGAGACAGACTGTCTGATATCGATTCTCTTTGATGATGTTTAAGGGTAATAATAACGCGCTTAATTAAATGTCAGCGGCTTATCGTTCTAGGCATTCCAACAGAAAACCCGCATTCATCTTGCATGCGAAGAAAGCCAAGCGAAGCATTAAACATCTTCAGCGTAAGCTGGCTCGT
>JAHHRH010000049.1 GCA_020025915.1 Sutterella sp.
CTAGGACACGGTCGGTGACAGTACTTACATAGTCTGCACTAACGTTTACACCGTATATGTTTTCGACAAAGGCCCAAAGGGCGTCTTGATGGTCTGGGATGAGGGTACGAAAAATGGATCTGATAGCAGCGCCCAGTTAGGGCACAATACTGTCTATTAGGAGACCTTTTTAAATGACCTTTGCACGTCGTATCTACACCAAAGAATTTCGCATCAACGCAGCCAAGTTAGTTGTGGACGAGCATCGTCCAGCCACATCCGTTGCTGAAGAACTCAATGTAAGTCCCAAGACTTTGCACAGTTGGGTTAAACAGTATCGTGAGGGATCGCTTCAGACTGCGGCGGACAAGTACGATTCAGTATCACCTGAGCAAGCAGAAACCGCCTTCCTAGGAGGTGACATGGCTAAGTGTACACCTAAACCAGTGGTCGTCACGAAATCAACAGCCACTGTTGAAGCGATGTACGCATCTGCTGTGGGTATCGACGTTCACGCAGACCTCCTTTTCTGCTGCTACCAGACGTTTAATACGACCAGCGGAGAAACGATTTCTGACCATGCGTCATTTGGGACGAAACAAAGCGAACTTTCGTCATTTTCTGCATGGGTGCGAGAACGCAATCCGGAAATTGTTTTGATGGAGTCGACCGGGATTCTTTGGCTCAGTGCCAATGAAGCTCTGGAAAATGTCGGCTTTACCAATGAGCAGTTAGCCCTCGTTAATGCGCGAGATGTTAAGGCTGTCAAAGGCCGAAAGACGGACAGAGTTGATGCCGAACGCTTAACGCAAATAGCACGCTTCGGCTGTTTCAAGAAGTCCTTCGTTCCGGCCAAGGTTTTTCGCGAGATGCGAGCGATTTCTCGTCTTTACATCAAATCGCAAAATGACCTTAGTCGAGCACAAAACCGACTGCATAAGTTGCTTAACGCAACAGGCTGTCGCGCCCGACAGGTTTTTAGCGACCTCAAGGGTGTTGCCGCGACCATTATTCTCGAAGCATGGTTCGATGAAGTCGAAGACTTTGAAGCGGTTGTCCGATCCAAAGGTCGCAGACTGCGAGCTTCGTCTGAAGAAATTATGGACGCGCTGAACTTTTCAACAAGTGACTGCCTCCGGCAGACCATCAGACTGCAACGCGAGAATATCTTAAGACTGAAACAGTTTTGCGAGAAGCTACTTGGGCAGCTCAAGGTCATGCAGCGACCGTATGAAAACATCATCTCGGCTCTAACGACGATTCCCGGAATCAAAGAGACTTCGGCAAGGTTGCTCTTATCTGAGTTTTCCGACAACATGGACTCTTTCCCGGACAGCGAACATTTCGCATCTTGTCTGGGAATCTGCCCTGGGAACAACATCTCTGCCGGTAAAGAGCATGGCAGTGGTGCACCGAAAGGCAATAAATGGGCGCGTACGACGCTAACAGAGATTGCCGCTATTGCTCATAAAGTTGCCGTCAGCATCTATTCCATGATTAAAAACGGTGAAGCGTTTCGAGATCACGATTATTCGGAAGCTATTCGCGGTCATTGCTTGGAAAGACTGAGTCGAGAAATTCGACGAACTCAGCACCAGAATTTTCTGCTCACGGACGCAGGAATTGTGGACGCCGCTACGGGTGGCAGAGTTTTTTTGCGTCCTGGCGGTTTCATACCTTTCATGAAAAAGGGACTTTGGTGTCTTACGCTTTCTTATTTAAAACGGGCGGTACGTCACAGCGACAGATAAAGGTGAGGAAGGCATAGAGGAAGCTACCCACCAACATGGCAACCACAAGACCAATATTGGCTGTCGCAAAGACGCTCGTTTCAGCGCCATCAGGCAATAAGAAGCTCACAATATGGGCAATGTAAGGGTCGCTCGACGTGATCGTGCCTAAACCAATGAAGGTCGCGACAGCGAGCGAGAAGAGCGCCGTCCAACGGTAGCTACGACCGCCTTCGCCATAATCAAAGGCCATACGCACATCCCAGCACAAACGTTTCTGACGGATAAAGTCCACCATCTGAATCGCACCCCAAGAGCCCATAATGACCGAGATCACAGCCAAGAAGGACTGGAAGGTCATCAAGAAGGAGTCCGAGATGAAGAGTAAGTACGATAAGCCCAACGCAATAATCTGTGCGTTGAGGCCTGTCGAGACGGCACGCGAGAGCGGTGCGCCCATCGCTAAGAGGGCAAGGCCAGAACTATAGACACCCGTCATGCCCGCAGAAATCAAGCTCACAATGATAACGATCGAGAAGGGCACGTAGAACCAGAAGGGCAAAATCCCCGTCAAAGCGGCAAGCGGTTTGACCGAGGCCTTTTCAAGGAGTTCTGGGTTACCTGCGGAGAGCATGACACCCAAGATCAAGAGGAAAGAGACGGGCACAGCAATCCCGCTCATCGTCCAGAAAATCACGCCACCGGCTTTGGTGTGACGGGGCAAATAGCGAGAATAGTCGCCACCATAGTTTAAGAAGCCTAAGCCCACCATGGTCATGGCGAGCACGACGCCGCCCAAGAATTCGGCAAAGCCTGCGGAGGGACGGTCATCTAAAACCGAGAAGTCGATTTGAGGAATAAAGAAGAATAAATAGATGAGCGTGAAGATCCCGGTGACCCAAGCGATCACTTTTTCGATCTTCAGAATCAACGG
Source organism: Sutterella sp. (assembly GCA_020025915.1). Taxonomy (GTDB): domain Bacteria; phylum Pseudomonadota; class Gammaproteobacteria; order Burkholderiales; family Burkholderiaceae_F; genus Sutterella. Next base: position 2,644 of record JAHHRH010000049.1, read on the forward strand.
ATAGCCCCAAACAGCACCCGACATCGTGAGGGCAATGATCACGATAAAGCTACCGACAAGGCAAGCGACAGAAGGATAACCATCGGCTTTGGCTAAAGAGGGGATTAAATGGATCGCGAGGTCTGCCAAGGTGGTCACAGCCATCGAGAGCATGATTACCTGCCAGGCAAGGCTAGCAAAATAGCCAAAGAAGGTCGGAATCTTGTTGCCGTGGTAGCCAAAGGCAAAGCGTGATTGAACGAGGGTTGGTAAGCCCGTACGCACAGAACCGACTGCCAAAACGCCAACGAGCGAGCAAGATAAGAAGTAGCCGAGGACGCCAGCGAGCATGGCTTGCCAGACAGAGAGTCCTAAGCCCAAAACATAGATCCCGAGCGTGATGCCGAAGATCGAAATATTCCAGGAAAACCAAATAGGAAAAAGGCCTGCTGCGGTGCCGTAACGTTCGTTATCGGGCACGGGATTAACGCCATTGACTTCAATGGCATTGGAGGACGTGTTATCACTCATTGTGGTTGAAAGTTTTGAGTCTAAAGATAGATGCCGTTGTGAGCATAAGGCTCACAACGGTGGATCAAAATGATAAGTTTAAGCCAAGAGTTCTTCTAAGGTCGGTGCTGTGGCACCGCCTTCGCGTCCAGTGACGACGCTCGCCACACGATTGGCTAAGAGGGTGCTTTCGTCAATTGAGAGGTTGCACATCATGCCAGCGATAATGCCCCCCGTATGCGCGTCCCCCGAGCCGATCGTATCGACGACGGCCACCGGGAAGCCTGCAATACGACGAACGCCATGCGTGTCCACAACCACGGCGCCACGGCCACCGTCAGTTACGACGACTTCGCGCCCTGTCTTGTCATGAATACGCAAGGCGGCATCTTCAACGCGTTGTGTGTTCGTCATGAAGAGCGCTTCAGCAGCATTGATCGTCATCAGGCAACCTAAACGATAGAAAGCTTCCATACGTTCACGCGGCAAGAAATGAACGCGAGGACCCGGATCAAAGACGACCATGGCATCAGGGCGCTTGCGAGCAAGGCCTTCAAGAATCACACGGCCTGTGTCACCATCGGCTTGATAGCCCGAAACGTAAAAGTAGTCGTAGCGAGTCATGTCGAACTGCTCGTACCAGTTTGGCTTCAGGCGGCGTTCAATCCCAAACATCGAGATGAACGTACGTTCGCCTGACGCGTCTGCTAATGAAAGACACCAACCGTTGTCGCCATTATCAGTTTCGCGATAGATCGGATAGCCACGATCAATCAAGGCTTCAGTAATGATGTTGGCAAAGTGTCCTTCGCCGACAGGCATGTAGCTGTCAAAGGGAAGGTGTAACTTATTGAGTACATCCGCGACATTAAAGGAACAGCCGCCAACTGTGGTGCAACGGTAGTATCCTTCGATATCGGCACCGGCTTGCGGCATTTCTTGCACGTTGATGACCATGTCAACGAAGGCAGAACCAATGACGAGTACATTGGCTGTCGGTTTGAGCGTCTGAAGGATGGTTTGAATATCTCGCACGCTCTTTCTCCTTTAGAGCGTAAAGGTCTCACGCGCGGAGACGATACGGCGAGCCAACGCACGAAAATCAATGTTGTTCGTGGTTTCAAGGAACGTCGTACGTTCTTCGCCCAAGGCTTCAAAGCCCTCAAAGGCACCGCAAATCGCACAAGTCATGGCACCGATCGTATCTGTGTCGCCACCGAGATTGGCACACATGATTGCTGCGTCATAGGTATTACGACAATAGAAAGCAATCGCCAAAGCTGCCGTGACGCTTTCGCTCGTCATCGTGCCTGTTCCTAGCATCTGATACACCCAAAGCGAAAAGTCGTCTGGGTTTTTGAACTGGTTCATAACGGAAAGCGCTAACTTAAAGCGTTCACCGATGGACGCAGCCCAGGTCGTTTCACCCTTGGCGCGTGCAATATCCCAGATCTTCAGCACGTCTTCGATGGCTTTGTCCCAAGTGCGCCCACCGATGCCGCTCGCGACAGCTTGAGCGATCATGGCTGCGCCCCCAATCGCCACATCGGTGCCGTGTGTCACCAGGCTGACACGTGCAACCGTTGCAGCGAGCTTTTCGGTGTCATTCCAGGGAATTAAACAACCGACAGGGGCAATGCGCATGCCGGCACCATTGGAGAGCGCTTCTTTGGTGTAGACCGTGTAATCTTCGCCCTTGGAGTGGGCAAGGAGACTCGCCTTGGAGCTTGGTCCCAAAAGATTGATTTCAAAACCATTCACAGACTCAACCCAAGCGAGAAGGTCATCCGCTAATGTCTTGACGGGGGGCACCGTGCCAGCTTTCAAAAGGGCTTCAAGAATCACAAAAGCTTGTGCTGAATCGTCCGTATAGTGACCAGCCTTAAAGTAGCAAGCCACAATGTTGTCTTCTGGGCCATCTAAGAACGCATCAATAAAGCCAAAACGTTCTCGTACTTTTTCACGCGGCCAAAGTTCGCCAGGGACGCCCATAGCGTCGCCCATGACCATACCAGCCAAAGCGCCGGCGATCTGATTTTCAAGCGTCATAATCAAACTAAAAAAGGGGAAATCACAGGAGGCGAAGGGGTGCCTGACTCAAACCGTGACTAAAGACGATGTGAGGGAAAACCTCGATTTTTAAAGAACATGAATTGTACCGATTTCGAGGCTAAAAGGCATGTTTTCGGACGTATGGGGTCTAATTCTAAAGATTGGCTGTGAAGGAGGGGTTATACAGGAAAAATGAAAACAAAAGGCTCGTCTATTCAATTATAGACGAGCCTTTAGGCAAACCTTATAGGGCGCGGATACATTGATCGGAGCCCTATCTCGACGTGCAGGTTTGGTCTAAGCACGCTCAACGGTTGTTTCGCTCTCACATGATCTGTAAGACCGTTATCGAGGTTTACCTAATCATTTTATGGATTTCTAGGCGTTTTTGGGTGTTGCCAAAAGACACACCCTCACAAAGATGAACTTTGTAAGGGTGTTTGACTCAAAGCATACTCAGCGTCGATCAGTCGTATCCGAGCTCATTAACAACGCGTTCGTGATTCTTTCTGAAGAGCAGTTCATAGAGACCTAAACCAATCAGAGGCACGATGAAGGAGAGTGCAGCAGTCACTGGATCGTTGATCACGGTATTGGCAATCAGGGCGACCATGATGATGCAGATCAAGAAGACGGTGAACGGATAGAGCCAAACCTTGTATGGGCGTTCCATTGTTGGATATTTCTTACGTAAAATAATGACCGCGTAGAAGCTCATGCTGTGGAAAATCATGCCGCAGACAGCGACCAAACTCGTCAGTTCAGAGAGAGAACGGAAAAGAATTAAGCAGATCGAAACGGCAGATGAAGCAAGAATGGCGTTCGCTGGGGTCTTCCACTGAGGATGGAGTTTACCGAGCGACGAGAAGAAAGCACCGTCACGAGCCATCGCATAGTACATGCGAGGGAAGGCCATGATGCACCCATTGAGGGAACTAAACATCGCAAGCACCATGGCCGAACCGACAACAATCATGCCAGCAGAACCGAAAAGACTTTCAGCGGAAGCGGTGCCAAGGTAGTAGTTGCCAGATGCGACCATTTGTTGGATGGTTTCAAACGGAATGACGCGATAGACGGCGTAGTTAAAGAGGACATAAAGGAGCGAGACCCCCACGATCGACAGGATGATGGAAAGCGGGATGTTGCGCTTTGGATTCTTGATTTCTTCACCAATCACATTGAGGTTCGTCCAACCTTCATAGGCCCAAAGGGTCGCAATCACGGCAAAACCCATCATGGACAGAATATTCATGATTGAAGGCGTTTCACCTGGTATGGCGAAGAGGTCTGGCGACTCAGTGCCCATAAAGAGACCCGCAAAAAGAATCAGCAGGATTGGGAGCATCTTCAAGACGAGGAAAATACTCTGTACGGTAGAGCCAGCTCTAATACCACGAATATTCACGGCGGTGAGTAAACAAACGAGCCCGACGGCAATCGACTTTTGTGTGGTTTCGTCGAGTGGCACCATGGAAGAGAGTGCGGCTGCAAAGGCAACGGCTAATGCTGCAATCGAACCTGAGTTAGCTAACGTAAAGTTAGCAAAACCACACATGAAGGCCACACGTTCACCATAGGCTTCACGCAGATAAAGATATACGCCACCTGACTTAGGCATCATGGCGCCGAGTTCGGCGTAACAAATACCAGAAAGAAGGGTGACGAGGCCGCCAACGAGCCAAACGAGGAGCGCAAGTCCGAGACTCATGCCACTACGCTGTAAAACAATGGCACCAATATAAAAGATACCCGAGCCGATCATGATGCCGGCGAGCACAGAGATACCACCAAAGAGGCCAACTTCGCGGCGCATTTCGGTCTGTTCGGACGATAGCGCGTTGACCGCAGTGACTTGACGTGTAATGTCTGTCATTTTTTTGTTCCTTGAGTTTGGATTGAGGATTTCGTCACTGGTCGCCTGACACAGGGACAAAAAAAGTTGCATCCATCGATGCAACTGCGACTTCAACCGTTTCCTCTAAGGAAGCGCAGGAATGACACTGCGATCGATAGCACCTCTACCTACGTCTAGCGTAGGTAGGAGTCATGGAAGTCTTTCCACCATGCCCAACGCGAATCGTCTGCCGACGTTCGGTTTCGGCCGCTTGACCTTTCACCATCGTCACGGGATGCCTCCTCGGATGGCTACTCTTTCGCGCAGCGCCTCTACGAACTTTTCATGAACTACTTTGCCACACCGAGCGCATTTTGTCATCGTGAAATTATTAAAACAGCGATTTTTGGATGGTTATTTGGCCATTCTCAAGCGTATTAATGAGATTGCCCTAAGGTGTATCTATTAGAGGTATTTTCGAACGTTGGTTTTGTGCAATGCGATAGTGAGCTACGTTACTTTTCGAACCTAAGTAGAACATCTCACTTCACTCGATAACAGGTCAATAAATCGTGCCTTCGTTTTGAGAAATACCTCGTGTTGAGGCATACTCGAAACTGAAAGCTGGATAGAGGCGCGGTGCGAAAGAGTAGATGTTGTAGAGGACACTCAACGAGGACATTCGAAAGGTCAAACCGCCGAAGGCGTGAGTCGGGTGCGACGCACGAACCTGGGCACATCGGAAAGACCGATGTGACTCCTACCTAAATGTCAAATTGTCAAATGGGTAGAGGTGCTGTCGGTGTCTCCAACAAGGTAACTTGCGTTCGGAGCCGCATCGATGGAATGCGGCTTTTTTGTTAACTGAACACGTAGGAGACCGATGCATGTCAACGGCTATTTTGAACGCTCATATTTATGTTTCTCGCTATGTTTTCGCGCAAGCCCTTCTTGTCAACGACGAAGGGTTCATTGAAGCGGTAGGCACCACCGATGAGATTCGTGCTCGTATGCATGAAAGCGCTAAAGTTTATGACGCTGCAGGCCGCACGATAGTCCCTGGGTTTAATGACTCACACATGCATCTAATGATGAAGGGCGAAATGCTCGAAGCGATCCAACTCCTTGGTGCAACGAGTATTGCTGACGTTCAAGCCCGGTGCCGTGCCTACATCGCAAAGCGCCAACCTGTGCCAGGCACTGTGCTTCATGGCATGGGTTGGAATCAAGACTATTTTGCCAATGACGGTCATCGACTCTTGACACGTGATGACCTTGATACGGTCACGACCGAGTATCCGCTGATTCTTGAACGCGCTTGTGGCCATATTCTCACCTGCAATTCTGCGGCACTTGCGCTTGCAGGGCTTACGCCTGAAAGCGTCCCTCCAGAAGGCGGTGCCTATGACCATGACGAAACGGGCCGTTTGACTGGGATTGTTCGTGAAAACGCATGTAGCGCTATTCTCGCTTTACGCCGCGATCGTACGCCTGACGAATTGGATCAGGTGATTCGTACTGCGATGGCCCATGCGTCTGCCAATGGTATTACGTCAGTACAAACTATGGACTTACGTCCAGCTACATGGGAAAGGACGCTTGCTGCTTATGAACGCGTCCAAGCTGATCATCCCACGGTACGTGTTTACCATCAGGTGAACTTTATGGAACCCGAAGGTTTTCGCCGATTTTTGGCAACAGGTCGTCGCACGGGCACGGGTAACGCCTGGAATCGTATTGGACCATTAAAAATGTTTGTCGATGGTAGCCTTGGTGCTCGTACAGCCTTGATGCGCCAACCTTATCATGACGATCTGACGACTTGTGGGATGGCAACTCTCACCCCAGAACAAATTCAGACCATGGTTAATCTTGCGACCGAAAACAAGTGTCAGGTCGCGATGCACGCCATTGGCGACGGTGCGATCGAACGCGTGCTTGATGCGTATGATGCGGTTTGTCCAGATGGGCAAAACCCGTTGCGTCTAGGCGTCGTACATGTGCAGATCACTGACCAAGCACTTCTAGAACGCTTTACGAAGAATCAGATCTTGGCATACGTGCAGCCGATCTTCTTACACTACGATATTTCAATCGTACGCGATCGTGTGGGTGAGGCATTGGCTTCGACGAGCTATGCTTTTAACACCATGCGTAAGCTAGGCATTCACGCAAGTTACGGTACCGACTGCCCTGTCGAAGAGCTCAATCCTCTCGAATGCATCTACTGTGCCGTGACCCGTCGCAACCTTCGTGGTGAACCGAGCGAAGGCTTTGAAATGCAAGAAGCAGTCGATGTGAGTGCAGCGGTTGACGCTTATACGACTGAAAGCGCTTATGTCTCCTTTGAAGAAAACGTCAAGGGACGACTGCAACCCGGGTTCTATGCGGATCTTGCAGTGCTCACAGACGATATTTTCGCTATCGATCCGATGCGTATTAAAGATGTCGGCGTGGTTGCGACGATGGTCGGTGGCCGTTGGGTTCATGGGTCGCTGTGAGTGCTTGAAATCTTAACCAATCGGTACGATAAGCCTCAAGTCTTCGTCAAGTGTGGGGCTTATCGTGCATTTTAAACGATGGCGTTTTTGCTCAAGCAGGAGCAAATGTATTTCGGCGATACGAAAAGACGCATCGAGTCATAATGGTCAAAAGTTGGCCGCAACTGAATAAAAACGGCTGAAACTAGATACACAAAAACACGCCTAGTCGTGAACTATCCCCAGAAAGTGAGACACCTCTCTGGGGATAGTTTGTATGTCAAAG